>DASREB010000156.1:0-56347 GCA_035652275.1 Burkholderiales bacterium
CTGATGTACGCGCCCGGCGGCTTCGACGCCACGATCGAGAAATGGCGCACGCAGGGCGTTTACGCCCGCGTGAAGCTGCTCGAGCATCTGCCGAAGCGCTATCGCTGCATCGTCTTCGACCGGCGCGAGTGCGGCGCCTCCGGCGGGCGCGTCGAGCTCATCACCTGGGCGCATTACGCGCGGCAAGGCAAAGCGCTGCTCGAGCATCTCGGCGTCGAACGCGCGCATGTCATGGGCGGCTGCATGGGCTGCTCGTGCGTCATGGCGTTCGCGGTCGCGTATCCGCAAGCGACGCTCTCGATGCTCCTCTGGTGGCCGGTCGGCGGCGCCAAGTACCGCATCAAGGCGCATGAGCGCTTCGCGCAGCACCTTGCTTTTGTGCGAGAGCAGGGCATGGATGGCGTGGTCGCGCACGTACGTAAGGAAGGCAAGGCCTTCAACGCCGATCCGCGCGGCGGGCCGTGGGCGTCGCCGCTGCGCAGCGATGCGCGCTTCGCCACCGAGTATGTGAAGCACGATGTGCGCACGTACAGCGGGCTTGTCGAGCGCACGTGCAACACGCTGTTCGATCGCGACACGTCGCCGGGCGCGGCGCCCGAGCAGCTTTTCGGAGTCAACATCCCGGCTCTGATCGTCCCCGGCCGCGACGAGTCGCATGCGACCTCGGCCGCGCGCTATCTCGAGGAATGTCTTCCGCAGAACGAGTACTGGGACATGCTGCCCGAGCAGCAGACGGAGGCGAATGCGCCCGCGCGGCTGCTCGATTTTCTCAACTCAGTGAAGGTCGACGGTCAGGGTGCGCGGTGAGGCAGGCGCCGGCTCGACATCGAAATAAACACGGCCGATCTCGCGCCCGTCGGTGGTTTCGATGTGCACCTTCCAGGCGCCGGGCTGGTAGTTCGATTTGAAGCCGTAGCCGCGGAAGCCCTGGGCGCGGCCGCCGACGATTTTGATCGGGATCGTGTCCTGCAGCGCCCAGCGGCGCTGCTCGCGATGGAACCACAGCATGCGCACTTCGTCGGCGAAGCTCGCGGGTGAGAAAACGCGGAAGAAGACGTAGATCCGGTCGCCGGGCTGCGCGCGGAATTGCTGGTCGCCGTTACGCCAGAACGCCCAGATCGGGCGCTCATGGCCGAGCTGGTAGCCCTCCGTCGTGCGCTCGACGGAGTGGTAGACGCCGATGTAGGGAAGCGAGAGCGGCACCGGCGGGATCACGCGCAGCAGGTAAGCGGCGAGAAACACGACCAGCATCAGGCCGAACGGCACCAGCATCTGGCTGCGCACCGCAGGATAGCGGTCCGGGGCGCGTCTCCCGATCCACGCCGCAAGGCCGAGCATCGGCAGACAGGCCATCGCCATCGACACGAGGAAGACCGTGATGCCCACCTGGCCAAAGATCACCGGCACCACGGTGGCGCAGAACGACAGTCCGCAAAGGCTGAGCAGCGCAAATTTGAACGAGATTCCCAGCCGCTTGAACGGTCCGAACTCGTTAAGGAATAAGAGGCCGATCATTACCAGCATGAACCAGAACGAGACGAGAAGCGACGAGCTCTTGAAGAAGAAGAGCGTGTAGACGTTGAGGAGCGTGCCGAGAAAGAAGCTCAGCAGCGCGAGGCGATGGCGGTAGTAGTAGCGCTTGACGGCGGGTGCGCCCTCAAGCGCCGGCTCGACCGGCACGAAGAACATCTGCGTCAGCACCGCCGTGACGATCGCGAGGTAAAGCGCCTGCTGCGCGATCATGTGCCACGAGTCGACGCGCCCGACCGCGACCGTATCGAAGATGAAGCCGCCGGCGAAGAACACGGCCGCGACGCGGCCCTCGTGCCGCCCGTAATAGAGCCGCAGGCGCTGGATGGTGCTCGGCGATGCGGCGACTGTCTCGGTCGGGGTCACGCGATCAGTAGGTCGCGAAGATTTCTGAAAATAGGGACCGACCCTATTTTTCCCGTCAGCAGTCGATTCTCATATGAGAAAAATGGGGTCCGTCCCCATTTTCCCTGATCAGTAGGTGGCGAAGATTTTCTGCAGCTCGGCGGGGTCGCGGGTGCGGGTAAGGGCGAGCATCAGGAGAATGCGCGCTTTCTGTGGCGTCAAGTTGTCGCCGTAGAGAAGCGGGCGCTTTTCGCCCGCTCGCGTCGCGGTCTCCGTGACCCGGCCCATGCCGCCGCGGTTGGTCATCACCACCGGCACGCCTTTCGCGATCACCCGCTTCACCGCTTCGTCCATTGCCGGCGTCCCGGAGCCGGTCGGGAAGCCGGCGATGACGAGGCCCTCGGCTTTCGCCTGCGCCACCGCCGCGTCGATCAGGCCACCGTCGGCGTCGGCATAGGTGTAGATGACGTCCACGCGCGGCAGCTTCTGCAGGTGGGCGATGTCGAAGCCACCGGTGGCCTTGGTCGGCGCGCGATAGAAGGTCACGCGGTCCTCGTCGACGTAGCCGAGCGCGCCGACGTCGCGGCTCGAGTAGGTCTCCAGCCGGTAGCTGATCTGCTTGGTCACATCGCGCGCAGCATTGATCACATCGTTGGTGACGACCAGGGCGCCTTTGCCGCGCGCCTCGTCGGCCGCCGCGACGCGCACCGCCTGCAGGAAGTTCTTCGGGCTGTCGGAGCTGAGCGTGGTGAACTGGCGCTGCGCGGCGGTGAGCACGACGGGCTTGTCGCTCTTTACCGTCAGGCTGAGGAAATAGGCGGTTTCCTCCACCGTATTCGAGCCGTGCGTCACCACCACGCCTTTCACTTCCGGCTCGCGCGCGAAGATCTCGTTGATGCGCCGGGCGAGCGTCAGCCATTGCTCGAGGGTGATCGAGCTCGAGCCGACGCGCATCAGCTCATCGACTTCGAGCCGCGCCACCCTCTTCAGCTGCGGAATCGCCTCCGCCACTTCGCCGGCATGCAGCCGGCCCGACGGCGTGTTGGCGATCGTGCCGCCGGTGGCGACGACCTTGATGAGCGGCAGCTGGTCCTGCGCTGGCGCCGGGCCGGCCAGCAGCGCCAGACCGAGAAAAATAGGGACTGTCCCTATTTTTCTAATCACTGCCAGGCGCGATTGTCGACCGTGTTCTCGTAGGTCGCGCCGGCCGGCACGAGGCCCCAGTCACGCGTCCAGTCGTAGGTGTGCTGGAAGCGCTCACGGGTGTAAGGCTCGGGTGGCGCGTTGAGGATGCGCGCGAGCTTGAGGTCCTTCAGCTCGAGCATGCCGCCGGCTTCCTCGACCAGGTAGTGCGCGTACTTGGCGGGGTCCTTGTCGATGGCGCGTGCCGCCTCGGCTTCGGCGTTGAACATCTTGCGCAGCGTCGGCCCGTCGAGCTCGTCGCCCGCGGCTTCGCTGCGCGTAGAGTGTGACTCCATCAGCACGCGCAGCCCTTGCTTCTCCGCCACGCTGATCCACGGCTCCATCAGGCTCACCGCCGCGACCTCGCCGCGCTTCAGCGCCTCGATGCGCTCGCGCATCGTGCCGGCGAAAGTGGTCTTGATCTGCTCGCGCTTGAGGAAACCCTCCAGCAGCTTGAGCGTCGTGAAATGCGAGCCGTTGAACGGGCTCACGCCGATCGGCTTGTCCTTGAGCTGCTCGGGCTCGAAGATGCCCGACTTCGGATCGGCGACGATGGCGAAGGTCGACATCGCCGAGCCCAGCGCCACGATCTTCGCCGGGCGGTGGCCCTTCTCGACGTTCGACTCCACCGCGCGCTTCATGATGCCCCACTCGCACATGCGGAACTGGTCGCAGGCGCCCTGCTCGTAGAGCGCCTCCATGGTGCGCTCGAAGATGTTCGCGCGCAGCGCCTGGTGATCCGAATTGCGCTGGCCCGAGCCGGGCGTCGTGATGATCTCGACGTCGAGCCCCTCATCGCGGAAGAAACCTTCGTCGCGCGCCACGAGCAGCGGCAGGTCGTGGATCGCGTTCATCATCGATGCCTTGACCTTCTTCATTGCCACCTCCTAAATCAGGGCCTGTCTCTATTTATTGCCAGGCGCGATTGTCCACCGTGTTCTCGTAGGTGGCGCCGGGCACGGTCATGTTCCACTTTACGGTCCAGCGGTAGGTGTCGTCCCAGCGCTCGCGCGTGTAGGGCTGCGGCGCGGCGTGCAGCAGCCGCCAAGTCTGGAACTCCTCGGGCTTCAAGAGGCCGCCCGTCTCGCGGACGAAGTAGTGGACGTAAGGACGCGGATCCTTCTCGATCTTCTCGACGGCGCGCGCCTGCGCGCGGAACATTTTCTTCAGCGTCTCGCCGTCGAGATCGTCCCCGGCGGCCTCGGCGCGCGTGGAATGCGATTCGATCAGGATGCGCATGCCCCACTTCTGCGCCACGCTGATCCAGGGCTCCATCAGGCTCGCGGCGGCGACCTTGCCGTCGCGCACCGCTTCCAGGCGCTTCAGCATTGAGCCGGCATTGGTACGCTTGAGATGCTCCGGCTCGAGGAAGCCTTCCATCATCTTCAGCGTGGTGAAGTCGGAGCCGTTGTTCGGCGTCACCGCGATCGGCTTGTCCTTCAGCATCTCCGGCTCGTAGACCTTCGAGCTCGGGTTCACGACGATCGCGAACTTCGACATCGAGGCGCCGAGCGCCACGATCTTGCGGCCGCGGAGGTTTTGCGCGTTCGCTTCTACGGCGCGCTTCATGATGCCCCACTCGCACATGCGGTACTGGTCGATGCCGCCGTCGTTGTAGACGGAATCGAGCGGGCGATCGAACACCGAGTCGAACTTGACGAAGTGCGAGGTGGTGACCTGCGCCATGCCCGGCGTGGTCACGAATTCCACGTCCAGGCCTTCGTCCTTGAAGTAGCCCTCATCGCGCGCCACCAGGACCGGCAGGTCGTGCACGGCGTTCATCGTGGCAATGCGGGGCTTGGTCCTTTCCTTCGTCGCAACGGTCATGCATTCCTCCTCGAATCGGTGGAGCCGAGTCTAATCCGTTTCCATTTACGGGAGCATAGTTCCATATCCCGGAACAGCTCTAGCAGCAGCCGCAGTCGACGCCGGGTGTTACCGCCAGCGCGTCGCGGTACCAGGTGGGCGGGATGTCCGCTTCGACGACCGCTTCCAGCGGCTTGAAAATGCGGAAGTGATAGTGCTTTCGCTCGGCCGTCCAGAAGGCGACGACGGTGCTGAGCGGTGGAAAGCCGGGCGGCCCGTTCTCGAGCTCGGTCACGAGCACGGTGCTCTCGTCGCCGAGGGAGAAGCGCCTTCGCACCCAGCGTTTCACGCGGGCCGCGGCGTCGGCGCGCTCTGGACTCTTCTGGAACGGCGCGAGCATGAGAAACTCGCCTCATTATGGACAAAGTACTGGCAGCCGTAAGGACCGCGCCCAGCAAGACCGAGATCCGCGAATTCCCGATGCCCGAGATCCCGGCGGACAGCGCCCTCATGAAAATGGAGGTGGCCGGCATTTGCGGCACCGACGTCAAGCTCTACAAGACCCCGCCGAGCTCCGCGCCGGTGATCATGGGCCACGAGAACATCGGCGTCATCGCCAAGGCCGGTCGCGAGTTCACGCGCCGCAAAGGCTTCAAGGAAGGCGATCTGGTGTTCGTCGAGCACTATGTGATGTGCGGCAAGTGCGAGTGGTGCCACGCCGGCCAGTACCGCCATTGCGAAAACACCGACTGGCGCAACAACCCCGAGGGCATCCGCTACGGGTACACCTCGGCCGAGCGCGCGCCGCATCTGTGGGGCGGGTTCGCGCAGTACGTTTACCTGCCGTGGAACGCGGTGCTCCATCATGTGCCGAAGGGCGTCACGCCGGAGCTCGCCGGCCTGGTGACACCGATGGCGAACGGCGTCGAGTGGTCGCTCTTCGACGGCGGCGTCGGCTACAACTCGACGGTGCTGATCCAGGGCCCGGGGCAGCAAGGACTGTCGCAGACGGTGATCTGCAAGCAGGCGGGCGCTTCGCTCATCATCGTCACGGGCACCGCGAAGGATGGCGCACGCCTTCAGGTGGCACGCGAGCTTGGCGCCGATTACACCATCGACGTCAACAAGGAAGATCCGCTCGCGCGCATCAAGGAGATCACCGGCGGCAAAGGCGTCGACGTGGTGCTCGATTGCACTGCCGGCGCCGGCACGATCCCGATCCTGCTCGGCGTCGAGGCGATGAAGCGCAAGGCGGGGACCATCGTGGTGCAGGGCGAGCTCAAGGAATTTCCCAACTTCCCGCTCGAGCGCGTCACGGTCAAGGCGATCACCATCAAGAGCGCCCGCGGCCACAGCTACAAGGCCTGCGAGCTGGCGCTCGCGCAACTCGCGTCGAAACGCTTCCCGCTGGAAAAGATCACGACGCATCGCTTCGGCCTCAAGGACGTCGACCTCGCGATCCGCTCGGTGGGCGGGCACGGCGTGCCGGACGTGATCCATGCGTCGCTGATGCCCTGGCTTTAGCCGCATGGCGCTGCGTGGGCTCGCCGCGCTGCGCAGCCGCAACTACGTCCTCTACCTCGTCGGGCACTTCACGTCGCAGACCGGGGCGTGGGTCGAGCAGACCGCTGTCTCGTGGATCCTGTATGAGCTCACCGGCTCGGCGCTGCTTCTTGGCCTAGCCGGTCTCGCGCGCGCAGCGCCGACCATCGCCCTCGCGCTCCTCGGTGGCGCGGTCGCCGATCGCCTGCCGCGTCGCGCGATGCTCTACTGCACGGAATCCTTGATGTTCGTGAATTCGCTCGCCATCGGGGTCTTGGCGTGGAGCGGCCGGCTCGAGTACTGGCATCTGTATGCGCTCTCGTTCGTGAACGGCACGCTTTCCGCCTTTTCCGTGCCGGCGCGCCAGGCGCTCTTCGCCGGCCTCGTGCCGCGGACCGCCATGCAGAGCGCGGTGACCTTCAACGCCGTCGCCGTGCGCTGCGGCGTGCTGATCGGCCCGTCGATCGGCGGCGCGGCGCTCGCCTACGGCAGTTATGCGCTGCCTTTCTGGATCAACGCGATGAGCTTCATCGGCATGCTGGCCGCGCTTGCCGCCATGCGTCTTTCCCCCATGCCAACCCATGATTCGGCGCCGGGCACGCTGTGGCACGGGATGCGAGAAGGGCTGCAGTTCGTCTGGGACCACGCGCCGTTGCGCGTCGCGCTCGCGCTCGAGATCGTGAGCGGTCTCTTTGGCCACAACATCACGCTGATTACCATCATCGCGAAAGACGTGCTTCGCACCGACGCGCAGGGCCTCGGCTGGCTTTTGAGCGCGCTCGGCGCCGGCGGCATGTGCGCGATGCTCTTCATGGTCGTCGCCCAGCTCACCCGACACATGCGCGTCATCCTGTATGCCGGCGCCGTGTACTGCGCGCTGCTCGCCGCCTTCGCACTCTCGCCGTTGCTCGCGCTCTCAGTCGTGCTGCTCTTTCTGCTCGGCACGTGCGACGGCATCTGGGGCGTGAACCGCAATACGCTCGCGCAGACGCTGGTGCCCGATGTGCTGCGCGGGCGCGTCATGTCAGTCGTGGTCCTCAGCACGCGCGGCAGCGCGCCGCTCGGCCGGCTGCAGGCCGGTTTCGTCGCCGATCTTGTCGGCGCGCCGGCGGCGACGCTTTTCGGCGCAGCCATCATTGCCGCGGGCATTGCGAAATGGTGGCGCCTGCGTGGCGCCGAGGCCTGACGCGCGGCTATCATCCGAACGTGAGCGCGGGAGTACAGAAAAGGATCGGCGCCGCCGCGCCCGATGGCAACCCGCGCACGCCGCGCATCGCCGTGCCGCCGCTCGCCTGCGATTGCCACGCGCATGTATTCGGGCCCGAGTCGCGCTATCCGATGATCCCGGCTGCCCTCTATGGGCCGCCCGACGCAGCCGGCGCCGCCGACTTCAACCGCATGCTCGACGCGCTCGGCGTGCAACGCGCCGTGCTGGTACAGCCGAGCGCGTACGGTACCGATAACCGCGCGATGCTCGATGCGCTCGCGGCGGATCCGGGGCGCATGCGCGGCATCGCCGTCGTGCCCTTCGACGTGGACGGGCAGACGCTCGAGCGGCTGCATGCGCAAGGCGTGCGCGGCGTACGCTGCAATATCGTTGATTTGAAATCGGGCGCCGGCCGGCTGCCGCGCGACGAGCTCCGCGGCCTCGCGCGGCGCGTGAAGCCGTTCGGCTGGCACGTCGAATTGCTCCTGCACGTGGACGAGTTCCCCGACCTCGATCGCCAGTTGGCCGATTTCCCGGTCGACGTTTCATTCGGCCATCTCGGCTACGCGCCGACGGCGAGCGGCACGCAAGGCGCGGGTTTTCGCGCCCTGCTGCGCCTGGCACGTGATGGAAGGGCGTGGGTCAAGCTGACCGGGCCTTATCGGCTCACGGCGCAGGAGCTGCCCTATCCGGAAGTCACTCCCTTCGCGCGCGCGCTGCTCGAGGCCGCGCCGCAGCGCCTGCTGTGGGGCTCCGACTGGCCGCACGTAATGGTGAAGTCGGCGATGCCGAATGATGGCGCGCTGCTCGATCTGCTCGGCCAGTGGATTCCCGATGCGGCGCTGCGCCGGCGGGTTCTGGTCGACAATCCGGCCGCGCTGTACGATTTCTGAGAGGAGCAGCGAAAATGGATCGACGCAAATTCATCGTTGGCACGGGTGCCTCGGCGCTCGCGCTCGGCGTACCGCAGGCGCGCGCGGCGGGCGAGCCGGTGGTGCTGAAGCTCGCGCACCCGGATACGCCGCTGCATCCATCGCAGCAGATCGCCACGCGCATCGCGCAGCTCGTGGAGCAGCGCACCAAGGGCGCGGTCAAGATCCGCGTGTTCGCCGGCGGGCAGCTCGGCAGCGAGGTGAACATCGTCTCCGGGCTGACCACCGGCATTGTGGACCTGGCGATGCATACCACGGGGTTCCTGGAATCGTTCTTCCCGCGCATCCAGGCGCTCGACCTGCCGTTCCTCTTCAAGGACGAGGCCGCGGCCGAGCGCGTGCTCGACGGGCCGATCGGGCAGCAGCTCCTAAAGGACATGGAAACCAAGGGCATCTACGGGCTGACGTGGGGCCACTACGGCTGGCGCGAGACCGAAACCAACACCCACGCCATCCGCCGACCCGAAGATATGAGCGGGCTGAAGCTGCGCATCCAGCCCGGCGCAGTGTTCGCGGCGATGTTCAAGACAGTGGGCGCGGTACCGGTCGTGATCGACCTCGCTGAGCTCTACATCGCCATGTCGCAGGGCACGGTGAACGGCTACGAGCTGCCGTTCCTCGCCGTCATCTCGAGCAAGCTCGTCGAAGTGACGAAATACGTCGGGCTTACCAACCACGTCTACAACGGCGGCGCCTTCATGGCGAGCAAGGTGCGCTTCGACAGCCTGAGCCCGAAGGACCGCGAAGTGATCCGCGAGACGGTTAAGGAGATGCAGCCGGTCTGGCGCAAGCTCGTCGCGGACAAGTCGGCTGAGAACCGCAAGCAGTGCGAGCAACGCGGCCTCGCCGTCAACGAGATCGACTATCCGGCGTTTCGCAAGGCGATGGAGCCGGTCTACGCCGAGTTCCGGCCGAAGATCGGCGCGGAGTTCGCCGACCGGGTGATCAAGGCGGCGAGCGCCTAGCCCTCGCGAGTTGCAGAACAACGCGCATTCCGCGGGCGGGTGGCTGCGCGCGCTCGACGCCGCGCTCGGGCTGCTGCTCGCCACCGCGCTGCTCGTCGAGCTCGCGGTCGTGTTCTGCAACGTCATCGGCCGGGCGTTCTTCGGCCTGCCGCTGCTATGGTCGGACGAGGCGGCCAAGCTCGCGCTCTCCACGATCGCGTTCCTCGGCGGTGCGTTCGCCTATCGGCGCGGCGAGCACGCGTTTGTGCACACGCTGCTCGACGCGCTGCCCGCGCCGGCGCAGCGGGTCTGCTACGCGCTCAATGAGCTCCTCGTCCTGACACTGGCGTTCATCGCGGGCTACAACGCCGTTCCGCTCTTCATCGCGCGCTGGGATGAAGCGACGCCGATCCTGCAGATGCACGCAAGCTGGTTCGCCGCGCCGCTCGCCGCGGGCGCGATCGTGCTTGTGGTAAGCGCACTGCAACGGCTCGTGGGCTTGCACCGCAAGACCGTGCTGGTGGTCGGTGGCGCGTATGCGCTAATCGTCCTAACCGTGGTGCTGAGCCGGGAGATCTGGCGCCCCTGGTTCTCCGGCGACGCGGGCTTGTGGCTAGCACTCGGCCTTTTCTTCTGCACCGTGCTCGCGGGACTTCCCGTCGCCTTTGCTCTGCTGCTCGGCACGGTCGGATACCTCTACGCCACCGGCGCCGTGCCGATGGTGGCGCTCGCCCAGAACATGGTCGACGGCACCGGCAACTTCGTGCTGCTCGCGCTGCCGTTCTTCATCTTCGCCGGCCTGATCATGGAAACGGGCGGCATCAGCCTGCGCCTGGTGCGCTTCGTGCACACGCTCGTCGGCCACTTCCGCGGCGGGCTGCTGCAGGTGATGGTCGTCAGCATGTACGTCGTCTCGGGCCTCTCTGGAGCCAAGACGGCCGACGTCGCGGCGGTAGGCTCCGTGATGCGCGACATGCTGCGCCGGCAGGGCTACAGCCTCGAGGAAGGTGCCGCGGTGCTCGCTGCTTCGGCGGCGATGGGAGAAACGGTGCCGCCAAGCATCGCAATGCTGGTGCTGGCATCGGTCACCTCGCTTTCGATCGGCGCGCTGTTCATCGCCGGCCTCGTGCCCGCCGGTGTGGTCGCGCTATGCCTCATGGTGCTCATCTACTTGCGCGCGAAGCGAGCGAACCTCGCCCGACTGCCGCGCGCGACGCTGCGCGAATTCGGCGCCGCAGCCGCTGCCGGCGCGCTGCCACTCGCCATGCCGGTGATTCTCTTCGCCGGGATCCTGCTCGGCATCGGCACGCCAACCGAAGTGTCGTCGTTCGCCGTGGTCTACGGCATCGTGCTCGCCGTCGCAATCTACCGCGAGCTCGGCATGCGCGAATTCGTGCGCTGCGTGGTCGAGTGCGCCTCGGTGTCCGGGATGATCCTCTTCATCCTTGCGGCGGCCACGAGCTACTCGTGGGTGCTGACGGTCGCTTACCTGCCGCAGCGTCTGGTCGAGATACTCACGAGCGCGCACCAGAGCCAGATCGTCTTCCTGCTGGCGTCGATGCTGCTCTTGATCGTTATCGGCTCGATCCTGGAAGGGCTGCCCGCGTTACTCATCCTCGCACCGATTCTCATGCCGATCGCGGAGCAGGTCGGCGTGAGCCCGCTGCACTACGGCATCGTGCTGCTGATCGCGATGGGTATCGGGCTCTTCATGCCGCCCGTCGGCATCGGCTTCTACGTCGCCTGCGCCGTGGCCGGGACGACGATCGAGCGGGCCACGCGGCCGATGATCCCGTTCCTCGTCGTGCTGGTGCTCGCGCTTTTTCTCGTAGCGCTGGTCCCTTGGTTCACGCTATTCCTGCCCGCTGCCTTCCATCTCGGGCGGTAGTTGTTTCGCATCGCTCGGAATTAATTCGCGGAATAGCGTGTTCATCCGTGCGCAGATCCACGCGCGTGGCACTGCTCTTTAATCGCAATACAACCAGATTCGGGAGCGTGCTATGAGGAATAAAGCAGTAGCGGCTGCTGTGTTGGCAGCGGCGTTCGCATTGCCGTTGCAGGCGAGCGCGGACGACCGGCTTGTGCGGTTCGATGGTGGAATAGGCGTCGTGCCGGCGAGAGTCGGCGGCGTCGCGAACGTCGTACGCGGCGTCAACCCCGGCGGCCAGCCGTGGGTGATCTCGCGCCTGAGCGCCGACGTTCGAACCGATGGGCGCATTTCGGTCGAGGGCCGCGGCCTCTTGATCGCGGGCGGCGACACGATTGGCACCAACGCGGGCCAGAGCGTGCGGGCGCGGCTTTTCTGCGGGCCGGGCACCGGCACACCGTTCGATTCCGAGCTCGTGCCGCTCGAGCCGGATGGCGATTTCCGCATCGACGGCCAGCTCTCCGCCGTGCCGCCCGAGCCCTGCGATCGGCCGGTGCTGCTGATCGTCGGCGGTGGCGGCAACTGGTTCGCCGCCGGTATCCCGAAGCAGTAGCCGCGCGGAGGCCCGCCCGAGCGTTCGGCGGGCCTTTTTCGCTACCATCGGGTGGATGGAGGTCCACCCGCTCTCAGCCGCGCTCGGCGCCGAGATCCGCGGCGTCGACGCGTCGCGGCCGCTGTCGTCAGAGGTTTTTCGGCAAATCGAAGACGCGTGGCATCAGCACCTCGTCATCCTGCTGCGCGGCCAGGACCTCGACGAGGAGCAGCAGGTGCGCTTCGCCGAGCGCTTTGGCGCGCTCTCACCCATTCACACGGACCACCATTCGCCGACCAACAAGGCGGTGATGTACATCGGCAACCGCAAGAAAGACGGCAAGATGGTCGGCGCGCTGCCGCTCGGCGAGATGCAGTTCCACAGCGACCAGTGCTACAAGGAGCGGCCGGCGATGGGCACGATGCTCTACGCCATCGAGATCCCGGAGGAGGGCGGCAATACGCTCTTCGCCAATGCATACAAGGCGTACGAGGCGCTGCCGGCCGATGTGAAAGCGCGCGTCGTCGGCCGCAAAGCGGTGCAGGTGTACGACTACGGCGGCGGCGTGCTCGACCGCAAGCACATGGTGGAGCCGCAGGCGGGCTTGTCCTATGCCCATCCGATCGCGCGCACGCATCCGGCGACCGGCCGCCAGGCGCTCTACGTCAACCAGCTGATGACGCACTCCATCGAGGGCTTGCCGCGTGAAGAGAGCGAGCAACTCCTCGGCATCATGTTCTCGACCATCGAGCGGCCGGAATTCATCTACGAGCACCGCTGGCGCGTCGGCGATCTGCTGCTCTGGGACAACCGCTGCACGCTGCACGCGCGCCGCGACTTCGATCCCAACGCGAGCCGCTGGCTGCGCCGCGTCACCATCCAGGGCGAGCGGCCGGCCTAGAAGAGTCCGGGCAGCCAGCGCCTCACGCGGCGCGTATAGGCGATATACGGCTCGCCGAAGCGCGCGGCGAGCCCGCGTTCGTCGCGGCGCACGCGGAAGTGAAACCACACGGTGCGCGCGATGGCGATGACCGCGGCAAACCAGGATTCAAAGGTGAACGCGACGCCGATCATGTAGATGACGTGGCCGAGGTACATCGGATTGCGCGTCCAGGCATAGACGCCGGTGTCGACCAGCCGCTCCGGCGGCGCACCGGAAAGTCCCGGCCCCCCGCCGCCGAGCCGGATGCGATAGCGGCCGCACAGGCGGTATTGCAGGTAGCCCCACAGTATGACGAGCGCGTAGAGCGGCTCGACGTGCAGCGTGCCCATGGTCCATTCCCACGCGATGGTCGCGAGCGGCACGAGCAGGAACGTCTGCGCCGGCGAGCGCCGCAGCCAGCGCATCATTGCGCCTTGGCGGCGGAGCGGCGGATGATCGCGCTCCACTTCTCGGTCTCGGCGGCGATGAAGGCGCTGAATTCGCTGAGCGCGAGCGGCCGCGTCTCGATGCCGAGGCGCCGCAGCCGCGCAGCCACATCCGGCCGCGCAAGCGCGCGGCGTGCACGTCCAGCGTCGGAATGTCGGGCGCGCCGGAGATGCGCTGCCGCTCGGCGACTGGGATCGCACGCAGCCGGTCTTCGCGCACGTAGGGCAGCGTGGTGCTCGTGTTGACGAAGCCGAGCGCCACGCACCCGGCGAGCAAATCGGCGGTCGCTTGCGCCGCCGAGCCCCTGTAAGGCACGTGGGTCGCCAATCCGGGCAAATCTGAGCACCAATGGGTTGAGACCGTGGCGCTGACTCAACTAACGTAACTCAAGTTTGTTCTGACGCCGATGGTCGCCGCCAATGACAGGAGTGCCACCACGATTGCGGCCGTTCAGATTGTTTCGGTCGGCGGCGGTGATTGGCCATGAACAGACCTTCGACCTCGCCCGATAGTTTGCGTTGAAGCGGCCGTTCGTGCCGAACAGGCTATGCGAAGTTTTTTCAGAGTCTCACGCCACAAACTAACAAGCCCCGATGAAGTGGGGCTTGTGTCGGCCGCGAAATTGGTTACTGCTTGCGGCGCGAGAAGCCGAGTCCCGCGAGACCGAGGACGAGAAGGGCGAGAGTGGCGGGCTCAGGAACTGAAGCCGGGGCTAGGTCGTAGCCGATGACATCAAGAACTCTTAGCTCGACCCCTAAATTCGGCTGTGCGCCGGGAGTGCCGAATGCGTCCTGCACCCTTACCGTGGCGCTGTTTTGCCAATCGCCGTAGTCGCCGCCGTCGTTGGTGTTGTGGAATGGAACTAAGATAGTCGTGCCGTCGATGGAGAAGTTGGCCGCGGCGCCACTGGTGGCAGTGTAGCTCCGGCCACCTGAGTCATCGTAGCGGAAGAGATCCTCTGGAAATGGATTGTCGAGCCGGATTGGGAGGATCGAGCCCAGACCGAGGACTTCGTCAATCTCATGAGACACCACAGCCATCAGATCGTATTTGGCGGGGTCTTGCGCACCGGTCCGCGAAAGATTCATGATCGACGTATTTAGAGTGATCGTGCCGTCAGGATTCACGCCGTTGGCGATTCCTACTGCTCTTTCGTTGGCAGTCTTGACGTTTATGTTCGGAGTGCCGAAAAACGTTAGGAATTGCACTGCTGTCGGAAGATGAGCGAGGGCAATGGCATCGTCGCTGGTCTTGGCGTCGGCCGTGAGCGCTGCGAGGTAAGCCGCGTAGGAGATGGTAGTAAAGAAGGTGTTGCTTGAGCCAAGCCCGCCGCCCTCCTGGAATGTAATGTGGACCGTGATCGGATCCGCGAACTTACTCTCGTAGACCGCGATCGCTAAGTTGATCGTCCCCTCGATAGTAGCGGCGTTGGGGTCGCTCGTGATATTCGCAGCGAACGTTGGGTTGATTACAAGGTTTGCCCTGGCGGGCAGCGTCACGGCTGCCGCAGCGACGATGCCGAGAAGTAACCGAAGCGACGCGCTGACAAGGAGACCTGCCCGTCGGCCTCGCTTACTGACGAGACTGTTTTGGCACAGTCCAGCGCTCATTTCTTTCCCTCCCACGGAGCGAGGTGTCGCATGACCGAAGCGAAGTCTGTGCCAACGAATCGTTTCTGAGCAATATCAGGTGCTTGATTTCCGCCTATTATCTAGATTGCCCTCAATCGTAAAATATTTCGACAAGTCTGTGCGACTAGCCGAGTGGGGGCAGGATGCGCCGACCGCGAGGTGCCGGCAAAGGCGACCTCAGAGAACGGGCTGTATTCGATTTGTTTGGATCGGGAGGGTTTTGGATATTGCCGGAAACGGACCGACGAATGGGCGTCCGCTTCTGCGCCGTCGAGTGTCGGCCTTTTGAAAGATCGACGGACCATTCAGGGTCGAGTGCAGCAGTTCGATTCGACCGAGCGGCCGCTGATTTGCGCACAGCTGCCGTGCACCTGCGAACGGCGTTGTTTTATTGCCTGCCACCGCGGTACACAGGGGCGCCAACTTCTACAACACGCCAACGGGCCTGCAAAATTTCGACCCGGCAATGTCCGACCGCGACGCGCCGACACGCTAGTTAATCGACCTTCGCGCCGACCGCCTTGACGATCTCGCCGTAGCGCGCGTACTCGGCGTGCAGCAGCGCGGCGAATTCGTCGGGCGTGCTGCTGTAGGGCTCGAGGCCGCCGACGCGCCGAATCTTTTCCGCCGTCGCGGCATCCGCGAGCACCGCGTTGGTCGCCTCGTGCAGCCTGGCGATGACCGCCTGCGGCACGCCGGCCGGCGCGAAGATGCCGAGCCACGGCGTGACTTCCAGCCCGGGATAGAACTCGGCGAGACGCGGCACGTCGGGGAATGCCGGCGAGCGCGTCTTTCCCGCCACGGCGAGCGCGCGCAGCCGGCCGGCGCGCACGTGGCTCGTCACCGAGTTGCCGCCGAACGCGGCCGCCACGTCGCCGGCGATGAGCGCAGTGGTGGCCGGCCCGCCGCCCTTGAACGGCACATGCAGGAGATCGATGTGGGCGCGCTGCTTCAGCATCTCCATCACCAGGTGATGCTGGCTGCCGTTGCCGATCGACGCGTAGGCGAGCGGCGGATTGGCGCGCCGCGCGTAGTCGATGAATTCCTGCAGCGTCTTCACCGGCAGCGCCGGGTTCACCGCGAGCACCATCTGCGTGTTGACGACGCTCGCCACCGGCACGAGATCCTTCATCGTGTCGAATGGCAGGTTGGAATAGAAGTGCGGGTTGATGACGATCTGCGCGTCGGCGGCGAGAAGCAGCGTATAGCCGTCGGGCGGCGCCTTTGCCGCCACCTCCATCGCCAGGTTGCCATTGGCGCCGGCGCGGTTCTCGATGACGATCGGCTGGCCGAGCCGCTCGCCGAGCGCGGGCGCGATGACGCGCGCGACGGTGTCGTTCGCGCCGCCCGGCGGCTGCGGGATCAGGACGCGGATCGGGCGCGACGGGTACTGCGCCTGCGCGACGAGCGCGAATGCCGCAAGCGCGAGCGCGGCGATCAGCCGAGCCATTCGAGCAGCACCCCGGGCGGGAAGGGCAGATGGAGCAGCAGGTCGAAGAGCCCGTAGAAGAATCCCCATACCGCTGCGGTGAACACGATCGTGAAGAGCCAGCCTTCCTTGCCCTGCAGTTTGAGATAGGCGAACACCAGCACGGGAACCGCGATCTGGAAGCCGAGAAGCACGATCAGGATGAAGAAACCAACCGTCCATGCCGCGGCAACCAGCGTGCGCCGGCGCGCGATTTGTGGCGCTTGGTCGGTGGACAACTGAAAATCGGAGGCGCCCTGACGTTCGGGCTGCCGGCCGAACAGCGTCCATAGCGCTTCGGCCGCGGCGAGGCAGAAGAGGGGAATGCCGATCACCAGCGGAAAGAGTTTCGCCTTCCACGGCCAGGCGAGCGCGCCCAGCGTGCCCCAGCCGGCGAGCACCATGATGAGGATCGCGAGACCGAGCGACGCGCGGTTATGCATGCGCGGCCTTCCGCGCGCGGCTGCGCCAGGCCTGGAACCCGGGGTAGAGAATTACGCCGATCGCCACGGCGAGCAGCACGAGCACTACGGGTCGCGTGAGCCACGCCGCGTCGTAGCGGGCCACCGAGATGTACAGATAGTTCTCGGCGATCTTGCCGAGCACGAGCCCCAACACCAGCGGCGCGCGCGGCCAGCCCGCGACCACCATGAAGTAGCCGACCGCGCCGAAGACGAGCGTCACGAGGATGTCGGCATAGCTCGAGTTCGTGGTGTAGCTGCCGATGAAGACCAGCACCAGGATCACCGGCACGAGCAGATGTCCGGGCACGGCAGTGAGCGCGGTGAGCCGATTCAAGAGCAGAAAACAAACGCCCACCGTAAT
The DNA here is from genome assembly GCA_035652275.1 of Burkholderiales bacterium. Taxonomy (GTDB): domain Bacteria; phylum Pseudomonadota; class Gammaproteobacteria; order Burkholderiales; family SG8-39; genus SCGC-AG-212-J23. The sequence goes on from DASREB010000156.1 coordinate 17,241, forward strand.
GATGTTGGCGAGCACGATCGTCCAGACGAGCGAGAAAGTCACCGTCAGGTGCTTCGTCAGCATGTCCGGGCCCGGCACGAGCCCCAGCAGGAAGAAGCCGCCGAGCAGGATCGCCATCGAGGTGCTGCCCGGCACGCCGAAGGCGATCGTCGGAATCAGCGCGCCGCCTTCCTTCGAGTTGCACGCTGCGCCGGGTCCGAGCACGCCGCGCACGTCGCCCTGGCCGAAGCGCTGGCGTTCTTCCGGCGAGCGCGCGCTCTGCGTGGCGTGGCCGTACGCCATCCACTGCGCCACCGCGCCGCCGAGTCCCGGCGTGATGCCGACGAAGGTACCGATCAGCGCGCAGCGCACGGTGAGCCACCAGTGCCGGAAGACGTCCTTCACCCCTTCGAGCGCGCCGCGGCTGATACGGCCCGCCCGCACGTTGCCCGCGATCGAGGTGCCGCGCACCACGAGATCGATGATCTCGGGCAGCGCGAAGAGACCCACCAGCACCGGCACGAGATCGAGGCCCTGCCAGAGGTAGAGCGTATCGAGGGTGAAGCGCGCGACGCCCGCCTGCGGATCCTGGCCGATCATCGCCAGGAAGAGACCGAGGCCGCCGGCGAGAAAGCCGCGCAGCATGCCGCGCGCGCCCTGCGCCGAGAGCGATGCAATGAACGCGAGGCCGACGATCGCCAGCATGAAGAGCTCAGGCGAGCCAAACGTGAGCACGAGTGGGCGCACGATCGGAATGGCGAGCGCGAGCGCCGCAGCGCCGATCAGCGCGCCGATCAGCGAGGAGGCGAGCGCGGCGCCGAGCGCGCGTCCCGCTTCGCCTTTCTTCGCCATCGCATGGCCGTCGAGGATGATCGCGGCGGTCGTCGCCTCGCCCGGCACGCCGAACAGAATCGAAGTGACGTCGCCAGTCGTCGCTACGACGGAATGCATGCCGAGCAGGAACGCGAATGCCTCGACCGGCTGCATGTTGTAGATGAAGGGCAGCATCAGCGCGAGGGTCGTTGCGCCGCCGAGGCCCGGCAGCAGCCCGACCCAGAAGCCCACGCCGATGCCAAGGAGCATGAAGGCGAACGCCTTCCACTGCAGGACGAGGAACAGCCCCTGCAGCAGCGCGTCGATCACGCTTTTGCCACCCGGATAAGGCGGGTGGCGCGAAGCGCCGGGAGGGGTTGACACGGAAAACTGAAAACCCCCCGCTCGCCTGCGGCTCGCGACCCCCTTATCAGGGGGTCAACAACGAAGCGCGTCATTCGCCGAACTTGATGTACTTGGAGAACTGCGCAACGATGTCCTTGGGCTGCGACAGCACCTCCTTCAGGATTTTCTCGGCCTCATCGCCCGAGGTGAATTCGAGATCCTGCTGCGTCTTCTTCGCCTCCGCCTGCGTCGCCGGATCGCTGATGGTCGCCGCGAACGCATCGCGCATGGCTTTCACGATGTCGGCGGGCGTATTCGGCGGCAGCACGTACGGGCGCGCGATCTGCTCGGGTGCCGAGCGCAGCGCCATGATCGCTTTGGCGCGGGGATTGGGCGCGAAGTCCTCGTCGAGCGGCAGCTGCTGCAGACGCTTGTCGGTCGAGCGCGCACGGATCACCGGGCGCACCAGCTTGCGATCGATGAACGGCTGGATCGAGCTGTACGAGCCGGCGCGCCCGTCGACCTCTTTGCGTTCCACGGCCAGCATGATGTCGGCGCTGGACGAATAGCCGCTCACGATTTTGAAATTCAGGCCGAGCATGTCCTTGAGGAGCAGCGGGAAGTCGTAGGTATTGGCTCCCGGTCCGGTCGAGCCGATGACGACCGGCTCCTTGGCCTTGCGCAAGTCGGCGAAAGTCTTGTACGGCAGGTCATCGCGGATGGCGAGAATCGTGGTCTCGTTCGCTGCCGAGCCGATCCAGGCGAACTTGGTGATGTCGAACTTCACGCCCTGCACGCCGGTCAGCTGCGCGATCGGCAGGTTGCGGTTGAACGTGCCGATCGTCAGGCCGTCGGGCTTCGCCACGTTGTACATATGGTTGGCGGCGATGATGCTGTTGCCGCCCGGCATGTTCTGCACGATCACGGTCGGCTTGCCCGGGATGTGCTGCGGCAGGTGCCGCGCCAGCATGCGCGCGGTGCCGTCGTAGCCGCCGCCCGGCTTGTAGCCGACGATGAGGGTGATGGTCTTGCCGGCAAAGTTGGGCTGCGCCGCCGCGAGCAGCGGCGCCAATGCGAGCGCTCCGAGGAGCGCGAGCTTGCACTTCATCAACGAATCCTCCTCGTCTTGTGGTGATGATGGTCATGGTCTGCGCCATGTCCATGGTCGTGATCGTGCTTCAGGTCCGGCGGCACTTCGCCCACCCATTGCTGCGAGGCGGGCGCGGCTTCTCCCGCCCACTCGACGCCGCCGCGCTTGCGCGCCGCTTCGCGCAGATCAGCGAAGGTGAGTAGCGCCGGGTCCTTCGACACCTCGAGGCGTTGCGCCAGCGCTGCCAGCACGAGCTTGCGCACCTGGCGCCCATTCCAGCCGTCGCAGCGGCTGGCGATTTCCGAGATTTGCTTGTGCTCCGCAGCGAGCGGCTGGAGCGCCGGCCACTGCACGGCGAGCTCCGCGAGCGAATGCTGCAGGATGTTGGCAATCGTTTCGGCGTTGGGCAGCGCGAAGTGCATGACGAGGTCGGCGCGCGAGAGAAATGCGTCGTCGATCGCGTCGATGAAGTTCGTAGTGGTGACGAAAAGGACGGCGGGCAGCTTCTTCGCAATCTCGTCGATGCCGAGCATCACTGCATCGGTAGCACGATGAACGTCCACCGGGTTCGTTTCGAACGAGGCGCTGGTGCGCCGTACGGCGAAGCTCTCCACCTCATCGATCAGCACCACGGTGTGCGGCCGCCGCGCGGCGATCTCCGGAATCGTGTCCTGCAGCAGCCGCATGATGTTGCGCTGGCTCTCGCCGAGCATGTCGCTCGGGAACGCGTGCGGATTTATTTCCAGCAGCGTTGTGGCGCCTTCGCGCGCGAGCGCCGAGGCCGCCACCTGCGCGAGGCCGCGCGCGAGCGTGGTCTTGCCGGTGCCCGGCGGCCCGGCAAGCACGATGAGACCGTGCGGCAGACCCGCGAGCTGGGAGAGCTTGCGGCCGTGCTTCAGCGTAAGCAGCGCTTGCGCGAGCAGCCGCTCCTTCACCTGCTTCGGGACGATGATCGCGTCCCAGTCCTTGTCGTGATGATCGGCCGGCAGGACGTGGAGCGACAGCACGCCGGGGGGCAGGGTGGCGGGCTGCGCCATCAGCTCTCGGGACGCCGATCGTCCGGCCACTCGATCTGCGACACCTCCTGCATGGAAAGCAACGTGTCCTCGGCTTCCTCGAAGAGCACCAGCGGATCGGTGAGCGCGCGCATCGTCTCCAGGATCGAATCGAACATGTGCACGCGCACGAGCCGCGCCTGGTTATTCGGGTCGTCGTTGAAATGCTGGTGCCAGAGGAAATGATCGACGATGATGAGATCGCCTTTGCGCCAGCGATGGTGCTCGCCCTTGTCGGGCGCTGTGCCCATGAAGCTGTGCCCGTAACCCTCGACCACATATAACCACGCTTCGCCCGGATGGCGATGCAGCGACTGGGTCTTGCCCGGCGCGAACTGGATCATTACCTGCGTGATGCCCGAGGCTTCCGAGCCGATCGCGCGGTCGACCAGAAACTTGGTGCGCGTGCCGCGCGGCGTCGCGAGCAGGTCCTGCTCGTCGTACGGCGTGTGGATGCGACCGCTGCGGCGCTTCTTCGCCTCGCTCGCCACCCGGCGCAGGCGCCGCGCGTAGGGATCGTCGCCCTGGGGGCCGTCGCTGAACGCGGGCTTTGCCGGCAGCGAAGAAAAAGGCTGGTGGCCCCGGTCCTCGATCACGCACATGCCGAGTGTCCACAGCATCGGCTCGGACGAATAGCTCATGAAGCGCGCCGCTTTCTTGCCGTCGTTGCCCGAGCGATGCCAGCTCCACGCCGGGATGTGGATCGCGTCCCACGGTTTCCAGTCGTAGCGCTTGCCGTCGACCTCGGTCCAGCCGGAGCCCTCGACGATGAAGAGCTGCGCATCCCAGGAATGGCGGTGGATGGTGGTTACCGCGCCGGGATCGATCTCGTGCACCAGCGCATCGAGGCAGCGGGTGGGCGAGTCGCCGTCGGCGCCCATGTAGACACCGGTGCGCATGCCCCGCGCGGTCGGCTTCAGCACCACGTCTTCCTTGCGGATCACCGTGCGGCGGTTCTTGCGCCACTCCTCGATGAACTCGGCCCGGCGCTTTTTCTGGATGTGGTAGTGCGTGACCGCCGTGGTGGTCTTGGTCGCCATTTCCGTTATATGGAACCGTGTTCCCGGGAGAGCAAAGCACCATAGAATAACGCGGCTTACCGGTCAATCAATGAGAGCGTTACTGGCCATCGCACTGTGCGCGGCGTTCGCGGCCGCCTGGGCGCAGGACAAAACCGTCGTGCTCTACACCTCGCTCGCGCCGACCGAATCCGGCCCGCTCGGGCAGGCGTTCGAGAAGAAAACCGGCATCAAGGTCGAGATCTGGCGCGCGCTGAGCGAGAAGGTGGTGCAGCGCGCGCTCACCGAGATGCAGGCGCGGCGCAACACGGTCGATGTCATCGAGACGAACGGCCCGGAGATGGAGATGCTCGCGCGCGAGAAGCTCTTCGCCGAGCTCAAGTCGCCTTACCTCGCCGACATTCCGGCCGCCGCCATTCCCAAGCACCGGCAATGGATTCCCGACCGGCTGAATTTCTTCGTCGTCGCTTACAACACCACCAAGGTGCGCCGCGACGAGCTGCCCAGGGACTATCGCGGTTTTCTCGACCCCCAGTGGCAAGGGCGCCTGGGCATCGAAGCGACCGATACGGAGTGGATGGCGACGCTCGTCAAGACCTGGGGTGAGCGCGATGGCTTCGACTATTTCCGCAAGCTCGCCGCCATGCGCCCGGACGTGCGCAAGGGACACGTGCTGCTCGCCGAGCTGATCGCCGCGGGCGAGATTCCGGTCGGCCTCACTGTCTACAACTCGAACGCCGAGTCCTTCAAGCGCCGCGGCGCGCCGATCGAGTGGCTGCCGGTGCCGCCGGTGGTGGCACGGCCGCAGGGCATCGGCATCGCGCGCGCCGCGCCGCATCGCGAGGCGGCACAGGCGTTCGTCGATTTCGTGCTCTCGCCCGAAGGGCAGCAGCTCTATGAGTCGATGGGCCGCGTGCCGGTGAGCACCAAGGTGAAGACGCACATGAACCGGTTCGAATACATCCTGGTGGACCCGGCCACGGTGCTCGACGAGCAGGACAAGTGGACGCGCGAATGGGACAAGCTCTTCATCCAGAAATAAGCGTCATCGCGCTCGTCTTCGTGCTGGGCCTGAAGCACGGGCTCGACCCGGACCACCTCGCGGCGATCGATGGCTTTACGCGCACCACGCGATCACGCTGGTGCGGCCTTTTCTTCTCGCTCGGCCACGGCCTTGTCGTTACCCTGGTGGGCGTTGCCATCGCACTCCTCGCCACGGCGTGGCAGCCGCCGGCCTGGCTCGAGTCGAGCGGCGCCTGGATCTCCATCAGCGTGCTGGCAGCGCTCGGCTGCGCCAATCTGGTCGCGGTGCTGCGCACGCCGCCCGGGCAGCCGGTGGCGCTCGCCGGCATGCGCGCGGGCTGGCTGCCGGCGCGCGTGGCGCAAGCGAGCCATCCGGCGATCATCGCCGCCGTGGGCGCGGCGTTTGCTATTTCGTTCGACAGCATCGGCACTGCACTTGTCTTCTCGGCAGTGCAGGGCACGCTCTTCGCCGCGCTCCTCGGCGGCGTGTTTACGTTCGGCATGGCGACGACCGACCAGCTGAACGGCTGGTGGATCGCACGGCTGGTGCGTAGCGCCGACCAGCGCGCGGCGATTGCATCCCGCTACATGAGCGTCGCCATCGCGGGGCTTTGCTTTGTGCTCGCGCTTTACGGCCTGCTGAAACATGCGCTGCCGCAGCTGAGCGCCCCGACGGACTCCTGGGCGCCCGCGATCGGCGCGGCGACCTGCGCTTTCATGCTGCTCGTCTACCTATGGACCGTCCGCGCGCGCGGCTCTCGTCCGTAGCGAACTCGATCCGGCTTCTGACCTCGTTTTCAGGCGAGGAGAACGAGCTCGGCATCACGACGCTCGCCACACGGCTGCGCCTTGCGAAGAGCACGGTGCATCGGCTCGCCGCGACGCTGACGTCCGCCGGCTTCCTCGAGCAGAACAGCGAGACCGGCAAATACCGCCTTGGCGTCGCACTGTTCGAGCTCGGCGCGCTGGTGCGCCGGCGCATGGATGTCGCGAACGAGGCGCGGCCGAAGCTGCGCGAGCTTCTCGAAAGAACCGGCGAGACGGTGCAGCTCGGCATCGTCGACCACGAGAGCGTGCTCTACGTTTACGAGATGGAGAGCCGGCACGCGATTCGCATGGCTGCCGCGGTCGGCGGCCGGGCGCCTTTGCATTGCACGGCGGTAGGCAAAGTCCTGCTCGCTTTCCAGCCCGCCGACTATGTGAAGCGCGTCTTGAGCAACGGATTGAAGCCCTGCACGCCGAAAACGATGACCCGGCGCGACGAAGTGCTCGCCATGCTGGAGGAGGTCGCGTCGCGCGAGTATGCCGTCGATGACGAGGAGAGCGAGCCGGGCCTGCGGGCGGTCGCGGCGCCGGTGCGCAATCACACGGGTGTGGTGATCGCGGCGCTCGGCGTCGCGGCGCCGGTGCAGCGCATGACGAAGAAGATGATGCAGGATTGCGTGCCGAGCGTACTCGCGACCGCGCAGGCGGTGTCGGCGCGCCTGGGCTACGAGCCGCGCCGGGGCCCGGTGGAATGACCAAGCCCAAGCGGCCGCACACGCTCGCCGATCATGCGTATGGCGAAGATCTCGAGCATACGCACGACCAGGACTCGGATCACGACCACGACCACGATCATGATCATGATGCTCCGGCGGGCCCGCTCGAAGAGAACCCGCTCTGGCAGGCGGACAACATCACCCTGACGAGCGTCGGCATCGACATCGGTTCGGCGGGCACGCAGGTGATCTTCTCGCGCGTACGCATGCGGCGCATGGGCGAGGATCTCTCCAGCCGCTACTTCGTCATCGGCCGCGACACGCTCTACCAGTCGCCGGTCGCGCTCACGCCATACGTGAGCGACGTGCGCATCGATGAGCGGGCCGTCGGTGAAATCATCGATGACGCTTACAGCGCCGCGGGCATCCATCCGGACGACGTCGACACCGGCTCGGTGATCCTCACCGGCGAAGCGCTGCGGCGCGAGAACGCCCAGGCGATCGGCGAGCTCCTCGCCGAGATGGGCGGCGAATTCGTCTGCGCCACCGCCGGGCACCACATGGAAGCGATGCTCGCCGCATACGGCTCGGGCGCCGCGAAGCGCTCGCACGACGAGGATTCGCACATCCTCAACATCGACATCGGCGGCGGCACCACCAAGCTCGCGCTGGTGGCGCACGGCGAGGTCGAAGCGACCGCGGCCATCCATATCGGCGGCCGGCTGGTGGTCGTCGACGATGCGGGGCGCATCACGCGCCTCGACCCGCAGGGCGCGAAGCTCGCGCAGCTTGCCGGCTTCCAATGGGCGCTCGGCACGCAGGTGCCGCGCACCGATCTCGAGCGCTTCACGGACTGGCTTGCGCAAACGCTATGCGCGGCGATCGAGCGGCCCAATGATCTCTATCTGACCGAGCCGCTGCACGGCCACGCGCACATCGATGGCGTGATGTTTTCCGGCGGTGTCGCCGAGTACGTCTACGAGCGCGAGGAGCGCGACTTCGGCGACCTGGGACGCGGACTGGGCATTGCCATCCGCCAGCAAATGGCGCGGCTGCCATGGCGTTTGCTGCCGCCGGGCGAATGCATTCGCGCCACCGCGTTCGGCGCTTCCGAGTACAGCGTGCAGCTTTCGGGCAACACGGTGTACGTCTCGCAGCCCGGCGAGCTCCTGCCGCGCAAGAACCTGCAGGTGCTCCAGCCCACCGTGCACCTGGAAAAGACCATCGATGCCGGCGCGCTCGCCGCCGCGATCCGCGAGCACTTCACCGCGTTCGACGTCGCGGAAGGCGAGGCCGAAGTGGCGCTTGCCTTCCGCTGGCAAGGCGCGCCGGAATATGCGCGCCTCGGCGCCTTTGCGCGCGCGATCACGCTGGCGCTAGCGCGCACCATCGAGCAGCGCAAACCCGTGTACCTGATCCTCGACGGCGACGTCGCGCAGACCATCGGCGGCATCCTGAAGGAAGACTTCAAGCTCGCCTCCGAAGTGCTGGTGCTCGACGGTATTGCGCTGCGCGACTTCGACTACATCGATCTCGGCCGCATCCGCATGCCCTCGGGCACGGTGCCGGTGACGATCAAGTCACTCGTCTTCAGCCAGGATCCGCGCGTCCCGCACGAGCATCGGCATCATCATCACCACCACGGCCATGACCACGGGCACGGCCACCACCACTAAACGGTGACAGCCACCATTTAATCTTCGACGGTAAAGCGCTTCCACTGCTCCTTCGGCCGGCTCTTGCCGTCCCAGCCGATCTGGTCCATCTCGCAGAAGAATTGCAGCCGGTTGCCTTCGGGATCATCGAAGTCGAAGGTGTAGTCGTTGCCTGGCCCCTCGTGCTTGATGGCGCTCGCCTTCACCCCCTGCTCGAGCAGGTAGACGCGGATGCGCTTGAGCGCATCGAGGTCAGCGACTTCCATGGCGATCTGCTGCAGCACAGTGGGACCGCCGGGCGGCTGCGGCGCGGCCGCCAGTACGAAGCTGTGGTGGTCCGCCCCGAAGCGCAGGAACGTCATGCCCTTCTCGTTGACGTCCGACACCTTGAAGCCGAGCACGCGTGTATAGAACTCGACCATGCGCGGCAGGTCGCGGCAATAGAGGCCGACATGGCCGATCTTGCTGATGCGAATGGGATTGCTCATCGGGCGAGCGCCTTTTCGTAGTAGCTCAAATCGTAGTAGCGGGAAGGATCGGTGCTCGGCGGTGGCGCCGGAGCGAAGCGGCTGCGCAGGCCGAGCACGGCGCGAATGCCGTCTACGTCGAGCGCCGCCTTGCGCGCGAGGCTTCCTTGCGCGACGAGCTCCGCGTAGCTGCGCTCGGCGCTGCGCGCGTCGAGCCCGACCCGCCGCTCGAGGACCCGCAGCGCCTCTGCGCGATTCGCCGGCGCATAGAGCCAGTCGAGCGCGGCGATGTACGCGGCGATGTAGCGCACCAGCACGTCGCCGTGCTGGCCAGCCCAGGCGCGCTGCGCCGCGCCGACCGAGCCCTGGTAGTGCGTGAGCACCTCGGCCGAGCTCGCGAGGCGCACGAAGCCGGCCGCCTCGGCGGCGGCGTCGGCAGGCGCGTTGAGCAGCGCGCCGCTCGCCTTTCCCTCCTGCAGGGCGCGCAGGCGCTCGCGGCTACCGCCGACGCTGAGAAGCACGTAGTTGCCGGGCGCGAGCCCGCCGCGCGCCAGCATTTCCATCAGCACGAAAGCGTAGCCGCTCGCGAGGGCATCGACGGCGAGCGCCCGATCCTTGAGCTCGGCGATGCGCTTGATGCCCGGCGCGGCGATCAGGCTGATGCGGCCGCCGTCGTTCATGCCGAGGAAGGCGAAGAGCTGATCGGGATACGGCACGATGTTGTCGATCGCGGTGAGCGCGATGTCGATCTCGCCGCTGCGCAGGAGCGCGATCTGCGTGGTGGAGTTTGGCGCCGCCATGAGATCCACTTTGAGGCCACGCGCGGCGAAGAGCCCGGTGTCCTGCGCGACGAAGATCGGCCAGTTCGCGCTGCCGGAGAAACCCATGACGCGTAGCGTCGCGGGCTGCGCCTGCGCGGCAGCGGCGACAGCGAACGCGACGATGGCGAGCCATTGGCCCATGTAGCGCGCGGGCTATGATACGCCGATGCTTCGCGCGCTCGTGCTCGTCCTGCTGTACGCGGCTGCGTGCGCAGCTCCGGCGGCAAATCGCGACATCTATCTCTACCAGGGCGGCGATCGAGCAGCGCGCCTTATCGCCGGCGCGAAGCAGGAAGGGCAGGTGGTCCTCTACAGCACGATGACCGTGCAGGATGGCCGCGCGCTCGCCGCCGCTTTCGAGCGCAAGTACGGCGTCAAGCTGATCCATTGGCGCGGCTCGGCGGAGAAGATCGTGCAGCGCGCGCTCGCCGAGTCGAAGAGCGGGCACGACGGGGCGGATGTGTTCGAGACGAGCTCACATCGCATGGAGGCGCTGCGCCGCGAGCAGCTGCTCGAAGACTTCTATACGCCCGCGTTCCGCGAGCTCTCTCCGGCGGCGCTCGCGCCCGAGCACCGGCAGTACGTCGCGGCGCGTTTCGCCTTCTTCGTGCTGGGCTACAACACCCGGCTGGTAAAGCCCGCCGAGTTGCCGACGCGCTATGAGGACCTGCTCAATGCGCGCTGGCAGGGCCGGCTCGCGATCGAATCGACCGATGTGCTGTGGTTCGCGGCGCTGGTGAAGGCGATGGGCGAGGAGCGGGGCCTTGCCTTCTTCCGGCGGCTCGCCGCGATGAAGCCGCAGATCCGGAGCGGCCACATCCTCGGCGCGCAGCTCGTCGCCTCGGGCGAGATTGCGCTTTTCATTGACGCCTACAACAACAACATGGAAACGCTGAAGCGCTCGGGCGCACCGGTCGACTGGAAGCCGCTCGGGCCGGTGTTCGGCCAGGCGAGCGCGATCGGCGTGGCGAAGCATTCGCGCCGGCCGCACGCGGCGCTGCTCTTCACCGAGTTCCTGCTTTCGCGCGAGGGCCAGGAGTTCTTCAAGAGCGTGAACCGCGTGCCGGCGAGCCTCACCGTCGATACGCCGCTCAACCGGTTTCCGCACGAGATCATCGATCCGGCGATCGCGCTCGACGAGGGCGAGAAGTGGGACCGGCTCTGGTCGGAGATTTTCCTCGGCGGCAAGCCCGTTGGCCGGGAGGAATAGCGTGTACCAGGCGCTTGGCGCCGCGCTCGCCGCTCGCGGCATCGGCTTTCACTACGCGGCCGATCGGGCGGCGGCGCTTGCCTATTTGCAGCAGCGCATCCCGGCCGGCGCGAGCGTCATGAACGGCGGCTCGGCGACGCTCGAGGAAATCGGCTTTCTCGACCTGCTGGGGAGCGGCCGCTATCGGTGGTTGCGGCCGCAGATCGCGGCGACGACCGAGCGCGAGGAGCGCATCCGGCGCCGGCGCGAGGCGACGATCGCCGACTGGCTGGTGGGCGGTGCGAACGCGGTCACTGCGGCGGGCGAGATCGTCAACGTCGACGGCAGCGGCAACCGGCTCGCCGGTTATGCCTTCGGCGCCGGCAAGGTGATCCTCGTCGCCGGCACCAACAAGCTCGTGCCCGATCTCAGCGCCGCGTTCGAGCGCATCCGCAACACCGCGGCGGTTCAGGAATGCCGCAAGCTCGACAAGCGCACGCCGTGCGCGCTCAGCGGTCGCTGCGACAACGACGCCTGCCGCGGGCCCGAGCGCCAGTGCGGCAAGATCCTGATCATCGAGAACGAAAAGATCGCCGGTCGCATCACGCTCGTCCTGCTCGCCGAGCCGCTCGGCTTTTAGGTCTCAAGGCGTGCTAAATTTTCGCCGCAGTTCCCATCCATAGACCTTCGTTCCATATTCAGGAACGAGGCGCACGAGGAGGATCGTGCAGACGGCTGGCGAGGCAGCGCCGGTATTCGTGCCGGCGGCGCCCAGGTTCGACGCGAAGTGGCTGATCATCGCCGTTTGCGTGCTACTGACGCTGTATCTCGGCGTGGTGCCGCTCGCGTTCCTGCTCTGGCAGAGCTTCTTCACGCCGCAGACCGCCGCCAAGGCGGCGCAATTCACCTTCGGCAACTATGCCGAAGCGTATGGCTCCGCCGACACGTGGCTCCTCTTCGGCAACTCCTTGCGTTTCGCCACCGGCGCGGCGGCGCTCTCGTTCTTCATCGGCACGCTGCTCGCGTGGATGAACGAGCGCACCAATACGCCGTTCAAGGGCTTGTTCTTCGCGATGTCGGTGATTCCGCTCATCATCCCCGGCATCCTCTTCACGGTGGCGTGGATCCTGCTCGGCAGCCCGAAGATCGGCATCATCAATCTGGTCCTGCAGCGCCTCTTTGAGACCGACGCGGTCTTCATCAACGTCTATTCGCTCGGCGGCATGATCTGGGTCGACGGGCTGCATTACTCGCCGGTGGCCTTCCTGCTGATGACCGCGGCCTTCCGCGCCATGGATCCATCGCTCGAAGAGTCGGCGATCATGAGCGGCGCGGGCATCCTGCAGGTGGCGCGCCGGGTGACGCTGCCGCTCGCCTGGCCGGCGATCTTCGCCACGCTCCTCATCCTCTTCGTACGCGCCATCGAATCGTTCGAAGTGCCGGCGCTGCTGGGGCTACCCGTCGGCCTCCAGGTATTCACCTCAGCGATCTATCAAGCGGTGCATCGCTACCCGAGCCAGATCGGCCTCGCCGCGGCCTACGCGGTGACGCTGCTCGCGATCACGAGCGTCGGCGTCTATCTGCAGTCGCGCTTCTCCACCGGCGGCAGCCGCTACGCCACCATGACCGGCAAGGGCTTCCGCCCGCGCACCATCGACCTCGGCCGCTGGCGCTACCTGACGACGGCGATCTTCCTCGCGTACTTCCTCTTCATCGTCGTACTGCCGTTTCTCGTGCTGCTGTGGTCGTCGCTGCAGAAGTTCTACTCGGTGCCGTCGATGGAAGCGCTGCATCGCCTGACGCTCGACCCCTACCGCACGATCATCGACTACCCGAACCTGCTTCGCGCGGTCTGGAACAGCCTGCTGCTCGCCGTGGCGAGCGCCACCATCATCATGCTGGTCACCGCCGTGATCTGCTGGATCGTGGTGAAGACCAGGATGCCCGGGCGCTGGCTGCTCGACAACTTCGCCTCGCTGCCGATGGTGTTCCCCGGCATCGTGCTCGGCCTTGCGATCATGATCCTGTACCTGACGATCCCGATCGGTATCTACGGCACGATCTGGATCATGCTGATCGCGTACGTCACGCGCTTCATGCCCTACGGCCTGCGCTACAACACCACTTCCATGCTGCAGATTCACAAGGAGCTCGAGGAGTCGGCCGCGATGAGCGGCGCCTCGTGGACCACGACCTTCTGGCGCGTGATCATCCCGCTCCTCAAGCCGGGGCTCGTCGCCGGCTGGATCTACATCGTCATCGTCTCGATCCGCGAGCTGTCGAGCTCCATCCTGCTCTACAGCCCGGGCACCGAAGTGGTGTCGATCGTCATCTGGGAGCTGTGGGAGAACGGCCAGTACGTCGAGCTCTCCGCGCTCGGCGTCATGCTGATTCTCGCGCTCTTCGTGCTGGTGCTTGCTGCCCAGTGGGTGGGGCGGCGCTTTGGAATCCGGGAGCTCTGATTTGCTGACGGTAACGGGACTGTGCACGGAATACATCGGCGAGCGCGGCCAGGCGATCCGCGCGGCGCACGACGTGGGTTTTGAGGTGCCGCCAGGCAAGCTCTTCACGCTGCTCGGGCCGAGCGGCTGCGGCAAGACGACGACGCTGCGCTCGATCGCCGGCCTCGAGCGCCCGCGCGTGGGGGAGATCGTCATCGGCGGCGACGTGGTCTATTCGTCCGCCCGCAGCGTCTTCGTGCCGCCGAATCAGCGCGGCCTCGGCATGGTGTTCCAGTCCTACGCCATATGGCCGCACATGACGGTGTACGAGAACGCCGCCTTCCCGCTGCGCGTCGGCCGGCGGCGGTTCTCACGCCGCGAGATCGATGAGCGCGTGATGCGCGTCCTCGGCACCGTGGATCTCGCCGACATGGCGCAGCGCGAGGCGACCAAGCTCTCCGGCGGCCAGCAGCAGCGCCTCGCGCTGGCGCGCGCGCTGGTGATGGAGCCGCGCGTGCTGCTGCTGGATGAGCCGCTCTCGAACCTCGATGCGAAGCTGCGCGAGCGCATGCGCTTCGAGCTGAAGCGCCTGCAGCGCGAGCTTGGCATCACCACGGTGTACGTGACGCACGACCAGAGCGAGGCGCTCGCGCTCTCGCACGCCATCGCCGTGATGAATCGCGGGCGCATCGAGCAGATCGGCACGCCGCGCGATGTCTACGAGCGCCCGGTTAACCAGTTCGTCGCCGACTTCGTCGGCACGACCAACTTTCTGGAAGCGACGGTCAGCGGCACCGATGGCGCAGCCGGGTTCTATCGCGTGCGCTGCGAGCTCGGCGAGCTGAAAGCGCATGCGCACGAAACGCTGAGCGCGGCCGACAAGGTGGTGCTGTCGGTGCGACCGGAGGATATCCATCTGAGCGAGTCGCGCCCCGACGGCGAGAACGTCTGGCAGGGCACGGTGGACCAGAAGGTGTTCCTCGGCGAGACGGCCGATTGGCAGGTGGCGATCGGCGCGCGGCGGCTGCAGTCGCGCGTGCATCCATCGCTGCGCACGCGCGTCGGCGAGCCGATCTTCGTGCGTATCGATCCGGAGAAGTGCGTGGCGCTCAAGCCATGAAGCGCTGGGCTTCCGACGTCATCGTCGATCTCCTGCACGTGTACGAGTTGCCGTACGCGGCGCTGAATCCCGGCGCCTCTTATCGCGGGCTGCACGATTCGATCGTCAACTATGGCGGCAACAAGCCGCTGATGATGCTCTGCCAGCACGAGGAGACGGCAGTGCAGATCGCGCATGGCTACGCCAAGGCGAGCGGCAAGCCGATGGTGGCGATCCTCCACAACCTGGTCGGCCTCTTGCACGCGAACATGGCGATCTACTACGCGTACGCCGACCGGGCGCCGGTCTTCATCATTGGCGCGACCGGGCCGATGGACGAGACCAAGCGGCGCCCCCGCATCGACTGGATCCACACCGCGCTAGTGCAAGGCGAGGCGGTCCGCGCCTATACGAAGTGGGATTACCAGCCCACCGTGATCGACGGCGTGCCGGAATCCTTCGCGCGCGCCTATGCGGTGATGATGACCGAGCCGCGCGGGCCGATTTACATGTGCTACGACGCGTGGCTCCAGGAGCAGCCGCTCGAGCGCGAGATCCGACTGCCGCCCGCGGGGGCGCAGAAGGTGCCGGCGGCGATCGCGCCCGATCCCGCGTCGTTGGAGCGCGCGGCGCAGATGCTTGCGGCGGCGAAGCGCCCGGTGATCATCGCGGAATATGTCGGCCGCGACCCCGCGGGCTTCCATGCCCTGGTCGAGCTCGCCGAGACGCTCGGCGCGCCGGTCTGGGACGTGAACGCGCGGCTCAACTTCCCGAGCCGGCATCCGCTCAACCTGAGCATGGTGAAGGACGTCTTCCGCGATGCCGATGTCTTGCTGTGTCTCGATACCCGGGACTGGGAGCGCGCCACCACCGAATTGGCGAGCACCACGCGCCAGGTGACCTCGGTCGTGCCGCCCGCCTGCAAATGGATTGACATCGGCTTCGGCGACTTGGAAATCTCGAGCTGGGCAATGGATTACCAGCGCCTCGCGCACGCCGACCTGCGCATCCTCGCCGATACCACGCTTGCGCTGCCGCAGCTGACCGCGCAGCTGAAAGGCAGGGTGCGCCGCGAGCAAGTGGCCGATCGGCGGCGGGCGGCGGAGGAACTGGGGCGCAAAGCGCGTACAGAGTGGGAGCGCGAAGCGCGCGAAGACTGGAATGCGAGCCCGATCACGCTGCCGCGCCTCGCGAGCGAAATCTGGCATGCGATCAAGAGCGAGGACTGGGTGCTGAGCGCCAATACGCTAGAGGATTGGACGCGCATCCTTTGGGATTTCGACAAACCGTACCGGCATCCGGGCAAGTCGCTCGGCACAGCGACCCAGCTCGGCATCTCGCTCGGCGTGGCGCTCGCGCATCGTGACGCGAAGCGCCTGGTGGTCGATATCCAGCCCGACGGCGACCTGATGTTCGACGCCGGCGCGCTGTGGGTGGCGGCGAAGCACCGCATTCCGCTCCTCGTCGTGATGTACAACAACCGCGCGTACTACAACGACTGGGAGCACCAGATCCGCATGGCGAAGCTCCGCGGCACGCCGGAGGAGCGCGCCTACATCGGCATGGACATGGACGACCCGGCGCCCGACTTCGCGGCCCTCGCGAAATCGATGGGCTGGTACGCCGAAGGGCCGATCGACCAGCCGGCCGATGTCGCGCCGGCGCTCAAGCGCGCGATTGCCAAGGTGAAAGCCGGACAGCCTGCGCTGCTGGACACCATCACGCAGAAAAGATGAGCTATCTGGGAAAAATAGGGACTGTCCCTATTTTTCTTTTCCTGCTCTGCACGGCGGCCTGGGCGCAGCCGGTGGTGAACGTGTATTCGTCGATGGCGGAGAAAGATGTGCGCCAGCTGGTCGCCGCGTTCGAGCGACGCCACGGAGTGAAGGTGAATCTGTGGCGCTCGGGCAAGAACCGCGTCCTGCAGCGCGTGATCTCGGAGGCGCGCGCCGGAAAGTTCGATGTCGACGTGGTGCACAACCCGTCGCCCGAAATGGAAGCGCTGCATCAGGAGAAGCTCCTGCGACGCATGAACTCGCCGCGGCTCGCCGAGCTCATCCCGCAGGCCGTGCCGGCGCATCAGGAGTGGGCCGGGCCGCGGGTCTACATCTTCGTGCAGGCGTACAACACCAAGGTGGTCGCCACGGCGGAGCTACCGAAGAGCTATCGGGACCTGCTGGAACCGCGCTGGAAGGGGCGCGTCGCCATCGAAGGCAAGGAGCAGGAGTGGTTCTATACGCTGGTGCAGGCGATGGGTGAAGCCGAGGGGCTGCAGTTCTTCCGTGAGCTCGCAGCGAACGGGCTGCAGGTGCGCATGGGAAACGCGCTCCTCACGAATCTCGTCGTGGCGGGCGACGTGCCGTTTGCGCTCACCCTGTACAGCTATCTGCCCGAGCAGCAGCGCCGTGCCGGCGCGCCGATCGGCTGGCTAGCGCTCGCACCCACCATCGCGGCGACCGATGCGGTGGGCGTCGCCGCGCACGCTCCGCATCCGCGGGAGGCGGCGCTCTTCTACGACTTCATGCTGGGGGAGGGGCAGCAGCTCATGGCGCAGATGGGGCACATCATCTCCGACCGGCGCACGGCGGCGCAATTGGCGCGCTATCAGCTCAAGTTCATCGATCCGGCGGCCGTCATCCGGGATTACGATCGCTGGACGAAGATCTTCGAAGACACGATCCACGGCCGGCCATGACCAGCACGAGCGAGAACCAGCAGCTGACGCGCACCGGGCCCGGCACGCCGATGGGCGAGCTCTTCCGGCGTTATTGGCTGCCCGCGCTGCTCACGAGTGAGCTAGCCGAGCCGGACTGCCCGCCGGTGAGGGTGAAGCTCCTCGGTGAGCGCCTCATTGCCTTCCGCGATACGCAGGGCCGGCTCGGGCTCATCGATGAGTTTTGCGCACACCGCGGCGTCTCGCTCTGGTTCGGGCGCAACGAGGAGAACGGGCTGCGCTGCTCCTATCACGGCTGGAAGTACGACGTGACCGGCCAATGCGCCGAGATTCCTTCGGAAGCGGACAACCCGAAGCTCTGCCAGCGCATGAAGCTGAAGGGCTATCCACTCGCCGAGCGCGGCGGGGTGCTGTGGGCCTACATGGGGCCGCCGGAGAAGCGGCCGCCCGAGCCGGCATACGAATGGACCGAGGTCACACCTGAGCGTCGCTATGTCAGCAAGCGGCTGCAGGAATGCAATTACCTGCAGGCGATGGAAGGCGGCCTCGATTCGATCCACTCCACGTTCCTGCATCGCTGGTCGGTGGAAGATGATCCGCTGCTGAAGCGCGATGCGGCGAGCGCGGCGATGATCAAAGGCGACCCGAGCCCGGCGTTTTTGCCGCTGCCGGCGCCCGGCGGCTTGCGCATCTGCACGCGGCGCAACGTCGGTGAGGATCGCTATTTCTGGCGCGTCACGCAGTTTCTGATGCCCTGCTTCAATCTCTTCCCGCCGTATGGCGACAACCCCTGCGGCGGGCACGCCTGGGTGCCGATGGACGATGAGAACTGCTGGGTGTACAGCGTCGACTACCACCGGCAGCGGCCGCTCAGCGTCGCAGAGCTCGAGGGCGCGAAGAGCGGCCGCGGCGTGCACGTGCCGCTGGTGCCCGGCACCTTCCGGCCGGTGGCAAACCGGCGCAACGACTATCTCATCGACCGCGCCGGGCAGAAGGCGCGACAAACGTTCTCCGGCGTGCGTGCCGTCGGCGTGCAGGATGCCGCGATCCAGGAAAGCATGGGAGTCGTGGCCGATCGTGCGCGCGAGCATCTCGTGGCGACGGACAAGGGCATCGTGATGACGCGTCGCTGCCTGCTGGAGGCGGCCGAGCGCGTGGCGCGCGGCGAGCCGCCGCCCGGGCTCGATCAGGGGTCGCAGCGGGTGCGCGCCTTGTCGCGCGTCACGCCGCGCACCCTGCCGGTGGAGGAGGTGCTCGCATGACCGACGTGGGCGTGATCGGCGCGGGGCGCATGGGGCGGCCGATCATCGGCCACCTCGCGCGCAAAGGCGTGCGCACAAGTGTCTACGACATCGACGGCGGCAAGCGCGCGAGCGTCGAGCAGTGCGGCGCGCAGTGGGCCGCGGATCTCCCGGCGCTCGCCGCGGCAAGCGACGTGATGCTGGTGTGCGTCGGCTACGACGAGGAGGTGCGGGCGCTCTTCCCGCAGCTCGCGCCCGCGGCGCGGCCTGGCGCGATCGTCGCCGTGCTGAGCACGGTGCATCCCCGAACGGTGCAGGACCTCGCCACCACGTACGCGCCGCGCGAGCTGGCGGTGGTGGACGCCACCATGTGCCGCGGCGGCCGCGCGGCGGACCAGGGCACGCTGCTCTGCTTCGTGGGCGGGGATGTCGCGACGGTACGGCGCCTGCGGCCGGTGCTCGGCGCCTTTGCGAGCGACATCGTGCCGACCGGCGCGGTCGGCAGCGCGCAGGTGGCAAAGGCGGCGAACAACCTGATCCTCTGGGCGTGCCTGGTCGCCGATCACGAGGCGCTGGCGCTCGCGCAATGCCACGGGCTCGACGTGGAAGCGCTGCGCCGGGCGCTCGGTATCTCGAGCGCGGCGAACGACGCGCTCGCCAAATGGGGCACGCAGACCATGGCCTGGGCCGAGGACGATATGGCGATCATCGCCGAGATGGCGCGCGAATGCGGACTTAGATTGCCGCAGACGCAAGTAACACGAGAAATCTGCCGCGTACTCAAGCCGCACCGCTACCAGCTCGACAAATACGGCCGATGAAAGCGCTGTGCGTGCTGCTCGGCGCGGTGCTCATCAGCGCCGCCCTCGCGGCCGATATCGCGCAATACCAAGGTCCTGATCGGGCGGCGCGCCTGGCGAAGGGCGCGCGCGGCGAAGGCGCAACGCTCAATCTCTATACGTCGCTGACGGTGGAGGACATGGCAGCGCTTAACGGCGCTTTCGAGAAGCAGCACCGGGTGAAGGTCAATCTGTGGCGCGCCGCATCCGACAAGGTTCTGCAGCGCGTACTCGCCGAAGCGAAGGCCGGGCGGCACGACGTCGACATCATCGAGACGAACGCGCCGCCGCTTGAATCGCTGCATCGCGAAGGCGTGCTAGAGCGAGTGCGCTCGCCCGAGCACGCGGCGCTCATTGCAGCGGCATTGCCGGCGCACGGCGAGTGGGTCGGCTCGAGGCTCAACGTCTTCGTCCAGGCGTACAACACGCACCTCGTGCAGCGCGCTGAGCTGCCGAAGTCCTACGCCGAGCTGCTGCAGCCGCGCTGGCAAGGCCGGCTTGGCATCGAGGCCGGGGACGATGACTGGTTCGCGGGGGTGGTGACGGCGCTTGGCGAAGCCAAGGGGCTCGCGCTGTTTCGCGAATTGGTGGCGAAGAACGGTGTCTCCGTGCGCCGGGGGCACACGCTGCTCACCAACCTCGTTGCCTCGGGCGAAGTGCCGCTCGCGCTCACGGTCTACAACTTCACCGCCGAACAGCTCAAGCGCAAGGGCGCGCCGCTCGACTGGTACGTGATCCCGCCGGTGATCGCGCGCGCAAACGGCCTCGCGCTCGCGCGCGGCGCGCCGCATCCGCATGCGGCGCTCCTCTACTACGACTTCATGATCGGCGCCACCGCGCAGCGCATCCTCGCCGAGCGCGGCTTCGTGCCGGCGCGGCGCGAGCTGCAGGCGCCGCTCGGCGCCGCGCCGTTGCGCATCGTCGATCCCGCGCTGCTGCTCGACGAGGGCGAGAAATGGACGCGCCTCTACGAATCGATATTCCTGTCACTGCCGCCACGACGCTGACGTTGCTCGGGCGCGACGCCTCGCTTGACAGCTTTGAGACAGGTGGGTAGCTTGCCCACGACGTTCCGGAATCGCGATCGAAGTTCCGGATAAAGGAACACACTTCTTCTGGGAGGAGGAAAGATGAGAAAGACAGCACTCGCCGTTGCCGTGGGCGGGCTATTCATCGCGCCGGCCGCGCAGGCGCAGATCGTCTTCGGTAACGAGACGCTCGGTACCCTGCAGCTCTACGGCAAGTTGTATCCGCAGGTCATCTGGGCGGAGAGCAAGAACCCGACGCAGTCCGGCACGCGCGTTTCCAACCTGGCCTCGCCCTCGGGCGTTTGCGGCACGAGCAGCAGCACGGGCGGTTGCACCGGCGCGACGGCGGGCAGCCGCATTGCGGTCGATACGCAGAACTCGTACCTCGGCTTCCGGGGCGAAAGACAACTCGGGCGGACCGGACTCAAAGGCATCTGGCAGATCGAGCAGTCGCTCGAATTCGATACCGGCACCGGCGTGTGGTCCAACCGCAACTCCTTCCTCGGGCTTTCCGGCGGCTTCGGCACGGTGAAGCTCGGCAACATGGACACGATCTACAAGGAGTATGGCCAGGTCGAGGAGATCTTCGGCCTCACCAGCGGCAACTTCATCTCGCCGAGCAACGTGCTCTCGCATATCGGCGTCGGCAACAACAACGCGGCGCGCTTCCATGAGCGCGCGCCGAACTCGATCCAGTACCAGACGCCGCAGATCGCCGGGTTCCAGGGCGGGGTGCAGTACAGTCCCGACGAGACCAAGAATGACGTCGGTCAGCCCAACAACAGATACAACTTGTCGATGGGCGTGAAGTGGGAGTCCGGGCCGTTCTATGCATCGGCGCAGCACGAGCGCCACAAGGATTTTTTTGGCGGCTCGAACAACGTCAGCTCGTCGCTCTCCAACATCGGCACGGCGGGCGCGCATTCCACCGATACGGGGACCCGCCTGAGCGGCGCCTTTCGCTTCGGCAACCATCGCATCGGCGCCGACCTCGCGCGCCTGAAGTACGACGAAGACGGCCAGACGCCCGGGGCGGTGCGCTTCGACGAATACAAGCACACCACATTGGCGGTGAGCTTCGAGTCGAGCTGGGGCGGGCCGGTACGCACTGCGTTTGCCTATGTGCGCGGCAGCGAAGGCACCTGCACCTTGACCAACGCCGCCTGCAGCACGAACGGACTGAAGGGCCAGCTGTTCGAGGGCGGCGTCACCTACGACTTCGACCGGCAGACGTTCCTTTATGTGATCGCCGCGGTGCTGAAAAACGACCCCTCGGCGAGGTATGACAACTGGGCGGCATCGAGCCCGGCGCGCGGCGCGGACATTTATCAGGCCGCCATCGGCATGCAGTACCGCTTCTAGCATCCCAGCCACCGCTGGATAAGGAACGGGCGCTACGGCGCCCGTTGCCATTTTTGGAGGAGGATTGACCATGCTGCGAATACTTTTAATCGGCCTCGCCGCCGCGCCCGCGCTCGCCTTAGCGCAGCCGAAGCCCGGGCCGCACAGCGAGCTGTATCTGTATCAGGGCGCCGACCGCGATCAGCGCGTTATTGCCGGCGCAAAGAAGGAAGCGAGCGTGGTGGTTTACACGTCGCTCAACACCAAGGACTCCGTGCCGATCGTGGAGGTGTTCGAGAAGAAATACGGCGTCAAAGTCGAGCTGTGGCGCTCCTCAAGCGAGAAAGTGCTGCAGCGTGCTCTGACCGAGGCGCGCGCCGGCCGCTATGCCGTGGACGCGTTCGAGCTGAACGGCCCGGAGCTGGAAACGATGTGGCGCGAAGGCCTGCTCGAGCGCTTCTACAGTTCCCAGTCGCAGAACATGCCGCCGCAGGCCTTTGCCAAGAATGGCGCGTACGTGGCCGACCGGTTCAATTTCTTCACCATCGCCTACAACACCAACCTGGTGAAGCCTAATGAAGTGCCGAAGTCCTACGACGATCTGTTGAAGCCGAACTGGGTCGGCCGCATCGGCATCGAGGCGAGCGACACCGACTGGTTCGGCTCGATGGTGCACGCGATGGGCGAGCAAAAGGGCCTTGCGTTCTTCCGCAAGCTCGCGGCAATGAAGCCGCAGATGCGCACCGGGCACACACTGATGGCCGAGCTCGTCTCCTCGGGCGAAATTCCGCTGGCGGCCACCATCTACAACCACAACGCCGAGCGGCTCAAGGTGAAGGGCGCGCCGATCGAGTGGAAGGCGCTCGCGCCGACCTTCGGCCGTCCGAACGGTGTGGCGGTGGCGAAGCGCGCCGAGCACCCGCACGCAGCGCTCCTGTTCGTCGATTTCATGCTCTCGCTCGAGGGGCAGCGCCTGATTCAGAAAGTCAATCGCGTGCCGGCAAGCAACAAGGTGGATTCGAAGCTGAACGACTTTCCCTACCAGATGATCGATCCGATCGTGGTGATCGACGAGGCGCCTAAATGGGACAAGCTCTGGTCGGAACTATTCCTTAAGGGGCAGGCCATAAAGAGGGAACGTGACTAGTTTTCCAAAGCTGATTGCGGCGGCGCTCGCGGCGGGCGCGGCCCTTGCGCAGCAGCCCGCGACCTACGAGGGCGCCGATCGCGAAGCCCGGCTCGTGGCGGGCGCGAAGAAGGAAGGCCAGCTCTTGATGTACACCTCGGGCCAGGCCGACGACTTCAATCTGCTCGCGAAGGCCTTCGAACAGAAATACGGCGTCAAGGTGACCATGTGGCGCGCGGGATCGGAGAACGTGCTGCAGCGCGCGGTCACCGAAGCGCGCGGCGGGCGCTACACCGTCGATGTGGTGGAAACGAATGGCCCGGAGCTCGAGATGCTGCAGCGCGAAGGCCTCGAGCAGGCGGTGAAATCGCCGCATCTCGCCGACATCATCCCGGAGGCGAAGCAGCCGCATGGCGAATGGGTCGGCACGCGGCTGAACGTCTATGCGCTCGCCTACAACACGAAGGCGGTGAAGAAGGACGAGCTGCCCAAGCGCTATGAGGATCTCGCCGATCCGCGCTGGAAGGGGCGGCTTGGCATCGAGCAGGACGACAGCGAGTGGCTCGCCGGGCTGGCGACCCAGTTTGGCGAGGCGCACATCGTGCAGGTGTTTCGCAACGTGGTGCAGAAGAACGGCATCTCCGTTCGCAAGGGGCATACGCTTCTCACGCAGCTCGTCGCCTCCGGCGAAGTGCCGCTCGCGCTCACCATCTACAACTACAAAGCCGAGCAGCTCAAGAACAAGGGCGCGCCGATCGACTGGTTCGTTATCGGCAAGGCCGTGGCGCGGCCCAATGGCGTCGCGGTCATGAAGCGCGCGCCGCACCCCAATGCGGCGGTGCTGTGGTATGACTTCGAGCTCTCCGAAGAGGCGCAGCGCCTGCTCGCCAAGCGCGACTTCGTGCCGACCAACCGCAAGGTCGACACGCCGCTCAATAAGATCCCGCTCCTCGTCGTCGACCCTAAGGTCATCCTCGATCAGCAGGCGAAATGGACTAAGCTCTACGAAGAGTTGTTCACCAAAGCAAGGTAGGCATGGGCAAGGAATCGCACTACTCCAGCAAGAAGGACCGCGTGTTCGTTCGCGGCATCCAGGGCCAGTACAGCCTGAAGGACGAGCTCAAGCGCCTGCGTTCGCTGCCGCGCGTTATCAAGGGGCGCGACCTTACCTTTAATGACGGGCCGCAGTCTTTCAGCAAGCATTTTGTGGAGCCCGTGGATGGGCTCGGGCAGACGCTGCACGTGCATCTCGAGGAGTACGCGCCGGGCGGGCGCACGCAGAAGCACGGGCACGTGAACGAGGCCGCGTTCTATATCCTGGACGGCGTGGGTTACGAAGTGCACGACGGCGTGCGCTACGACTGGAAAGCGGGCGATGTCGCGATCGTGCACATGAACTGCGTGCACCAGCATTTCAATGCCAGCATGGAGAAGCCTGCGCGCGCGCTGGTGATGAAGCCGAAGCCGCTCATCATGTTCATGAATATGCTGTTCCAGCAGACCGTGATCCCGCGGCCGAAGGAAGCGGCGTGCCCGGCCGGCGAGGGCTACGCGCCGCGCAACCTCGAAACCAACTTCAACCACGACGAATGAAGACCGCGACCGTTTCCCAGGAATTTGCGAGCAAGTTCGCGACCGAGAAAGACACGCCCTATACGCGCTGGGTGCGCGAGGAAGGCCTCGACATCATCAGCTCGTTCTACGTCGAGAACCTGCACGCGGTGGAGCTCAAGCCCTGGCCGCGGCGCGGCGGCAGAGGCGTCTTTCTGAATCATGACGCCTCGCGCACGTCGAATGATTGCTATGTCTGCGAGATCCCGCCGGGCAAGAGCCTCGCGCCGCAGCGGCAACTGTTCGAGGAGATGATCTACGTGCTCGACGGGCGCGGTTCCACCACTGTGTGGAACGACGCCGGCAAGCGCGTCTCGTTCGAGTGGAAGGCGGGCGCGATCTTCGCAATTCCGCTCAATTGCCATCACCAGCATTTCAACGGCTCGGGCGACAAGCCCGCGCGCTATGTGGCGGTGACCAACGCACCGGTGATCATCAACGCCTTCAGCGATGTTGGTTTTGTTTTCGGCACCCGCTACGACTTCAACGACCGCTTCGCTGGCGAGCCGGAGTATTTCGCCAACAAAGGCGAGCAGAAGGGCCTCCTGCTGGACACCAATTTCGTCGCCGACGCCATCAATCTGCCATTGTTTGCGGCGAAGGAACGCGGCGCCGGCGGCGGGCACACGCGCTTTTCGATGGCCAAGGGGTCGATGAACAGCCACATCTCGCAGTTTCCGATCGGCACGTACAAGAAAGCGCACGCTCACGGTCCGGGCGCGCACGTCATCGTGCTCTCGGGCGAAGGCTTCAGCCTGATGTGGCCGGAAGGCGCCGAGCCGCAGCGCTACGACTGGCGCGAAGGCTCGATGATCGTGCCGCCGAACATGTGGTACCACCAGCACTTCAATACCGGCGCCACGCCCGCGCGCTATCTCGCCTTCAAGGCCGAAGGCGTCGCCATCCGCAATGCCCAAGGCGTGCCGAAGGCGTGGATCTCCAAGCGCCTCGGCGGCGACCAGATCGACTACGCCGACGAGCGTCCCGAGATCCGCCGCATGTTCGCCGATGCGCTGGCGAAGCACGGCCTCAAGTCCAACATGGAGAAGGCCTACGCCGCCGAGGCAGCGGACCTGCCGCAAAAGGCCGCTTAATAGGCACAGTGCCCTTAATTGGGGACGGACCCTATTTTTCTCATTTAGAAGTCAACCGTGCTCCGGTTGCGCCGTTTTTCGGCTTATGCCGAGGGCGGCGCGCATCCAAATTCCCGAACTCAGTCTGCACGTCGTGCAGCGCGGCCATGATCGCGATGATTGCTTCTTCGAGGAAGCGGACTACATCGCGTACCTCGACTACCTGAGCAGCTTTGCCACGCGCTTCGCGTGCTCGATTCACGCTTATTGCTTGATGACGAATCACGTCCATCTATTAGTCACACCGCATAGCGAGCAGGCATGCACACAGATGATGCGATTCACGAACCAATATTATGTACAGCGGATCAATAAGCGTCTCGCGCGAAGTGGCACGCTTTGGGAAGGACGCTTTTATTCCGGCCTGGTCCCCTCCGAGCGTTACGCGCTCGGCTGTTATCGGTACATAGAGCTAAACCCGGTCGACGCCAAGATGGTCCCGCATCCGCGCGACTATCACTGGTCGAGCTACGCGGCAAATACCGGCGCCTTCCCTGGCTTTGTCAGTCCACATCCCGCATATGCCGCACTCGGGATCGACGCTACGACTCGTGCTCGCGCTTACCTTTCGCTATTCGATGTGCCGCTTGAGCGAAAGCTTGTCGACGACATCCGCAGAGCGACGCGTGGCGGTTATGTCGTTGGCAGCGATCGCAAGAAACCCGGCCGGCCGCGGCGGCCGGTAATGAGAAAAATAGGGTCCGTCCCCAATTAAGGGGACTCTCTGTTTTATACCGTGGCGTGCGACGAGCCGGGTTCCGGCATCAGTGCTTCTTCGGCCGCCTCGTGGAAGGCGGCGCTCCTGGGCAGGAGGACGGAGGCCGAGCGCACCCGCGTATGGGCGGGATCGACGCCCGGCGGCTGGATTCCCTTGTCGAGTTCCTGCGCGGCCTTGATCAGGCGCCGGCGCGCCATGATGATGCCCTGGTCGGTCGGCACGAGGTTTTCGCGCGTGCGGTCCTGGATCGGCCCCATGCTCTCCTGCACGGAAGCGTCCTGCATGGCGAAGCCTTCGACGCCGGAGAAGGTGCGGCCTTCCTTCTGCGCCTGGCGGTCCATCAGGTAGTCGTTGTCCTTGTTCGCCGTCGGCCGGAAGGTGCCCGGGATGAGCGGCACGTGGATGCCCTTGCCGGCGACCATCGCGTCGCGTTCTTCCCTGGTGAGCGCGCGCGTCGCATGGTGGTTGGTGCTCCACGCCCAGCAGTTCTCGTCGTCCATCGGCACCCAGCAGTGCCCGCCGATCGGATGGTCGCCGCGCGGCGGAATCAGCGTGAAGCTCGGCATGATCCACTGCGTGATGCGCCAGTAGTACTGGTCGTCCTCGGCGTTGCGGCGCGCGCCGATATAGAGCCCGCCCGGCGACTCCACCACTTCGAAGTGCGGCGCGAGGTCGCCGAGGTTGAGCTTGTGGCTCTGCGTCGCGCCCTTGAACATCGGGTCGACCTTCATGGTATGGCGATGCAGGAACGAGACATGGCTCGAATCGATGCCGCCTTCCATCGCCTGCAGCCAGTTGCACTCCTGCCAGCGCTTGGAGACGAAGCGGTTCGCCGCCGGCACCATCGCCCATTCGTGCTCGGGCAGCGGCGGCTTCGCCTCCGCCGGTCCCATGTAGGTCCACAGCACGCCGCCGCGCTCGATCAGCGGATAGCCCTTGAGCTTCATGCGCTGGCAGAGCTTGGGATTGTTCGGCTCGGAGGGAATCTCCACGCACTGGCCGGTGATGTCGTACTTCCAGCCGTGATACGAGCATCTGAGCCCGTTTTCTTCGTTGCGCCCGAACCAGAGCGACACGCCGCGGTGTGCGCAGAATTCGTCGATCAGCCCGAGGCGGTTCTGCGTATCGCGAAACGCGATGAGACGCTCGCCGAGGATCCTCACGCGTACCGGCGGGCAATCGGGCTGTGGCAGCTCTTCGGCGAGCAGCGCCGGCAGCCAGTAGCGGCGGAAGAGCTGCCCCATCGGCGTGTCCGGGCCGGTGCGGGTCAAGAGCTGGTTCTGTTCCGCTCTCATGAACGAAGTTCTTGCATAGTGGACCACGCGATTTTACCGCACGGGCGTTCGCGGCTCGGGCAGCCCGTTCCGCTATGGCGAATGAGATTCGCCTTATCGGGACAGCGTATACTGGCGGCCGCAACATGCGAGTCGGACGCAACGATCCATGTCCTTGCGGCAGCGGCAAAAAATACAAGAAGTGCTGTGGCGCGGTGATCGCGCTCGCCAGCCTCAGCGACATCAGCGCGCGGCGCGAATGCGGCACCTGCACCGCGTGCTGCGATGGCTGGGTGGAGGGCACCATCGAAGGGCACGACATGAAGCCCGGGGTGCCATGCCACTTTCGCGGCGCGGGCTGCTGCACGATCTACGAGCGCCGGCCGCAGTCGCCGTGCCGCGACTTCGTCTGCGGCTGGCTCAAGCCCGGCAGCCCGTTTCCGGAGGATTTCAGGCCGGATCGGCTCGGCGTGATGATCGTGCCATCGCGCTGGCGCGAGCGCCCCGCCTATATTCTCAAGTCGGCGGGACGCGACCCGGACGAAACGTTGCTCGACTGGATGCGCACGTTCAGCGTGCAAAGCGGCGTGCCTTTCTTTTACGAGCAAAGGGGCGAGCGCTTCGGCTTCGGCCCGCCCGAATTTCAGCAGGAGATGCTCGCTAAACTGAACGCGGGCGAAAGGCTATGGTGATGGATACGAAAGTTAAAGATCGACCCGCCGAGAAAAGCGACGTGACCACGGCGGGCACCGAGTCGCACTACCACAGCAAGAAGGACCGCGTCTTCGTGCGCGGCATCCAGGGCCAATACAGCCTGAAGGATGAGCTGAAGCGCCTGCGCGCCATGCCGCGCGTGCGAAAGGGCAAGGAGCTCAAGTTTGTCGACGGCCCGCAGACCTACAGCCGGCACTACGTCGAGCCGAAAGACGGCATCAGCCAGATGTTCCACCTGCATCTGGAGGAGTACGCGCCCGGCGGCAAGTCGCAAAAGCACGGGCACGTGAACGAAGCCGCGTTCTACATCCTGGACGGCATCGGCTACGAGATCCATGACGGCGTGCGCTACGACTGGAAGGCGGGCGACGTCGCCATCGTGCACAACAACTGCGTGCACCAGCACTTCAACGCGAGCCCCGATAAGCCGGCGCGCGCCCTGGTGATCAAAACCAAACCGATGTACATGTTCATGAACATGCTCTTCCAGCAGCTGGTCGAGCCGCGGCCCACCGAGCCCGCGCCCGGCACCCGGCGCCATGCGGCGCGCGAGGCCGAGAGCAACTTCAACCACGAGGAATGACCATGGCCTGGGACGAATCCAAAGCGTGGCGCAAAGGCACGCAGCAGAAGAAGCTCTATCAGGCGCTGCTCGACGATGCCGCGCAAGCGCCCGCGAGGAACGCGAAGCGCAAGAAAATCGTGCATCCCGAGGACATGCCGTGGGAGATGTCGCGCCAGGGGCTGCTCAAGCACCTCCTAAACGAGGGCATGAACACCCGCATGGAAACGGTCGACGCTTACATGGAGATCATTCCCCCGGGCAGCCGCTCCGGAAAGCATCGGCACCTCGCCGAGGAATGCGTCTACGTGCTCGAAGGCCGCGGCTACGATCTGCACCAGGATTGCGATGTCGAAATCACCGACACCTATCACTGGAAGCCGCAGGACGAGGTGAAGCGCTACGAGTGGGAGGCTGGCGACGTGATCTACATTCCGCCCAACACCATTCATCAGCACTTCAACGCTGATCCGAACAAACCGGTACGCCTGATCTCCGCCACCAACCGCATCTACAAGGCGTGCGGCCTGAACGATCTCGAGCAGCTGGAGAACTGCCCCGAGTACGACCCGAATGTGGTGCTGACCGCTGAACGGGTCGAGCAATACCTGAAGGCCAAGACCAAGGTGCCGGCCTGACAAGTAACGAATCCAAGGTGCCGGCTTGACAAGTAACGAAGCCCAGGTGCCGGCTTGAGTTCGGTACTCGCAGCGGAGGCCGCGCCGCGCCACCCATGGCGTGAGCTCTGGCTCATCACCCTTGGCCACGGGCTCACGCACTGGTATCCCGCGACGTTCTATCTGCTCCTGCCGTTAATCGGCAACGAGCTCGGTCTTAGCTACAGCGAGATCGGGCTCATCATGACGTGCCAGTACATTGCCTCGGCGGTGGCGAACATCCCCGGCGGCATGGTCGTCGACACGGTGGGCCGCAAAGGCCTGCTGATGGCGGTGTCACTTTTTTGGGTGGGCTTCCCCTACCTGCTGATCGGCTTCACGCATAGCTACGCCATGCTGCTCATCTGCGTCGCGCTGGTCGGCTTTGGCAATAGCCTCTGGCATCCGACCGCCATACCGACGCTCGGCAGCCGCTACCCGGAGCGCAAGGGCCTCGTGCTCTCGCTCCACGGCATGGGCGGCAACGTCGGCGACGCCATCGCGCCGGTGGTGATCGGCGGCGCGCTCGCCTTCTTTTCCTGGCGCCATGTCGTGGTGCTGAACGTCGCGCCCGGCCTCGTGGTAGCGCTGCTCATGTTCGCGTACCTGGGCACGCTCCAGCTTGGGAGCCGCAAGACGCCGGCCGACGGACAGTCGTTCGCGCAGTACACGCGCGGTCTGAGGCAGCTGCTAGGCAATCGCGCGCTGGTCATGCTGTCGGTCGGCTCGTCCTTTCGCACGATGACGCAGAGCGCGCTGCTCACCTTTCTACCGGTATATCTCGCTCGCGAGATGGGCTATTCGTCCGCAGTAGTGGGCGCCTGCCTCTTCGCGGTGCAAGCGGCGGGTTTCGCCGCCGCGCCGGTCGCCGGACACATGTCCGATCGCATGGGCCGCAAGCAGATCCTCATCGGCAGCATGGTGACGAGCGCGGTGGTGCTGGCGGCGATGGCGTTCGTCGGCACGTCGCCGATCTTCGTCGCACTGGTGGCGGTGCTCGGTTTCTTCCTCTACGCGACGCGGCCGGTGATCCAGGCGTGGCTCCTCGAGATGACGCCGAAGAACATGGGCGGCTCCAGCATCGGCGTGCTGTTCGGGGCGCAGGCCGTCGGCGCGGCGCTCGGGCCGTTCCTGGCGGGCGTGGTGGCCGACCGCCATGGCTTGCCGGCGACGTTCTACTTTCTCGCCGGCACCATCGTCGTTGCGAATCTCTTCGTCTTCTGGACGCCGCACCACCGCGACGAGGCGCTCGCCTGAGCGCTCGCGCGCTGCTCGCGCTGCTGCTCTGGGCTGCCGCCACGAGCGCGGCCGCGAGTGAAGTCACGGTATTTCGCCCGGAGGCGTTCATCGCGCAGGAATGGACTTACTACATCCTCGTCGGCGACCGCGTGCTCGCCGATCTCAATTCCGGCGAGCGCGTCACACTCCAGGTATCGCCTGAGACGCGCACGCTCGTCGTGCATTGCCCAACGGCCATGGGCGGTTACGAGGCGAGTCACATCGACTACGACTTCAAGGCGAACCCGACCGCTTACTTCGTGCTCACGGCCCGGCCTACGTGCGTGAACATTCAACCGGTCGACGCCAAGGCGGCGACGTCTCTCACGCGCGGGACGCGCGAGCGGATTGCGCGGCCAGTGGCCTACGGCGCGCCGCGCCCGGCGACGGCTTCCGCATCGTCGGCGCTCGCATCGGCGGCACCGGCGATCGCATCGGCCGCGCCAGCCGCTGGCGCCGATGTCGCGGCGAGCGTCGTCGCCGCGACCACCACATGGATAGACGCCTTCAACAGCCGCGACGCGGCGCGCATCAGTGCGCTTTACGATGCTGACGCCGTGCTCTCGGATACTACGGAGCCCAAGCCACGCATCGGTGCGGCGGCGATCGCCGATTATTACCGGACAGCGGCGCAGCACCCGACGCAGCGGGTGGCGCTCGGCGAGCGCAGCATCCGCGTGTTCGGCGACACGGCGATCGACAGCGGCACTTACAACCTCTTCGAGATGCGCGACGGGCAGGCGACCCTAACGCCGGCGCGCTACACGCTGGTCTATCGCAACCGCGGTGGCAGATGGATGATCGTCGACCACCAGACCGCGCCCGCGTCCCGCTAGATGCTTGAGCTGCCGCCGCGCCTGCGCGCGATCCTCGCGCAGGAGTACCCGCGCTTTTCCGACGCCGAGTACGCTCGCCGCCACCGTGCGCTGCAGACGGTGATGGAGGCCGCGGGCACCGATCACCTGCTCGTCGTCACCGACCACCGCACCGGCAACGCGCCGCAATGGGTCACCGGCTGGCCCGGCACCGTGGAAGCCTACGTGGTGTTCAAACCCGGCGAAACCATGACGATGCACGTCGAGTGGTTCAACCATTTCCCGCTGGCAAAGAAGCTCGCGCGCGGCTGCGACGTGCGCTGGGGCGAGCATCGCGGCATGGCGCTCACCATCGCGGAGCTGAAAAGGCGCGGGGCGAAGCGCGTCGGTCTGATCGGCCCACTGCTCGCGCGCAAGCAGCGCGAGCTGGAAAAGGAATTCACCCTTTTCGAGCTCGACGCCCAATATGTGCGCCTGCGGCTCATCAAATCCGAGGAAGAGCTCGACTGGCTGCGCATCGGCGCCGCGTTCAGCGACGCAGGCTTCGCGTCGCTACTCGCCGGCACGCGGCCCGGCATGACCGAGCGCGAGCTCGGCAATCTGGTCGAGCGCGCCTACGTCGGCGAAGGCGGCACCACCTTCATCCATTTCATCGGCGTCACGCCGATGGCCAATCCGGCGCTATACGTGCCGCCCCAGTTCCATTCCGCGCGCAAGGTGGAGCAGGGCGACGTGGTGTTCTGTGAACTCTCAGGCAGCTTCTGGGACTACTCCGGCCAGGTGCTGCGCACGTTCAGCGTTGGTGCTGAGCCGACGGCGCTATACCGCGACCTGCATGCAACTGCCGAAGCGGCGTTCGATGCGGTGACAGCGGTCGTGCGGCATGGCACGACGATGGAAGAAATACTGGACGCGGCGAGCGTGATCGAGCAGCGCGGCTTCACCGTGTGCGACGACCTGATGCACGGCTTCGGCGGCGGCTACTTTCCGCCGATCCTCGGCACGAAGAGCCGTCCGGCCGGGCCGCTGCCGCAGATGACGCTGGAGGAGAACATGACAGTGGTGGTGCAGCCCAACGTCATCGCGCGCGACCAGCCGGCCGGTGTGCAGGTCGGCGAGCTGATCCGCGTGACGCGCGCCGGTTTCGAGCGGCTGCATAACGCGCCGCGCGGCTTCTTTCGCGTCTAGAGCGGCAGGTCCTCGTCCTCGAGCGGTACCTTGAGCGGGTCGTAGTTGTAGAGCCACTGCGCCCGCTCCTTGGCGATGTTGCGATCGGCGAACGCTTTTTTCATCTGGCTCGCATCCTTGATGTGGTACAGCGTGCCGTGCTCGGCCGATTCGGTCACCACGCGCGCGGTGCGCTCGACGCGCGCCAGCTGGTAGAGCTCGAGCGCCGCGGGCACCGAGTCCGCTTCTTCAAGCGCGCGGGCGAGCACTGCGCCGTCCTCGATCGCCATGCAGGCGCCCTGCGCGATGAAGGGTAGCGTGGGGTGCGCCGCATCGCCGAGCAGCGTCACCCGCTCGGTGCTCCAGTTGTCGATCGGCTTCCGATCGAAGAGCGACCAGCGATAGCACTGATCGCGCTCGGCGGCGTCGATGATGGTCTGGATCTTGGGATGCCAGCCGGTGTAGGCGGCCTTGAGCTCCTGCCACGGTCGGCGCACGGTCCAGGACTCCTCGTCCCACGACGGGTCTTCCGGACAACCGACAAAGTTGAGCAGCTCACCGCGACGCAGCCAATACACGACGCAATGGTTCTTGGGCCCGCACCACACCGTGCCGACGAGTTCCATGAAATCCGGCGGCAGTTTCTGGCGCGGCACGGTGACGCGCCAGGCGACGTAGCCCGTGTACTTGGCGGGCCGCACGCCCGCGATCTGCGCGCGGATGGCGGATTTGATGCCATCGGCGCCGATCAGCACATCGCCTCTCACCGTCGAGCTGTCGGCAAGCTTCAGCGTCGCACCCTGCGCGTTCTCCGAGAAGCCGGTCACCTTGGCGTTCAGGCTGATGCAGTTCGGGTCGAGCTCGAGCACCTTGTCGAGCAGGATCTGGTGAAAGTCCGCGCGGTGCAGATGGTAGTAAGGCGCGCCGTGGTTGCGCTCGTGCGCCTGAGCGAAGGGGATCTTGTGCAGCAGCTCGCCGGTGTCGTAGCGCCGGAACTCGTACTCCTTTGGCTTCACGCCCACCTTGTCGAGCGCGTCGCGCAGCCCGAGGTCGTAGAGCACCTTCACGGAATTGGCGCTCTGCTGGATGCCGGCGCCGACCTCGCCGAGCTGCGGTGCCTGCTCGTAGATGTGCACCTGAAAGCCGCGCTTCATCAGGCAGGCGGCGGCAGTCAGCCCGCCGAGCCCGGCGCCGGCAATCAGCACCTTAGTCGGCACGGATTCCCGCGGCCTTGACTGCGTCACGCCAGATGGGCGCCTCGCGCTGCACGACCGCCGTGAATTCGGCCGGTGTGTTGCCGAGCGGCTCGACGCCGATCTTGCGCAGCCGCTGGGCGGTCGCCGGTTCGCGCACCAGCTTCGCCACCTCCTGCGCCAGGCGATCGATGATCGGCTGCGGCGTGCCGGTGGGTGCGAGGAAGCCGTTCCACGTGCCGGTGGCAAAGCCCGGATAGGTCTCGGCGATTGCCGGTACGTCCGGGAGCTGTGGCGTGCGCTTGGCGCTGGAGACGGCGAGCAAATGGACCTTGCCGCCTTGCGCGTGCGGCATCAGCTCCGACGCGTTGCCAAAATACATCTGCACCTGCCCGCCGACGAGATCCGCTACCGCCTGCGCGCCGCCCTTGTACGGCACGTGCGTCATGCGCAGTCCGGCGCGCACGAGAAAGAGCGCAGCCGTCAGATGGGTCGTCGTGCCGGCGCCGGCGGAAGCGTAGTTCAGCTGTCCGGGCCGCGCCTTCACGTAGTCGACGAATTCCTTCACCGTCCTGGCCGGCACCGAGACGTGCACGCCGAGGACAAAAGCGTTGGTGCCGACGATCGAAACCGGCGCGAAGTCCTTAAAGGGATCGAAGTTCACTTTTTGCACCAGCGGCAGCGAGAACTGCGGCGAGGCGGCAAAGAAAAGCGTGTAGCCATCAGGCGTGCTCTTCGCCACGTATTCGGCGGCGATCGCGCCACCCGCGCCGACCTTGTTCTCGACCACGAACGGCTGTCCGAGCGCTTCGTTGAGGCGCTCGGTGACGATGCGCGCCTGGCTGTCGGTGTTGCCGCCGGCGACGAACGGCACGATGACGTGCACCGGGCGCTGCGGCCAGGATTGGGCAGCCGCGCTCGCCGCGACGAGCCCGAGGAGCGATACGAGTAGGCGCATCACGATACAAGTAGGCGCATCAATCGGGGGTCCATACCACCTGGTCGTACATTACCGTGCGGGAAAGCAATCCGAGGTCCTGCGCGAAGCGATTCATCGAATCGACCGTCTGGCGCGAAATGCCGTGCTGGTAATACGGCGCATCGCGGCGGATGAGCTCGGCGATGAGCGCGGTTTCCGCCGGCGGGAAGTGGCGCTCCGCCACCGTGGTCGCGCGCGTCGCATCGTCCTTCAGCGCCTTGTGCGCGGCGGCGACCGCCTTCACGGCGGCGAGGGCGAGCTGCGGCCGCTCGCGGATCGTCTTCTCCGTGCATACCAGGGCCGGGAAGGTGTAGCCCTTTACCTCCGGCGTGCCGTTGCGACGCGCATCGAGCACCACCACGCCGACGCTCTCGCGCACTGCGAGCTCGGCCGCCATGCCGTTCGCCCAGAAGCCGTCGATCTTGCCCTCGGCTAGGGCCCGCGCCGCCGCAACGCCAAAGGACGCCTTGTCGCCGACGGCGCCCGGCACCGGGCCGATCTGCACATCCGCGATGCCCGCGCGCTTCAGCATCTGTTTCAGCCCATCGACCGGCCCGGGTGCCGCGCCGATGCGCAAGCCTTTGAGCACCGCCAGCTCGCCGCGCTGCGGGTTGAATTTCTTGTGCACTACCAGAAACCAGTACATGCGCTGCGCGAGCGCACACAGGAGCTTCGCGCCCTGCCAGTCCTTGAAGGCGTAGAGCACCGCGTGCGCAGCGCCGCCGACGAAGTCGAGTTGGCCGTCGCGCAGCTGCTCGTAAGTCTTGGTGACCGGGTAGAGAAGCTCGATGGTGGCGTCGGGCAGGAGGCCGAGCTCGACCGCCGCGATCGCCGGAAAGTAGGACGGCGATACGAGATCGGGGATCGCGACGCGCACGCTCACGACAGGTGTCCCGGGAGCCACGCGGCGCAGGCGAGCGTGCGTGCATCGTCGCCGATGCGCCCGATCACCTGCACGCCGAGCGGCATGCCGCTCGGGCTCTTCGCCGCCGGCACAGCGACGCACGGGGTGTGCAACAGCGTCCATACCACGTTCATCGACACGTCGCCGGTGGACGCGAGCCCCTTCGGCGCCTCGGCGGTCGCAGCGGGCGCGATCAGCACGTCGTAATCGCCGAGGGCTGCGGCAAAGCGCGCTCGGCAATCGGCGGCGTGCGCCTGCGCCCGCAGGTATTCGCGCGGATCGAGGGCGAAGCCGTCGGCACAGCGCTGACGCAAGGCCGGATCAAGCTTGTCCGGAAAGCGGCTGAACTCATCGGCAAGGCTGCGCGCCACTTCGTACCAGAGAATCGCGGTGTGGCTCTCGCGCAGCCCGCGGAATGGCGCGGGCAGCTCGAAATCGTCGGCGCGCAGTGCGCGACGTACCTCATCGAACGCGCTACGCATCTCAGGCTGCACGCGATCCCATTCATGCGTCCGGCACACCGCGACGCGCGGCGGCCGCTCGAGCGCGGTCTCGAGCTCGCGCCGGCCGGTGAGCGCCGCTGCGAAGAAGGCGCAGTCCTCGACGCTGCGCCCGTAGACGCCCACGGTGTCGAGCGAATCGGCACCCGGTTTCAGGCCGGCGCGTGCGATGACGTTGTAGCTCGGCTTGTACGCGAAGATGCCGCAATAGGACGCCGGGCGAATGAGCGAGCCTGCGGTTTGCGTACCGAAGGCGAGCGGCACCATGCAATCCGCCACCGCTGCCGCGGAGCCGCTCGAGGAGCCGCCCGGCGTGCGCGAGACATCGTGCGGATTGCGCGTCTCGCGCGGCACGAAGGTGGCGAATTCGGCCGTCACCGTCTTGCCCATGACGGTGCCGCCGGCGCGCCGTGTCAGCGCGACCGCCGCCGCATCGTTGCGTGGCTGGTGGCCCGTGTAGATCGGCGAGCCGTAGGCGGTCGGCATGTCGTGCGTATCGAAGATGTCCTTTACGCCCACCGGCACGCCGTAAAGCGGAGCGCGCGGCGCCTGCGCTGCCGGCCACTCGGATGCGAGGTGCGTCCACGCTTTGATCGCCGGCTCGCGCGCGGCGATGCGCTCGCGACAGCTCGCGACGAGCGCTTGCGCGCTCAACTCGCCCGACTCGATGAGCCGCGCGGCCTGTTTCGCGCCTAACCGAAAAGCTTCGCGCATCGCCGGAGTATAAGCTGCGCTTTATGCGACGCATCATCGTGGTGGGCGCGGGACCGGTCGGCACCGTGGCGGCGCTTGCCTGTGCACGCTTTGGCCACGAGGTGACATTGCTGGAAGCCGAGGAGCGCATCAACGATAGTCCACGCGCCTCCACCACGCAGCCGCCTACGCTCGAGATCATCGCCGCGCTCGGGCTGATCGACGACTACATCGCGCAGGGGCTTGTCGCGCGGACCTTCCAGTTCTGGGACCGGCCGCGCCTGCGCCTCATCGCGGAGTTCGATTTCGAGCGGCTGCGCGGCGAGACGGCCTATCCGTTCGTCGTACAGACCGAGCAGCACAAGCTGGCGCTGATGGGCATCGCGCGCCTGCGGGCGATGAACGCGGCCGTGCGCATGGCGACGCGCGTTAGCGGCCTTGAGCAGGACGCCGATGGCGTGACCGTGCAAACACAGCACGGCACGCTGCGCGCGGATTACGTGATCGGCTGCGACGGTGGGCGCAGCACGGTGAGAAAGGCGCTCGGCATCGAGTTCGAAGGCTTCACCTGGCCCGAGCGCTTCCTCGTGATCACCACGCGGTTCGATTTCGAGCGGGCCCTCGGCGTCTGCTACCGCAATTACATGGCCGACCCGCAGGAATGGACCAACCTCTTTAAAGTCGCCGGCGACGACCTTAAGGGGCGCTGGCGCGCGGTCTACAACACGCGCGAAGACGAGAGCGACGAGGAGGCGCTCTCAGATGCCGCGGTGCGCGCGCGCCTCGGGCGCGTCCACGTGCCCCAGGCGGAGCGCGATTACCTGCATCTCAATCTCTACAACGTGCATCAGCGCGTCGCCAAGCGCTTTCGCCGCGGACGGGTGTTTCTCTGCGGGGACGCGGCGCACGTCAATAACCCGATCGGTGGCCTTGGATTGAACTCGGGCATACACGAGGCCTGGGACCTTGCGCAGCTGCTCTCGCAGCCGGGCGCCGACCTCGACGCCTACGAGCGCCGCCGACGGCCGCTCAACATCGAGTACGTGCAGGAGCAGACGATCGCCAACAAGCGGCGCCTGGAAGAGCGCGATGCAATGACGCGCGAGCGCCGCTTCGAGGAGCTCCGGCGGATGGCCGACGAGCCGGAGAAGCACAAGGCGTTTCTGATGCGCGCGTCGCTGCTCGAGGGGGTAAAAAAATTGGGGACCGTCACGTAGGTACGGTCCCCGATTTTCAGCTGGGTCGGGGCGGCGGAGGCGGCGGCCCCGGCGGTGGCGGCGGTGGCGGTGCCGCCTGGCGCGTGGCGCGATAAGGCGCGTAGCGCCCGGCCATCGGAATCTGGTGGCCCTTGGCGTACATGCACTGCTGGTAGTTGATGTCGTAGCGCTGCTGCAGCGTATAGCCCGAGGCTTGTGCGGCGCCGGTACCGGCGAGCGCACCGCCAGCGAGACCGACGCCGGCACCGACGCCCGCGCCGGAATTGCCGCCGAGCAGGCCGCCGGCCGCGGCGCCGATGGCCGTGCCGACGACGGCGCTCTTTACTGCCGCGTCGTTCGATGCCTGCGCCGCAGTGGTGCCGCCGATCTGCGCGGTCGCATACTGGCGGCACTCGTTATCGTCATAGCGGAATTGGTCGAAGCTCTTGCCGGAGCCCGGCAGCACCATCACGCTCGGCCCGGATGGCGGCGGCGTGGCGCAGCCGGCGAAGAGCGTAACGGCGGCGAGAGCGAAGAGCGTGCGCTTCATTGGGCGGGCGCGGGTGCCGGCGGAACGGCTTTCCAGCCGCTCGGGCACTCCTTGACGTACGGGTAGTAGCCGCGCGAGGTCTCGCAGTAATACCAGTATCCCGAGCTCGCCGGCTGATCGTTGCGCTCGACGTACTGCGCGGGCGCGGGAGGCGAGACGACGACGGGAGCCGGGTAGTACGCCGGCGCCGGATAGTAGTACGGCGGGCCCCAGTAAGGCCCCCAGTAGGGGCCGACGTTGAAGCCGAATACCACGCGGGGACCATGATGCCAGGCGAACGCGGAGCCGGCGCCAAGGACGCCGGCCGCGGCGAGCGCGAGGCCGATAAGCAGTTTCGACGGTTTCTTCATACGTTACTCCGTCTCCTTGGACAACAGAGTAGCCGCCGCGTGCCCGCCGAGGGGTAACTGATTGTTACAGCGTATTTCTATTTCGGCT
>DASREB010000157.1:0-30601 GCA_035652275.1 Burkholderiales bacterium
CGGACCTGATGGCTGACAAAGAGGCCGTGCGCAAGGACAATGCACAGCGCCGCAAGCGCGGCGAGCCGCCGCGCGAAGTGCCGCTCGAAGGCATCGGCCCCGAGCTCGCGGACGCGATCGACAAGTTCATGCACGAACCACACAACCAGGAAGTCATTGAGCGCCTGACCCGGGCCGTCGCGGTGCAGGCGATGCCGCGGGAGCAACGCGCGCGCGGCAAGACCTTCGTGTTGACCGGCTCGCTTGCCGGCATGACCCGCGAAGAGGCGCGCGAGGCGCTCGAAGCGCGCGGGCACAAGGTGGCCGCGTCGGTGTCAAAAAAGACGGACTATGTGGTGGCCGGCGCGGACGCCGGCAGCAAGCTCGACAAGGCACGCAGCCTTGGCGTGCCGGTCATCGATGAAGCGAAGTTGCGCGAGATCCTGAGGAGCGGCGATGCCGAAGCTTAGAAAAGCGGTGTTCCCGGTGGCCGGGTTTGGCAGCCGGTTCCTGCCGGTGACCAAAGCGAGCCCCAAGGAAATGATGCCGGTGGTCGACAAGCCGCTCATCCAGTACGCGGTCGAGGAGGCGGCGGCCGCCGGCATCACCGACATGATCTTCGTCACCGGCCGCCACAAGCGCGCGATCGAGGATCATTTCGACAAGGCTTACGAGCTCGAAACCGAGCTCGAGCGCAAGGGCAAGGACGCGCTGCTTGAGCAGGTGCGCTCGGTGCTGCCGGAAGGCGTGCGCTGCATCTACATCCGGCAGCCCGAGCCCCTCGGGCTCGGGCACGCGGTGCTGTGCGCGCAGCCGGTGGTCGGCAACGACCCGTTCGCGGTGCTGCTCGCCGACGACTTGATGGATGCCAATCCGCCGGCGATGGCGCGCATGGCGGAGGTCTACCACCGCGAATCATGCTCGCTTCTCGGGGTGGAGGAAGTACCGCGCGACCAGACCGAGAGCTACGGCATCGTCACCATCGACAGCATGCAGGGCGACAACGCCCGCATCCGCGCGATCGTCGAGAAGCCCAAGCCCGCAAAAGCGCCCTCGAATCTCGCGGTGATCGGCCGCTATGTGCTGACGCCGCGCATCTTCGAGCGGCTGGCCGCCGTTACGCCGGGCGCGGGCGGCGAGAT
The DNA here is from genome assembly GCA_035652275.1 of Burkholderiales bacterium. GTDB lineage: Bacteria > Pseudomonadota > Gammaproteobacteria > Burkholderiales > SG8-39 > SCGC-AG-212-J23. The sequence goes on from DASREB010000157.1 coordinate 1,122, forward strand.
CCAGCTCACCGACGCGATTTCAGCGCTGCTCGGCGAGGAGCGCGTGCTCGCCGTGCGGCTCCCCGGGCGGCGCTTCGACTGCGGCTCGAAGCTCGGCTATCTGCAGGCGATGGTCGAGCTCGGCGTGCGGCACAGCGAGGTGGGAACGGCTTTCGCGCGCTATCTCGAGTCACGCTAGACTCGCCGCCATGCCCGATTCGCAGGCGGCGTGGCGCTTTCTCGAGCAATCGGATCTCATCGCCGGCGCCGACGAAATCCAGCACGCGCTGCGCCGCATTGCCGCCGAGGTGACGGCCGCGCTGGCAGCGGCCTATCCGCTGATCCTCGTCGTCATGGGCGGGGCGGTGGTGTTCGCCGGGCAGCTGCTGCCGCTGCTGCGATTTCCGCTCGACCTCGACTACATCCATGCCTCGCGCTATGGCCGCGAGACGCGCGGCGCGCACATCGATTGGCGCAAAGCGCCGCCGGCCGAGGTGCAGGGGCGCGCGGTGCTGGTGCTCGATGACATTCTGGATGGCGGGCAGACCATGGCGGCGATCCGCGAGCGGCTGCTCGAGCTCGGCGCGGCGAGCTTCCACTGCGCCGTGCTGGTCGAGAAGCGCCTGGCACGCGCGAAGCCGATCCGCGCGGATTTCGTCGGTCTCGAGATCGCCGATCGCTTCGTCTTCGGCTACGGCATGGACGCCAAAGGCTACTGGCGCAACCTGCCCGAGATCCGCGCCATGCGCGAATTCTGATGCTCGCGATCATCGGCGGTAGCGGCCTCGGCGAGCTGGGCAATATGAGCGCGACGCAGCGCAAGGTCGTCTGCACGCCGTACGGCGAGCCTTCTGCAGCGCTCGTATACGGCCGCATCGGCCGGCGCGACGTGGTGTTTCTCGCCCGGCACGGCGAGCGCCATAGGTTCGCGCCGCACGAGGTCAACTACCGCGCGAATCTCTGGGCGCTGAAGGACGCGGGCGCCCTCGAAGTGCTGTCGGTCGCCACGGTCGGCGGCATCCGCGCCGAGCTCGCGCCCGGCGCGCTGGTGCTGCCGGACCAGCTGATCGATTACACCTGGGGCCGGCATGCGACTTACCACGAGGGCCCCCGCGCCGAGGTGAACCATATCGACTTCACGGAGCCTTATTCGCATGCACTGCGCAACAAGCTCCGCGATGCCGCGCGGGCCTGCGGCGAGAAGCTCGTTGATGGCGGTGTCTACGCCACCACGCAGGGGCCGCGGCTCGAGACCGCGGCAGAGATCAACCGCCTGGAGCGCGACGGCGCGGACATCGTCGGCATGACGGCCATGCCGGAGGCGGCGCTCGCGCGCGAGATCAGCCTCGAGTACGCCGCCATCGCCGTGGTCGCGAACTACGCCGCGGGGCGCGGCGATGCCAAGCGCGCCGTGCCGCTCGACACGATCGGCGCGGTGCTCGAGGGAGCGATGGGCCGCGTGCGGCGCATCATCGAGAGGCTTTGCGCATGATCCGCGAAGTGCTGCGCATGGGAGATGCGCGCCTCTGGCAGCGTTCCCAGGAGGTGAAGGAGTTCGGCACGCCCGAGCTCTTCGCGCTGCTCGCCGACATGCGCGACACGATGGCGCACTTGAACGGCGCCGGCCTCGCCGCGCCGCAGATCGGCGTGGCCTTGCGCGTGGTGATCTTCGGCGTGCATTCCAATCCGCGCTATCCGGATGTCGAGGAGGTGCCGGATACCGTGCTCATCAACCCGGTGCTGACGCCGCTCGGTGAAGAGATGGAGGAGGGCTGGGAAGGCTGCCTGTCGGTCCCGGGCATGCGCGGCTGGGTGCCGCGCTACACGCGACTGCGCTACCGGGGATACGACGCGCTCGGCACGCCGTTCGCGCGTGACGTCTCGGGCTTTCACGCGCGCGTCGTGCAGCACGAGGTCGACCACCTCGACGGCGTCCTCTATCCGATGAGGATCCGCGACATGACCAAATTCGGCTTTAACGAAGCGCTGTTTCCGGGGCAGGATTTGCCGCAGGAAGACTGAGCTCGGCGAGGAGCTCCTGCTCGAGCTGCAGCACGGTTTTTGGCGCCTGCAGCGCCTCGCCCGCCACCAGAAAAACATCTTCGGCGCGATCGCCCAGCGTATTGATGCGCGCGGTCTGCAGGCTGATGTGGTGCCGGGCGAGGATGCGCGCCACACCATAGAGCAGTCCCGGCCGATCGCTCGCCACGATCGAGAGCACCTGGTAGGCGCCGCGCTCATCCGGGCGGATGTCGACGGCGGGCGAAATCGGGAAGTGGCGCACCCGGCGCGAGAGGCGGCCGCCGCGCGGCGGACCGAGCGGCGCGTCGGATTGCAGCTCCTCGGCTAGCCCGGACTCGATCATGCTGATGAGGTCGCGGTAATGCGTGCCGCCGCCCGCGCCCATCACGACGAACGTGTCGAGCGCGTAGCCCAGGCGCGTCGTGTGAATTTTCGCTTCGGCGATGTTGTAGCTCGCACGGTCGAAGTAGCCGCAGATGCGCGCGAACAGGCCTTCGCGATCCTTGGTATAGATCATCACCTGCAGACCTTCGCCGAACGGCGCGAGGCGCGCCTTCACGACCGGGCGATCGGTGTCCACCCGGTAGTGCAGGTTCCTCGTATGCCAGGCGATCTCCTGGGCGTCGTGGCGCAGGAAGTAAGTAATGTCGAGGCTCGCCCAGAGCCGGTCTTTCACGCTGTCGGAAAGGGCGTACAGGCGCAACAGGCGCGCCGCTTCGGCCTGCTTTTCGGCGAGAGCGGCGTCGCGCGCGAGCGGCTCGCCGGTGAGCACGCGGCGCGTCGCGCGGAAAAGATCTTCGAGCAGCTTGCCTTTCCACGCGTTCCAGACCCTGGGGCTCGTGCCGCGGATGTCGGCGACGGTGAAGAGGTAGAGCGCAACCAGCCGCCGCTCGGTCTGCACCTTGTCGGCAAAGGCGCGCACCACTTCGGGGTCGTAGACATCCTGCTTTTGTGCAACATGCGACATCGCAAGGTGGTTCTCGACCAGGAAGGCGACGAGCTCGCGATCATCGGCCGCCAGGCCATGGCGCCGCGCGAACGCCAGCACGTCGCGCGCGCCGAGCTCGGAATGGTCGCCGCCGCGACCCTTGGCGATGTCGTGGTAGAGCGCCGCGATGTAGAGCAGCCAGCGCCGCTCGAAGCCGTTCATCAGCTCCGTGCACAGCGGGAACTCGTGGGCAAACTCCGGCTGGGTGAAGCGCCGGACGTTGCGCACCACCATCAGGATGTGCTGGTCGACGGTATAGACGTGGAACAGATCGTGCTGCATCTGCCCGACGATACGGCCGAACTCCGGCAGATAGCGGCCGAGGATGCCGTACTGATTCATGCGCCGGAACTCGTGCACGATGCCGCGCGGCTGCTGCAGCATGTGGAGGAACAGTAGTCGCGCAAGCGGATTCTGGCGAAAACGCGTATCGATCTTCGACCTCGCCCGGTAAAGCGCGCGCAGCGTGCGCGCCGTCATGCCGCGCAGCTGCTGGTGCTGCATCATCAGCAGGAAGCTCTCGAGAATCGCGAGCGGCTCGCGGGCGAAGGTGTCCTCGCGCTTGACGTGGAGGAGCTCACTACGCACCTCGAAGCGCTCGTTCAGCGCTCGCGGCTCCGTGTCCGGCCGCGGCGCGAGCCGCGCCTCGAGGTTCTGCAAAAGGATGGTATTGAGCTGCGTCACCCCTTTTGCGGTCTGGTAGTAGCGCTGCATCAGCGCTTCGCTCGCGCGCCGGTGCGCGCTGTCGGCGAAGCCCATCTGCTTGGCAAGCGCCGTCTGCACGTCGAACACCAGGCGGTCTTCGCGCCGCCCGGCGAGGTAGTGCAGCCGGATGCGCAGGTCCTGCAGCACCGTCTCGTGCCGCGCGAGGCTCACGGCCTCGGCGCGCTCGATCAACCCGGGCGCCACCAGCTCGGCCCAGCGGTGGCCGAGTCCCGCCGCGCGAGCGATCCACTGGATGACCTGCAGGTCGCGCAAGCCGCCGGGCGCTTCCTTCAGGTTCGGCTCGAGCGAGTAGGGCGAATCCTGGTGCTTGGCGTGGCGCTGCTCCTGCTCGAGCTTTTTCGCCTTGAAGAACGCCACCGGATCGAGCGCGGCGGCGAGCGCGCGCTCGAGCTGCCGAAAGAGCGCGCGGCTGCCGCAGAGGTAGCGTGACTCGAGGAGCGTGGTGCGGATCGTGACGTCGTCCTGCGCCGCGGCAACGCAGCCCTCGACCGTGCGCACGCTGTGCCCGATTTCGAGACCAATGTCCCAGAAGGTGCCGATCAGCCGCTCGAGCGCCTCGCGCTCCACCGCCTCCGGCTCGTGAGCGAGCAGCACGAGAAGGTCGATATCAGAGGCCGGGTAGAGCTCGCCGCGCCCGTAACCGCCGGTCGCGACCAGGGCGGCGCTCTGCGGCAGCCCAGGCACCGCCTTGACCGTCCGGTCGATGAGCTGCGCGTGGGCTTTCAACAGCTCGCGCGGTTTCGGATGCGCGAGATATGCCGCGCGCAGCGCGGCGCGCTCGGCCGCGACCTGCTCGCGCAGCGTCGCCGCGCTCACGCAGGTGCGGCCCGCTCGCGCGCGGGCGGTGGCGGCGGTGCGCCGGCCGAGAGCGTGAGCACCTCGTAGCCTGCATCGGTGACCGCCACGGTGTGCTCCCACTGCGCCGAGAGGCTGTGGTCCTTGGTGACGATCGTCCAGCCGTCGGCGAGCTCGCGGATCGCCGGCTTCCCGGCGTTGATCATCGGCTCGACGGTGAAGGTCATGCCCGGTGTGAGCGCGATGCCGGTGCCCGGCTTGCCGTAATGCAGGACCTGCGGCTCCTCGTGGAACTTGCGACCGATGCCATGCCCGCAGAATTCGCGCACCACCGAGAAGCCCGCGGCCTCGGCGCGTGACTGGATGGCGGCGCCGATATCGCCCAGCCGGGCGCCCGGACGCACCGCGCGGATGCCTTCCCACATGCACTCGTAAGTCACGTCGACCAGGCGGCGGGCCTGGATGCTCGGCTCGCCGACATAGAACATGCGGCTGCAATCGCCGTGGTAGCCGTCCTTGATGACGGTGATGTCGATGTTCAGGATGTCGCCGGTCTTGAGCACGCGCTCGCCCGGAACGCCGTGGCACACCTGGTGATTGACCGACGTGCAAATGGATTTCGGAAAAGGCTTGTAGCCGGGCGGCGCATAGTTGAGCGGCGCGGGTACCGTACCTTGCTGCCTCACCATGTAATCGTGGCAGAGGTCGTTCAGCTTGCCGGTGGTGACGCCGGGCTTCACGTAAGAGCTGATGAAGTCGAGCACTTCGGCGGCGAGGCGCCCGGCGATACGCATCCGCTCGAGCTCTTCGGCGGTCTTCGGAACAACAGCCATTGGACTGATTATGCTAGAATTTTGAACTCGCTTGCGTTGCAGCAAGCAATTATCCCGCGCAACCGTTAGGGTGCTTCGACTCGCAACCATGAGCCGGGGTTCAGGTGGGCGCGGCAGACCTAACCCTAAGGAGAGCTTGAGTGTCGGCAACGATGCGACAAATGCTGGAAGCGGGGGTGCATTTCGGACACCAGACCCGCTACTGGAATCCGAAGATGGCCCAGTACATCTTCGGTCACCGCAACAAGATCCACATCATCAACCTCGAGAAGACGCTCGCGCTTTATCAGGAAGCGCTGAAGTTCGCGCGCCAGCTCGCGGCCAATAGAGGCACCCTTCTTTTCGTCGGCACCAAGCGCCAGGCGCGCGACATCATCCGCGAGGAGGCGCAACGCTGCCAGATGCCGTTCGTCGATCATCGCTGGCTTGGCGGCATGCTCACCAACTTCAAGACGGTGAAGCAGTCGATCAAGCGGCTGCGGGAGATGGAGCAGCTGCAGCAGGAAGGCGGACTGGAGCGCATGTCCAAGAAAGAAGCGCTCGGCGTGACGCGCGAGATGGAAAAGCTGCAGCGCTCCCTTGGCGGCATCAAGGAGCTGAACGCGCTGCCCGATGCGCTCTTCGTGGTCGACGTCGGCTACCAGAAAGGCGCCGTGGCGGAAGCGGTGAAGCTGGGAATCCCGGTGGTCGGCGTGGTCGACACGAATCATTCGCCGGAGGGCATCGACTACATCGTCCCCGGCAATGACGACTCGAGCCGCGCGATCCGCCTCTATGCCCGCGGCATGGCCGACGCGGTGCTCGAGGGGCGCAGCCAGTCGCTCGAGGAAGTGGCGGCCGCCTCGCGCGACGAGTTCGTCGAGGTGGAAGAGGATGCAGCGGAATAGGTTTCCCGCCGCGAGCGGAAGCGAAAAGGGGCTTCGGCCCCTTTTTTTCAACCTGTAAGGAGCATTTCGGAATGGCAGAGATTAGTGCGGGGCTGGTGAAGGAGCTGCGCGAGCTGACTGGCCTCGGGATGATGGAGTGCAAGAAGGCGCTCGCCGAGTGCGAAGGCGATCTTAAGAAGGCCGAAGAGCTGCTGCGCATCAAGAGCGGCGCCAAGGCGAGCAAGGCGGCGAGCCGCATTGCCGCCGAGGGTGTGATCGGCGCCTGGCTCGCCGCGGACGCAAAGGTGGGCGCACTCGTCGAAGTCAATTCAGAGACCGATTTCGTCGCCAAGAACGACGATTTCATCGCCTTCGCCAAATCGCTCGCCGAGATCGTCGCCACGCGCTCGCCGGCGAACCTCGAGGAGCTCGGTTCGATCGATATGCTCGGCACGAAGATCGAGTCGCGCCGCCAGGCGCTGGTGCAGAAGATCGGGGAGAACATCACCCTGCGGCGCTTCAAGCGCCTGCAGGCGAAGGGCAGGCTCGCCCTCTATGTGCATGGAGGCAAGATTGGCGTGCTGGTCGACTTTGACGGGCCGGAGGATGCGGGCAAGGACCTTGCCATGCACATTGCCTTCGCCAGGCCGGCCTATCTGAGCCGAGGCGAGATCCCGCAGGAGGTGGTCGCCGATGAGCGTCGCATCCAGGAGGCGCGCGCCAAGGAATCCGGCAAGCCCTCGGTGATCGCCGCAAAGATGGCCGAGGGCGCCGTCAACAAGTTCCTTGGCGAGAAAACGCTCCTTGGCCAACCCTTCGTCAAGGACGACAAGCAGACGGTGGAAAAGATGCTCGCGGCGCGCAAGGCGAAGGTCCATAGCTACGTCTTCTTCGTCGTCGGCGAGGGGATCGAGAAGAAGAGCACCGATTTCGCCGCCGAAGTGATGGCGCAGGCCGGCAGAGCGCATTGACGCCGCTGCGGTGACACCCAAATACAAGCGGATCCTGCTAAAGCTGTCAGGCGAAGCGCTGATGGGCGAGGATCCGTTTGGCATCAATCGGCAGACGATCGAGAACATCGTCGCGGAGGTGGCGCAGGTATCGCGCCTGGGCGTGGAGATCGGCATCGTCATCGGCGGCGGCAACATCTTCCGCGGTGTCGCCCCCGGCGCGGCCGGCATGGATCGCGCGACCGCGGATTACATGGGGATGCTCGCCACGGTGATGAACGCGCTCGCGCTGCAGGACGCAATGCGCCAGGCCGGCATTTCGAGTCGGGCGCTGTCGGCGCTCAATATCGAGCAGGTGGTCGAGCCTTACATCCGCGGCAAGGCGATCCGCTATCTGGAGGAAGGCAAGATCGTGATCTTTGCCGCCGGAACCGGCAATCCGTTCTTCACCACGGATACGGCGGCGGCGCTGCGCGGCAGCGAGATGGGGGCGGAGATCGTGCTCAAGGCAACCAAGGTGGACGGCGTCTACACTGCCGACCCGAAGCGCGACCCGCGCGCCCAGCGCTACACGCGCCTGAGCTTCGACGAGGCGATCGTGAAGAACCTTAAGGTGATGGACGCGACCGCGCTTACGCTCTGCCGCGACCAGAAGCTGCCGATCAATGTCTTCAGCATCTTCAAGCAAGGGGCGCTCAAGCGCGTGGTGCTCGGAGAGGACGAAGGCACGCTGGTTCACGTATGATTTTCGCGGGAGGAAGCCCATGGCCATGGTGATCGCGGACCTGAAGAAGACGACCGACCAGAAGATGGACAAGACCATCCAGGCGTTCAAGGCGGACTTGGCCAAGGTCCGTACGGGGCGCGCGCATACCGGTCTGCTCGACCACATCCAAGTCGACTACTACGGCACGCCAACGCCGATCAACCAGGTGGCGAAAATAACGCTGCTTGATGCACGCACCATCGGCGTCGCGCCGTTCGAGAAGAAATTGATCCAGGCGGTGGACAAGGCGATCCGCGAGTCCGACCTCGGCCTCAACCCGGCGGCGCAGGGCGACACGATCCGCGTGCCGATGCCGCCGCTTACCGAAGAGCGCCGTAAAGAGCTCATCAAGGTGGTGAAGCACGAGGCCGAGAACGCGCGCGTCGCCGTGCGCAACCTGCGGCGCGATGCGATCCAGCACCTGAAGGAAGGGCTGAAGAAGCACGAAGTCTCGGAGAACGACGAGCGCCGCGCGCAGGACGAGGTGCAGAAGATGACCGATCGCCATGTCGCCGAGATCGACCGGCTGCTGCAGGAGAAAGAGAAGGAGCTGATGGCCGTATGACCCACCCGAGCTCCACGCGGGAGGTGCCCGCGCATGGCGAGGTGCCGCGCCACGTGGCGATCATCATGGACGGCAATGGCCGCTGGGCGCGAAGCCGCATGCTGCCGCGCATCGCCGGTCACCGGCGCGGCCTGGAAGCGGTGCGTGCGACCGTCGAGAACTGCGCCGAGCGCGGCGTCGAGTACCTGACGCTATTCGCCTTCAGCTCCGAGAACTGGCGCCGGCCGGCGGAGGAGGTCGCGCTTCTCATGCAGCTTTTCCAGAGCGCGCTCGCGAGCGAAGCGGAGCGGCTGCATCGCGCCAACGTGCGCCTCAAGGTGGTCGGCGACACGCGGCGCTTCGGCCGCAAGATTCGCCTGCTGATCGAGCAGGCCGAGCGGCTCACCGCCGAGAACCGTCGCCTCACGCTCACCATCGCGGCGAACTACGGCGGGCGCTGGGACATCCTGCAGGCGGTGAACAAGGTGAAGGAGCAGCCGATCGACGAGGCGGCGCTCGCCGCGAACCTCGCGATGAGCTATGCGCCGGAGCCCGATTTTTTCATCCGCACCGGCGGCGAGCAGCGCATCTCGAACTTCCTCCTCTGGCAGCTCGCTTACACCGAGTTCTACTTCACCGAGACGCTCTGGCCTGACTTCGACGCGCAAGCGCTCGACCGGGCGATCGCCTCCTATCGCGGGCGCGAGCGGCGCTTTGGCCGCACGAGCGAGCAGGTTGCCGCGTCGCTCGCCCCGGCGAAGCGCGCCTGAGCCGCGCGCTTGCCGCGCGGATCGCCACCGCGGCGCTACTTCTTCTTGGCTTCCTGCTGGCGCTCTTGCTGCTGCCGCGCGCCTGGTTTGCCGTGCTTGCGGCGCTGCTCGCGGCAGCGGGCGGCTTCGAATGGGCGCGCCTGTGCCGCCTGGCGACGCCGCTCGCCTGGCTCTATGGCGCGATCGCCGCACTTGCCGTGATCGCGCTCTTCACAGCGGGACCGCGGGCGGCGTTCAGCAGTTTTTTTCTCGCCAGCGCTTTCTGGGTGATCGCCGTGCCCCTCTGGCTCGCGCGCGGCGTGACGCCGCAGGCACGAGCGGCACTGGTGGCGAGCGGTTTCCTGGTCATCGTGCCCGCCGCCTTGGCACTGGCATGGCTGCCGGCGCGCGAAGTGCTGGCCGTGCTGGTGCTCGTGTGGATTGCGGACACGGCGGCCTATTTCTTCGGGCGCGCCTGGGGGCGGCGCAAGCTCGCGCCCTCGATCAGCCCGGGCAAGACCTGGGAGGGCGCCCTCGGCGGGGTGGTCGGGGCGCTTGCCTACGCTATCATTCTCGCCGCCTTCACCGCGCGCCTCGCTTGGGCGCCGGCCCTGGCCGGAGCCGCGGCGCTCGCCGTCATCAGCATCGTCGGCGATCTGTTCGAATCGGCGGCCAAGCGCCAGGCCGCAGTGAAGGATAGCGGGGCGCTGCTGCCGGGGCATGGCGGCATCCTCGACCGCATCGACAGTGCCACGGCGGCGCTGCCGCTCGCGGCGTTGATGTTGCCGTGGATAAGGGCGAACGCTTGAATCTCGCAATTCTCGGCGCGACCGGCTCGATCGGCACCAGCACGCTCGATGTCGTGACGCGCCATCGCGACCGCTATCGGGTGTTCGCGCTCTCGGCGCAGAGCTCGGCCGATGCGCTGCTCGCGCTCTGCCGTGTGCACCAGCCGCGCTATGCGGTGCTCGCCGGCGCGCGGCCCGAGGCGAAGCGGGTCGCCGAGTTTCGCCGCCACGGCACCGAGCTTCTCTTCGGCGCGCAGGCGCTCGAGCAGGTGGCCACCGACAGTCGCTGCGATGTGGTGATGGCGGCGATCGTCGGCGCGGCCGGCCTTGCCTCGACGCTCGCCGCCGCGCGCGCCGGCAAGCGCGTGCTGCTCGCCAACAAGGAAGCGCTGGTGATGGCGGGGCCGCTGCTGATGCGCGCGGCGCGCGAGGGCGCCGCGACCATCGTCCCGGTCGACAGCGAGCACAACGCCGTGTTTCAGTGCCTCTCGGACGCCAAGGCGGTGCGGCGTATTGTCCTCACGGCGTCGGGCGGTCCGTTCCGTGCCGCGCCGCTCGAATCGCTCGACGCGGTGACGCCCGCCGAGGCGTGTGCGCATCCGACCTGGGTGATGGGGCGCAAGATCTCGGTCGACTCCGCCACCATGATGAACAAGGGGCTCGAAGTGATCGAGGCGCGCTGGCTCTTCGACCTTCCGGCGTCAGCCATCGAGATCGTGATCCATCCGCAGAGCATCGTGCATTCGCTGGTCGAGTACGTCGATGGCTCGCTCATCGCGCAGCTCTCCAACCCGGATATGCGCGTACCGATCGCGTACGCGCTCGGCTACCCGGAGCGCATTGCATCCGGCGCGCAGCCGCTCGACCTGACGGTGTTGAAGCACTTGAGCTTCGAGCGGCCCGACGAGCGGCGCTTTCCCTGCCTCAGGCTCGCCTACCGCGCCCTTGAGGCGGGAGGCACCGCGCCGGCGCTGCTCAACGCGGCGAACGAGGTGGCGGTCGACGCCTTCCTCGCCGGCCGGCTGCCTTTCACGCGCATCGCGCGCGTGATCGCCGATACGCTCGATGCGGTGGCGGCCGGCGAGGCGAGCGGCCTTGCCGCGGTGATGGCGGCCGACGAGGCGGCGCGGCGCAGCGCCGCGGCATGCGTACTGGCGGTGGCGGCATGAGCTTCGTGCAGACCATCATCGCATTCGTCGTCGCGCTCGGCGTGCTGATCGTGGTGCATGAGTACGGCCATTACCTGGTCGCGCGACTCTGCGGGGTAAAGGTGCTGCGCTTCTCGGTCGGGTTCGGCCGGCCGCTCGCGCTCCGGCGCCTCGGTCCGGACCGCACCGAATGGGTCATCGCCGCGATCCCGTTCGGCGGTTACGTGAAGATGCTCGACGAGCGCGAGGGGCCGGTGGAGCCGGCCGAGCTCGCCCGTGCCTTTAACCGGCAGAGCGTGTGGAAGCGCTTCGCCATCGTCATCGCCGGACCGCTCTTCAATTTCGTCTTTGCCGTGCTGGTCTACGCCGGTCTCTTCATGTACGGCCTGCCCGAGGCGCGGCCGATCCTCGGCGCGCCGCCGGCCGCGAGCATGGCGGCAGCCGCCGGCATCCAGGCGGGCGACACGGTGCGCGCCATCGACGGCGATCCGCTCACCACCTGGCAGGAGTTGCGCTGGCGCGTGCTGCAGGCGGCGCTCGAGCGCAGGAGCGTCCAGCTCGAGACGGTGAACGAGCGCGGACATCTCAGCACGGCGAAGCTCGATCTCTCGCGCTTCCCGAGCGCCGATGTGGAGAGCGACGTGCTGGAGAAGATCGGCCTGCGACTCTATCGGCCGCCGCTCGAGCCGGTGCTCGGCCAGGTGCTCGCCGGCGGCGCGGCCGAGCGCGCCGGGCTGCAAAGCGGCGATCGCATCCTGCGCGTCGATGCGAAGCCGATCGACAACTGGGATGCGTTCGTCAACGCGGTGCGCTCGCACCCTGGAAGCGCGCTCAGCATCACCTACGAGCGAGCCGGAGTCGAGCAGACCGTGCAGGTGGTCCCGGAAGCGGTGAGTGCGGGCAGCGCGCGCATCGGCCGCATCGGCGCCGGGCCGAAGCAGCCCGAAGGATATGCGGAGAAGCTGCTCATCCGCGTGCAGCATGGTCCGCTCGCAAGCTTGAGCCGTGCGGTAGCGAAGACCGCCGACATTGCTGTCTTCAGCCTGAAGATGCTCGGCAAGATGCTGATCGGCGAAGTCTCGTGGCGCCACCTCTCAGGGCCGGTGACGATCGCCGACTTCGCCGGCCAGTCGGCGAGCTTGGGATGGGTCTCGTACCTGACGTTCCTGGCACTGATCAGCATCAGCCTCGGCGTGCTGAACCTGCTGCCGATCCCGCTGCTCGACGGCGGACACCTGATGTACTATGGAATCGAAATAATCAAAGGCAAGCCAGTCTCCGAGCGCTTCATGGAGCTCGGACAGCGTGTCGGTCTCGCGCTGCTGCTCGTGATGATGGCCTTCGCCTTTTATAACGACCTGAATCGCCTGCTGACTGGTTGATGAAGCGTAGAGGTTTGGCCGCGGTGCTCGCCGCGCTTGTCGTCGCGGCAGCCAGCGCGGTGCAGGCGCAGTCGTTCACTCCGTTCACCGTCAAGGATATCCGCGTCGAGGGGCTGCAGCGCACCGAGCCGGGCACGGTGTTCAGCTATCTGCCGGTCAAGGTGGGCGAGACCATGACCGAAGAGAAGGCGCAGGCGGCGCTGCGCGCGCTCTACGCCACGGGCTTCTTCAAGGACGTGCGTCTCGAGACGGAGAACGACGTCCTCGTGATCTACGTCGAGGAGCGGCCGGCGATCGCTTCGATCGACTTCTCCGGCATGAAGGAGTTCGAGCCCGATACGGTGCGCAAGGTGCTGCGCGACGTCGGCATGGCCGAAGGGCGCATCTTCGATCGCGCGATGCTCGAGCAGACCGAGCTCGAAATGAAGCGCCAGTACCTGTCGCACGGCCTCTACGCGGTGCAGATCCAGACCACCGTGACGCCGCTCGAGCGCAACCGCGTCGGCATCAACATCGCGGTGACCGAGGGCGACGTCGCCAAGATCCGCGGCATCAACCTGGTGGGGGCGAAAGCCTTCTCCGAAAAGGAGCTCCTGAGCGAGTTCGTGCTGCGCACGCCCGGCTGGCTCACCTGGTACACCAAGGCCGACCGTTATTCGCGCGAGAAGCTCTCCGGCGACCTCGAGAATCTGCGCGCCTTCTATCAGAACCGCGGCTACCTCGACTTCTCGATCGAGTCGACCCAGGTCTCGATCACGCCCGACCGGCGCGACATCTACATCACCGTCAACATGGTCGAAGGCGAGAAATACACCGTCTCCAAGGTGGAGGTCTCGGGCAACCTGATCGTGCCGCGCCCGGAAATCGAGAAGCTGGTGCAGCTCAAGCCAGGCGACGTCTTCTCACGCGAGAAGCTCACCGCCAGCACCAAGGCGATCGCCGATCGCCTAGGCAACGAGGGCTACGCCTTCGCCAATGCCAACGCCATTCCCGACGTCGACAAGGAAAAGCGCACGGTGTCCTTCAACATCGTGATCGACCCCGGGCGCCGGGTGTATGTGCGCCGCATCGACATCGCCGGCAATTCGAAGACGCGCGACGAGGTGGTGCGGCGCGAGATGCGCCAGCTCGAAGGCGCCTACTACGACGCCTCCAAAATCCAGCTCTCGCGCCGGCGCATCGATCGCACCCAGTACTTCAGCGAAGTGAACGTCGAGACGGTCCCGGTCGAGGGCAACCCCGACCAGGTGGATGTGGTCTACACCGTGAAGGAACGCCCGACCGGGGCGCTGCTCTTCGGCGTCGGTTTCTCGAGCGTCGAGAAGCTCGCGCTCTCCGCCTCGCTTACGCAGTCGAACATCTTCGGCACCGGCAAGTTCCTGTCGTTCAACGTCAATAGCGGCACCGTGAACAAGGTGTATTCGCTTTCCTACCTCGACCCGTATTACACGGTCGACGGCGTGAGCCAGGGCTTCGATGTCTACAAGCGAAAGACCGACGCCTCGAGCCTCTCGGTCGGCCCCTACGCGACCGACGCGCTCGGCGGCGGCATCAAGTTCGGCTATCCGGTGTCGGAGGTGAGCCGCATCGATTTCGGCGTGAACTTCGAGACGGTCAACCTCACGACTTTCGACAACAGCCCGCTCAGCTATCTCGTCTTCGTGCAGCAGTTCGGCAATCACTACCGCTACGGCGCGGCGACCGCCGGCTGGTCGCGCGACACGCGCGACAGCCTGATTGTCACGCGCTCGGGGACCTACATGCGTGCGAGCAGCGAGTTTGCCGGCGGCGATCTGCAGTACGTGCGCCTCGGCTACCAGCACCAGTACTATTACCCTCTCACGCGCCAGTTCACGCTGCTCGCGGGCGGCGAGCTCGGCATCGCCGGCGGGCTGGGTGACAAACCGTTGCCGTTCTTCAAGAACTTCTTCGCCGGCGGACCCGGCTCGGTGCGCGGCTATCGGCCGTTCTCGCTCGGGCCGCAGGATATCGCCGGCAACGCGGTGGGCGGCAACCGCAAAGCGACCGGCTCGCTCGAGTTCCTGTTCCCGATGCCGGGCGCCGCCAACGACCCCTCGCTCAGGCTCGCGTGGTTCCTCGACGGCGGCAACGTCTTCGCGCAGAGCTTCGAGTTCAACAATCTGCGCTACTCGACCGGGCTTTCGTTCTTCTGGATGTCGCCCTTCGGCCCGCTCAAGCTGTCGTTCGCCCAGCCGCTCAATGCCAAAAGCCAAGACCACATCCAGCGGCTACAATTCACCTTCGGTACCGGCTTCTAAGCAGGCAATGAACGTACTCCGATCTCTCGCGCTTGCGGCGTCACTCGCCAGCGCCGCGGCGCTCGCGCAGGACAAGGGCGCGACGGCGCCGACCGGCAAGTTCGGCTTCGTCAACACCGAGCGCATCCTGCGCGACGCGGTGCCGGCGCAGCGCGCGCAGAAGAAGATCGAAGCGGAATTCCAGAAGCGCGACCAGGAGCTCGCGCGCATCGCCGATCAGCTGAAGCGCATGCAGGAAGACATGGAGAAGAACTCCGTCACCATGAGCGAGACCCAGCGGCGCGCGAAGGAGCGCGACTTCGGCGACCTGAACCGCGACTTCCAGAGGAAGCAGCGCGAGTTCCGCGAAGACCTCAACCAGCGCCGCAACGAGGAGCTCGCGCAGGTCGTGGAGCAGGCGAACCGCGTCATCCGGCAGATCGCCGAGCAGGAGAAGTTCGACATCATCTTCCAGGACGCGGTCTTCGCGAGCCCGCGCATCGACATCACCGACAAGGTGATCAAGGCGCTCGAAGGCAACAAGCCGCCGGCGAAGTGACGCCGCACTAGCTACCGTGGGGCCGCTCACGCTTGGGGAGATCGTGCAGCGCCTCGGCGGCCGCGTGGCGGGCGACCCGCAGACGCTGGTGCACCAGGTCGCTTCGCTCGAAGGCGCAGCGCCGCAGCACATCAGCTTCTTCACCGGCAGCCGCTACCGTGCGCAGCTTGCCGCCACCCGGGCCGGGGCCGTGATTCTCGGGCCGGAGGCCGAGCGGGAAACCACTCTGCCGCGTATCGTGGCGCAGAATCCGTACGCCTACTTCGCGCGGCTGTCGCAGCTTTTCAACCCGCTGGTCGTGCAGGCGCCCGGCGTGCATGCCTCGGCGGTGGTGGCAAAAAGCGCCAAGCTTGGCGCGCGCGTCTCGATCGGCGCCGGCTGCGCCATCGGCGAGCGCGTGACGATCGGCGACGACAGCGTGCTTTACCCTCGCGTCGTGGTGTACCCGGGCTGCAGCATCGGCGCGCGCGCCATCGTCCACGGCGGCGCGGTCATCGGCGCCGACGGCTTCGGCATCGCCGAGGACGAGGGCCGCTGGGTGAAGATCCCGCAGATCGGCGCCGTGCGGATCGGCGACGACGTCGAGATCGGCGCGAACACCACCATCGACCGCGGCGCCATCGAGGACACGGTGATCGAGGAGGGCGTGAAGCTCGACAACCAGATCCAGGTCGGCCACAACGTGCGCATCGGCGCGCATACCGCGATCGCCGGCTGCACCGGCATCGCCGGCAGCGCCGACATCGGCCGGCACTGCACCATCGGCGGCGCGGCGATCATCCTCGGTCATCTGCGCATCGCCGATCACGTCAACATTTCCGCGGGCACGCTGATCTCGCGCTCGATTCTCAAGCCGGGCACCTACACCGGCGTCTATCCGTTCGACGAGCACTCCTCCTGGGCACGCGCCGCGGCGCAGCTGCGCCGCAAAGGAAAGAAAAATGGCTGAGATGGATGTCAACGCGGTGCTCGCGCACCTGCCACAGCGCTATCCGATGATCATGGTCGACCGGGTGAAGGAATGCGAGCCGGGCAAGCGCATCGTCGCCGTCAAGAACGTCTCGGCGAACGAGCCGTTCTTCCCGGGGCACTTTCCGCACCGGCCGATCATGCCGGGGGTGCTGATCCTCGAGGCGATGGCGCAGACGGCGGGCGTGCTGGTGTTCCGCAGCCGCGGCACGATGCCCGACGACAAGACGGTCTACTACTACGTCGGCATCGACAACGCGCGCTTCAAGCGGCCGGTGGTGCCGGGAGACCAGCTGGAGATCGAGGTGCATTACGAGCGCCAGCTGCGCGGCATCAGCAAGTTCACCTGCGTGGCGCGTGTCGATGGCGAGGTCGCGGCCGAGGCAACGATCCTCTGTTCGATGCAGTCGATCGACGAGCAATGAGCACGGAGGTTCACCCGAGCGCGATCGTCGATCGCCGGGCGCGGCTTGCGAGCGGCGTCAGCGTCGGCCCCTGCAGCGTGATCGGCCCGCACGCCGAGGTGGGCGAGGGGACGTGGATCGGCGCCCACGTGGTGCTCGACGGCCATATCCGCATCGGCCGCCACAACCGCATCTTCCATTTCGCCTCGCTCGGCGCTCCGCCACAGGACAAGAAATACCGGGGCGAAGACACCGCGGTGGAGATCGGCGAGGGCAACACCATCCGCGAATACGTCACCATCAACCGCGGCACCGCGCTCGACGTCGGCGTCACGCGCCTGGGCAACGACAACTGGGTGATGGCCTACGTGCATTTCGCGCACGACGTGCAGATCGGCAGCCACACCATCTTCGCCAACGCCTGCCAGCTCGCCGGGCACGTCACGGTGGGCGACTGGGCGATCTTCGGCGCGACCACGCTCGTGCACCAGTTCGTGCACATCGGCGCGCATGCGTTCACCGGCATGGGCACCTACCTGCCGCAGGACCTGCCGCCGTTCGTCACCGCCGCCGGCAACATGGCGCGTCCCTACGGCATCAACAGCGAGGGCCTCAAGCGCCGCGGCTTCTCGCCGCAGGACATCGCCGGACTGAAGCGCGCCTACCGCACGCTTTACCGCAGCGGCCTCGCCCTCGAGGAGGCGCGGCGTGCGCTTGAAGCGCAGGTCGCCGCGTGTGCGCACGTGCGCGACCTGCTGGAATTTCTCGACCGCAGCAAGCGCGGCATCATCCGCTAGGCGGCGATGAAGAAAGCGCTCCGCGTCGGCATGGTGGCCGGCGAAGCCTCCGGGGACCTGCTCGCCGCGCACCTGATCGGCGCGCTCAAGGCGCGCGCGCCGGCCGCCGCGTTCGCCGGCATCGGCGGTCCGCGCATGGCGGCGCAGGGCTTTCAGACCCAGTTTCCGATGGACAAGCTCTCGGTGCGCGGCTACGCCGAGGCGCTACGCCACTATCGCGAGATCATGGGCATCCGCAAGAACCTCGCAAGAGCGCTGATACGCGAGCGGCCGGACCTCTTCATCGGCGTCGACTCCTCCGACTTCAACCTCGGCCTCGAGCGCCAGCTGAAGGACGCCGGCATCCCGGCGATCCACTATGTGAGCCCGGCGGTGTGGGCCTGGCGCCGCTGGCGCGTGCGGCGCATCGCGCGCTCGGTCAGCCACATCCTGGTCATGTTCCCGTTCGAGGAGCCGCTCTACCGCGCGGCCGGGGTGCCGGTCACCTACGTCGGCCATCCGCTTGCCGACCTGATCCCGCTCGAGCCGCCCAAGCAGGAGGCGCGCGCCGCGCTGCGCCTGCCCGCCGGCAAGCTGATCATTGCGCTGCTGCCGGGCAGCCGGCGCTCCGAGCTCGAATACATGGCGAGCGCCTTCGTGCTGGCGGCACATCGCTTCCGCCAGGAAGTGCACGACGTGCATTTCGTCTGCCCGATGGTGACGCGCGAGACGCGTGAGATGTTCGAGCGCGCGATCCACGAAAACGAGCGCACCGACCTGCCTCTGACGTTGCTTTTCGGGCATTCGCACGAGGCGCTTGCCGCCGCCGACCTCGTGCTGGTGGCGAGCGGCACGGCGACCCTCGAAACGGCGCTTTTCAAGCGACCGATGGTCATCGCCTACCGCCAGTCTCCGATAACATGGGCCCTGATGCGCCAGATGCTGTACCTGCCCTACGTCGGCATGCCCAACATCCTCGCCGGCGAACGTCTGGTGCCGGAGCTCCTGCAGGACCAGGCAACGCCCGCCAACCTGGCCGGCGCGCTCCTCACGCTCCTTCGCGACACGAGCGCGCAGCGCCGCCAGGTGGAGCGCTTCCACGAGTTCCACGAGCTGCTGCGGCAGAACAACGCGCAGAAGGCCGCCGATGCCGTCCTCAGCGTCGTCCAATAGCGCGCTCATTTGCGGCATCGACGAGGCGGGCCGCGGCCCGCTCGCCGGCCCGGTGTATGCCGCCGCCGTGATCCTGGACCCGGCGCGGCGCATCAATGGCCTCGCCGATTCGAAGATGCTGACTGCCGAGCGCCGCGAGGTACTCGCCGCGCGTATCAAGGAGCGCGCAACCGCGTGGGCGGTGGCGTATTCGACCGTGGAGGAGATCGACCGTCTCAACATCTTCCACGCCTCGATGCTCGCCATGCGGCGCGCGGTGCAGGCGCTGGCGGTGCGGCCGGCGGAAGCCTGGGTCGACGGCAACGTGTGCCCGCCGGGGCTGGACTGCGCCGCCAAGGCGTTCGTCGACGGCGACGTGCACCAGCGCCCGATTTCCGCGGCCTCGATACTCGCCAAGACGGCGCGCGATGCCGAGATGACGGCGCGGCATGAGCGCTACCCGCAATACGGCTTCGACAAGCACAAGGGCTACGCCACGCCCGAGCACCTGGAAGCGCTCGGCCGCCACGGCCCCTGCGAGATCCACCGCCGCAGCTTCTACGCGGTCGGCATCTTCTTCCAGGGCGATCTTTTTTCCGCCAACTGGAGCGCGATGGCGGAGGCGCTGCGCATCCGCAGCTACCGCATGTGCTGCGAGGCCATGAAGCTCGCGATGGGCACGGCTCTGGTCGGCGAGCGCGCCAAGCTCGACAAGTTCGACCGCGAGCGCAAGCGCCTGCAGCGCGCCTACGCCGACGTGCGCTCGACCGCCGACGCAGCATCGCACGTCGACCTCGTCGACCAGATGCTGCGCAAAGCGCGGCACGAGCTGCGCTCAAAACGCACCGCTTGATCATCCGCTCGCGCGACAACGCGCGCGTGAAGCGCTGGGCGAGGCTCGCGCGCGACGCGCGCCTGCGGCGTACCGAGGGCCGCGTCATCATCGAAGGCCCGCATTTGCTCGCGGCCGCCGTCGCCGCCGGCATTCAACCGATCGCGGTACTCGCGACGCAGAGTGCGCTCGCGAAGCCGCATATCGCGGCGCTCGCGCGTGACGCCGTGGTGCTCTCGGCCGGCGCCTTCGCCGCCATCGCCGATGCCGAGAGCCCGCCGGGCGTGGCGGCCGAGATCGCCTTGCCCGAGCTGCGGCGCGATGGTCCCTCGGTGTTCCTGGAGGGCGTGCAGGACGCCGGCAATGTCGGCGCCATCATCCGCAGTGCGGCCGCCTTCGGTGCCGGCGAAGTGGTCCTCGACCGGCAGTGCGCCGACCCCTGGTCGCCGAAGGTGCTGCGCGCGGGGCAGGGCGGGCATTTTGCGCTCGGCATCCGGCAGGTAGAGGAACTCGGCGCCGCACTGGCAAGCTTCCGCGGGCGGCTGATCTGTACCGTGGCGCGCGGTGGCCGGGCGCTGCGCGAGGTCGAGCTCGCAGGCCGGGTCGGCTGGGCGTTCGGCGCCGAGGGCGCCGGCCTGAGCGCCGCGGTGCTCGCCCGGGCGAGCGAGCAAGTGACCATCCCGATGGCGCCTGGCGCCGAGTCGCTGAACGTGGCGGCGAGCGCCGCCATCTGCCTCTACGAGGGGTTCTGCCGTCCGCCGGGCTTCTCCGGCTCCTAGTAGATCTGGCGGTGGATCCTGAGCTCGCGCAGGATCGTCGTGGCGATCTCCTCGATCGATTTCGACGTCGAGTTGATGCTGTGGATGCCTTCGCGCCGCATCAGGGTCTCGGCTTCCTCGACTTCGTAGCGGCAGTTGTCGAGCGCCGCGTAGCGGCTGTCGGGCCGGCGCTCCTTGCGGATCTCGTGCAGTCGCTCCGGCGCAATGGTGAGGCCGAAGAGCTTGGGCTTGTGCAGCCGCAGGGCTTCCGGCAGCTTCATGCGCTGGAAATCCTCCGGAATCAGCGGGTAGTTCGCCGCCTTGACGCCGAATTGCAACGCGAGATATAGGCTGGTTGGCGTCTTGCCGCTGCGCGAGACGCCGATCAGGATCACGTCGGCCTGGCCGAGCTCGCGGTGCGAGGCGCCGTCGTCGTGCGCCATGGCGAAATTGATCGCCTCGATGCGCTGGTGATACTCCTTCTTGTCCATCGCGCTGTGCGAGCGGCCGATCGTATGGCTCGACTTCACGCCCAGCCCCGCCTCCAGCGGGTCGATGAACTTCTCGAAGAAATCGAGGAACAGCGCATTCGCCTTGCGCACCACCGCCCGGACATCCTGGTTTACCAGCGTGGAAAAGACGACCGGCTGCCCATTGCCGTTGGCATGCTCGGCCTCGATGCGCGCAAGACAGTCCTCGGCCTTTTCGGTACTGTCGACGAAGGGCAGCGTGACCTGGTTGAACTCGACGCCCTCGAACTGCGTCAGCAGACTATGGCCCAGCATCTGCGCCGTGATACCCGTGCCGTCGGAAATGAAAAACACGGTGCGGCGCTGCGTCATGGTCTCTAAAATACTAAGCCAATGCGCCTAGCATGGCTCAAGGACCTGCGACTTTCGGATCTGCCGCAGGTCGGCGGCAAAAACGCATCGCTCGGCGAGATGAGCGCGGCGCTCGCCGCCGCCGGCATCCGGGTTCCGGGCGGCTTTGCCACGACGGCGGACGCCTTCCGCGAATTTCTCGCCACCGATAGCCTGGCCGAGCGCATCGCCGGGAAGCTCGAGAGCCTCGACTGCGACGACGTCAATGCGCTCGCGGCGTGCGGCAAGGAAATCCGCTCGTGGATCGCCAAGGCGCCGTTTCCGCAGGCGCTTGAACGCGAGATTTTTTCGTTCTATCAAAAGCTTGAGGAACAAACTTCGAGCGACGCATCATTTGCCGTGCGCTCCTCGGCGACGGCGGAGGATCTGCCCGAAGCGTCCTTTGCCGGGCAGCAGGAGACCTTCCTCAACATCCGCGGCGCCGACAACGTGCTGGCCGCTATCAAGCACGTCTACGCCTCGCTCTACAACGACCGGGCGATCTCGTATCGCGTCCACCAGGGCTTCGCGCATGCTGACGTCGCGCTGTCGGCAGCCGTGCAGCAGATGGTGCGGAGCGACCTCGGCGCGGCGGGCGTGCTGTTCACCCTCGACACCGAATCCGGCTTCCGCGACGTGGTCTTCATCACCTCGTCCTACGGCCTGGGCGAGCTCGTGGTGCAGGGCGCGGTGAATCCCGACGAGTTCTATGTCCACAAGCCGATGCTCGAGCGCGGCAAGCCCGCCATCGTGCGCCGCGCGCTCGGCTCGAAGCTGCAGAAGATGGTCTTCGCCAAGACCCAGAGCGCGGGGCACTCGACGCGTACCGTGGAAGTCCCGGAGGCCGAGCGCCATCGCTTCTCGCTCAACGACAACGAGGTTCTCGAGCTCGCGCGCTATGCGGTGGCGATCGAGCGTCACTACGGGCGCCCGATGGACATCGAGTGGGGCAAGGATGGCGCGGACGGCAAACTCTACGTGCTCCAGGCGCGCCCCGAGACGGTCAAATCCAGAAAGCGCGACGTCGAGGAGCGCTATGCGCTGAAAGGCCGCTCGCGCACCCTGGTGAGCGGCCGCGCGATCGGCAACAAGATCGGCAGCGGCACCGTGCGCGTCATTCCGAACGCCTCCCAGATGTCGCGCGTCAAGCAAGGCGACGTGCTCGTCACCGACATGACCGACCCGAACTGGGAGCCGGTGATGAAGCTCGCCGCGGCGATCATCACCAATCGCGGCGGCCGCACCTGCCACGCCGCGATTATCGCGCGCGAGCTCGGCATCCCCGCGGTGGTCGGCACCGGCGACGCCACCCAGCGGCTGAAGGACGGCCAGCCGGTCACCGTCTCCTGCGCCGAGGGCGACACCGGCAACGTTTTCGAGGGCCTGCTGCCCTTCGAAGTCTCGAGCCGCGAGCGCGGCGAGCTGCCGCGCATCCCGGTGAAAATCGCGATGAACGTCGGCAACCCGCAGCTCGCGTTCGAATTCGCGCAGCTGCCCAATGCCGGCGTCGGCCTCGCGCGGCTGGAATTCATCATCAATAACGAGATCGGCGTGCACCCGCGCGCCTGCCTCGAGTTCGAGAAGCTCGACTCGCAGCTCAAGCGCAAGGTGGCCGAGGCAACGCGCGGTTACCCCGATCCACGGACCTTCTTCATCGAAAAAATGGTGGAAGGCGTCGCCACCATTGCCGCCGCCTTCTGGCCAAAGCCGGTGATCGTGCGGCTCTCGGACTTCAAGTCGAACGAGTACCGCAAGCTCCTCGGCGGCGAGCGCTACGAGCCGGACGAAGAGAACCCGATGCTCGGCTTCCGCGGCGCCTCGCGCTACATCGCGCCTTCGTTCCGCGAGTGCTTCGAGCTCGAATGCGCCGCGCTGCGCAAGGTGCGCGAGACGCTCGGCCTCACCAATGTCGAGCTGATGGTGCCGTTCGTGCGCACCGTGGGTGAAGCGAAGCAGGTGCTGGCGCTGCTCGAGCAAAACGGCCTCAAGCGCGGCACCAATGGGCTACGCATCGTCATGATGTGCGAGCTGCCCTCCAACGCCGTGCTGGCGGATGAATTTCTCGAGCTCTTCGACGGCTTCTCCATCGGCTCGAATGACCTGACCCAGCTGACGCTCGGCCTCGACCGCGACTCCGGCCTCGTCGCCGAGGGTTTCGACGAGCGCGACGCAGCGGTCAAGGCGATGCTTGCCATGGCAATCCGCGCCTGTCGCAAGCAGGGCAAGTACGTCGGCATCTGCGGCCAGGGGCCGTCCGACCATCCGGATCTCGCGCGCTGGCTGATGGAGCAGGGCATCGAGAGCCTCTCGCTCAATCCGGATACGGTCGTGTCGACCTGGCTGTCTCTCGCCGAGCAGCCGCCCGCGAAGAAGTCGGCTACCGCCTAGCCCTAACGGCTGCGCATAAGGCGCTGCTTCTCGCGGTTCCACTCCCGCTCGCGTTCGTCCGCCCGCTTGTCGTGCTTGAGCTTCCCGCGCGCGAGCGCGATCTCGAGCTTGATGCGCCCCTTGGCGTAGTGCAGGTTGAGCGGGATGAGCGAGTAGCCGCGCTGCTCCACCTTGCCGATCAGCCGGCGGATTTCCTCCGCGTGCATCAGCAGCTTGCGCGTGCGGGTCGGGTCGGGGACAAAGTGCGTCGACACGGTGGGCAAGGGACTGATGTGCGCGCCGATCAGGTAGAGCTCGGCGCCACGCACCATGACGTAGCCATCGCCGATCTGCGCGCGGCCCGCGCGGATCGCCTTGACTTCCCAGCCTTCGAGCGCAATGCCCGCCTCGTAGCGCTCCTCGATGAAATAATCGTGGAACGCCTTGCGGTTATCGACGATGGACATGAAGAATTTTAGTGCATGAAGACGATTGCCCGGTCGGCGATCGTCGAGCATGCGGCCGCCGAAATGTACGCGCTGGTCGACGATGTCGAATCCTATCCGCGCTTCCTGCCGTGGTGCCTTGAAGCGCGCGTGCAGCAAAGCGGCGCGCGCAAGCGCGCCACGCTCACCGTCGGGGTGAGCGGCATTCGGCAGAGCTTCACCACCGAGAACGAGAGCCAGCCCGGCCGCGCGATCGACATGCGCCTCGTCGAGGGACCGTTTCGCCAGTTCAGCGCCGCTTGGCGCTTCACGCCGCTCGGCGAGCGCGCCTGCCAGATCGAGTATTCGATGCGCTATCAGTTCGCGAGCCGCACGCTGGCGAAGCTGCTGGATCCGCTTTTCAACCAGATCGCCGACACCATGGTCGAGGCCTTTACCCGCCGCGCGGACGAGCTGCACGGCTGATGTCGATTTGCCCGGGCGCCGAACGACTATCGGCATGAACCTCAAATACGGCTGGGTAATGGTCGGTATCGGCGCCCTGATGAGCTGCGTCGCGGTCGGCGCCATGATGTCCCTTGCGGTGTTCCTGCAGCCGATCACCCAGGCGACCGGCTGGTCGCGCACCGGCGTCTCCAGTGCCATGACGCTCAACTTCCTCATCATGGGAGCGGCCGGCTTCGTCTGGGGAGCGCTGAACGACCGCTACGGCACGCGCCCCGTGGTGCTCGCGGGCGCGGTGCTCCTCGGGCTCGGTCTGGTCCTCTCGAGCCGCGCCGCGAGCCCGCTGCAATTCCTGCTTTCTTATGGCGTGATCGTCGGCCTCTCGGCCGGCAGCTTCGTCGTGCCGATGATGACGGCGGTCACGGCGTGGCTGCCGAGCCACCGCAGCATCGCGGTGTCGCTCGTCTCCGCGGGCATCGGTGTCGCGCCGATGACCATCTCGCCGCTCGCCGCCTGGCTCCTTGCGAGCCACGACTGGCGCAGTGCGCAGCTGATTATCGGGCTGCTCGTCTGGGTACTGCTGGTCCCCGCGGCGCTGTTCGTGCGGCAGCCGCCGGCCGTGAGGGAGACCCGTTCTGCGGGCATCGCCCCGGAGCGCGTGCGCGTGTCCGATGCGCTGGTCTCTGCGCCGTTCATCGTGCTCGCGCTCACCTTCTTCGCCTGCTGCGCAACGCACGCCGGTCCGATCTTCCACACCATCAGCTATGCGCTGGCGTGCGGCATCCCGACGGTGGCCGCCGTATCGATTTACAGCCTCGAGGGGCTCGCCGGCCTCGGCGGGCGCGTGGTGCTCGGCCTGCTTGGCGATCGCTATGGCGCGAAGCGCGTCCTGATCGCCGGCCTGATGCTGCAGGCGCTCGGCGCCGGCAGCTTTGTGTTCGTGAACCGGCTGCAGGAGTTCTACGCCGTCGCGGCCGTGTTCGGCTTTGCCTACGGCGGCGTGATGCCGCTCTATGCGGTGCTGGCGCGCGATTACTTCGGGCAGCAGATCATGGGCAGCGTGCTCGGTGCGGCCGCCATGGTCTCGAGCCTCGGCATGGCCCTCGGCCCCTCGGTCGGCGGCTGGATCTACGACACCTTCGGTGGCTACTCCTGGCTCTACATCGGCTCGTTCGCGATCGGCCTGGGCGCCGTCGCCATCGCCTTCGCCTTCCCGCCGCCGCGGCTGCATGCTGCGGCGGCTGCGGCGTGATCCGGGTCGAAGTGGTTTGCGCGCGCCGTGAGGGCGCGAACTCGGTAACGGTGCAACTGCCGGCCGGTGCGACCGTGCGTGACGCGGTCGCTGCCTCCGGGCTCTGCGCCGATTTGCGCGCGGTCGGGATCTTCGGCAGGCGGGTGCGCGGCGATGCGCCGCTCGCCGACGGCGATCGCGTCGAGATCTACCGGCCGCTCTTGCTCGATCCGAAGGAACGCCGGCGCCAGCGCGCCGCGCGTCGTCGATAAGACCCTGGGTGCCCGCTTACGCTGGGAAGACGATCGATGCTATTTGCACCACTCCGCGGCTGAGCGCTGTGCGCGCGCCAGCTGATCGGCACGCTGGCTGTCGTCCAGGAAGATGCGCTCGCCGGCTGCGTTCATGGTGCTCACGCGCTGGCCGCTTTCGAGCTGCCGCACGCTGGCGCGAGCCTGCTCGCAGTTGACGCGGTTTTGCTCGGCCTGGGCGCGTTCCTGCGCCGCTTTCTGATCCGCTTCCGCGCGCTCCTGTTGTCGCTTCTGGAACGCCTGCTCCGGTGTCACCGGCTTGTCTTTCCCTGCGGCATCCTTCTTCCCTTCGACCACCGCCGGCGGCGTCGGCGCCGAGCCGCTCGGAACCTTGAGCCGCGTCACGTTGCTTGCGTCCCCGGGCGGCGTGTCGCCGTACTGCACTCTGCCGTTCTGGTCGGTCCATTTGTAGGTCTGCGCCAGCGCCACGCCGGAAAAGGCGAGCGCGAGGAAGATCGCGAGTCTTGTTGTCATGTGCCGTTCAACGCTCAAGCCAGAGATTGGATGACAGTATCGCATTAGCGGCGCGAGCGCTCGTGTAAAATGCCGCTTTGCGAGAAAGCGATTCCATGCGGGTCATCCAGAAGGCGCTGACCTTCGACGACGTCCTCCTCCTTCCCGCCCACTCGCGCATCCTCCCCCGCGACGCCACACTGAAGAGCCGGCTCACCCGCGAGCTCGAGCTGAACATCCCGCTCGTCTCGGCGGCGATGGACACGGTGACCGAGGCGCGCCTCGCGATCGCCATCGCGCAGGAGGGCGGCATCGGCATCATCCACAAGAATCTCAGTGCTGCCGGGCAGGCGGCCGAGGTTGCCAAGGTCAAGCGCTTCGAGTCCGGCGTGCTGCGCGACCCGATGACCATCCCGCCCGACCTGACGGTGCGGGAGGTCATGGCGCTTCAGCAGCAGCACAAGATTTCCGGCTTCCCGGTGGTGAAGAACGGCGGCAAGGTCGTCGGCATCGTCACCAACCGCGACCTGCGCTTCGAGACCGACCTCGACCAGCCGGTGAAGAACATCATGACGCCGCAGAAGAAGCTCATCACGGTGCGCGAAGGCGCGAGCCGCGAGGAAGCGATGGCGTTGATGCATCGGCACCGCCTCGAGCGCGTGCTGGTCGTCGATGACGACTTCACGCTCAAGGGGCTGGTCACCGTCAAGGACATCCTGAAAGAGGTCGAGCACCCCAATGCCTGCAAGGACCCGCACGGCAAGCTGCGCGTCGGCGCAGCAGTCGGCGTGGGCGAGGGCACCGATGAGCGCGTCGCCGCGCTGGTCGAGGCAGGAGTCGATGTGCTGGTGGTCGACACGGCGCACGGCCATGCGCAGGGCGTGCTCGATCGCGTCAAGTGGATCAAGCAGCGCTTTCCACGCGTTCAGGTGGTCGGCGGCAACGTCGGTACGGGCGATGGCGCGAGGGCGCTGGTCGACCACGGTGCGGACGGCGTGAAAGTCGGCATCGGCCCGGGCTCCATCTGCACCACACGGATCGTCGCCGGCGTCGGTGTGCCGCAGGTCACCGCCATCCAGAACGTCGCCGCGGCGCTCGAGAAAAGCGGCGTGCCGCTGATCGCCGACGGCGGCGTGCGTTACTCCGGTGACGTCGCCAAGGCGATCGCCGCCGGGGCGCATGCCGTGATGCTCGGCTCGCTCTTCGCCGGGACGGAGGAGTCGCCGGGCGAAATCGAGCTCTACCAGGGCCGCTCGTACAAGTCGTATCGCGGCATGGGCTCGCTCGGCGCGATGCAGAAGGGCGCTGCGGACCGCTATTTCCAGGACTCCGACATGAACGTGGACAAGCTCGTGCCGGAAGGCGTGGAGGGGCGCGTGCCCTACAAAGGCAGCGCCATCGGGGTGATCCAGCAGCTCGTCGGCGGCCTACGCGCGAGCATGGGCTACACCGGCTGCGCCACGATCGACGACATGCGCACGCGCACGCAGTTCGTCGAGATTACCGCCGCCGGCATCCGCGAATCGCACGTGCATGATGTGCAGATCGTCAAGGAGGCTCCCAATTACCGGGTCGAGTGACGCAATCAGCCTAGAGGCCGGCTGAAATGCAGCATCAGAAGATCCTGATCCTCGACTTCGGCGCCCAATACACTCAGCTCATCGCGCGGCGCGTGCGCGAGGCGAAGGTGTATTGCGAGATCCATCCGTGCGACGTGAGCGACGCCTTCGTTCGCGAATTCGACGCGAGCGGCGTGATCCTTTCCGGCAGCCACATGTCCGCCTATGAAGAGTCGACCGGCCGCGCGCCGCAGGCGGTGTTCCAGCTCGGCGTGCCGGTGCTCGGCATCTGCTACGGCATGCAGACCATGGCGCAGCAGCTCGGCGGCCGCGTCGAGCCGGGCAAGGTGCGCGAATTCGGCTACGCCGAGGTGCGCGCACGCGGGCACACCAAGCTCTTGGATGGCATCGAAGACTTCCGCACGCCGGAAGGCTTCGGCATGCTGAAGGTGTGGATGAGCCACGGCGACAAAGTGGTCGAGCTTCCCGCCGGCTTCAGGCTGATGGCTTCCACCGACGCCTGCCCGATCGCCGCCATGGCGGACGAGTCGCGCGGCTTCTACGGCGTGCAGTTCCATCCGGAAGTGACGCACACCCGTCAGGGCACCAAGATCCTGCAGCGCTTCGTGCGCGGGATCTGCGGCTGCCGCGGCGACTGGAACATGCCCGACTATGTCGGCGAAGCGGTCCAGCAAATCAGGAAGACCGTCGGCCGCGAAGAGGTGATCCTCGGCCTCTCCGGCGGCGTCGATTCCTCGGTCGCGGCCGCGCTGATCCATCGTGCCATCGGCGATCAGCTCACCTGTGTCTTCGTCGACCACGGTCTCCTGCGGCTGAACGAGGCGCAGCAGGTGATGGACACGTTCGCCGAGCACATGCATCTGAAGGTGGTGCACGTCGATGCTTCGCAGCAGTTCTTCACCGCTCTGCGTGGCGTCGCCGACCCGGAAGAGAAGCGCAAGATCATCGGCCGCCATTTTGTGGACGTGTTCCAGCGCGAGGCGGCGAAGATCCGCAATGCCAAGTGGCTCGCGCAGGGGACGATCTATCCGGACGTGATCGAATCGGCCGGCGCGAAGACCAAGAAAGCGCAGACGATAAAGTCCCACCATAACGTTGGCGGTCTGCCGGAGACGCTGCATCTCAAGCTCCTCGAGCCGCTGCGCGAGCTCTTCAAGGACGAGGTGCGCGAGCTCGGCATGCAGCTCGGGCTGCCGCGCGAAATGGTCATGCGCCATCCGTTCCCCGGCCCGGGCCTCGGCGTGCGCATCCTCGGCGAAGTGAAGCGCGAGTACGCGGAGCTGCTGCGGCGCGCCGACGCGATCTTCATCGACGAGCTGCGCGCCGCGCGCGACGCCGACGGGCAGTCGTGGTACGACAAGACGGCCCAGGCGTTCGCGGTATTCCTGCCGGTGCGCTCGGTCGGGGTCATGGGCGACGGGCGCACGTACGAGCACGCCGTTGCGCTGCGCGCGGTGCAGACCACCGACTTCATGACCGCGCACTGGGCGCAGCTGCCCTACGACCTGCTCGCGCGCGTCAGCAACCGCATCACCAACGAGGTG
>DASREB010000158.1:0-5646 GCA_035652275.1 Burkholderiales bacterium
GAGCGCAACGGGGTCATTGTCCACCGCATCGACGCCGGCTGCGCCGAGCTTCGCCGCGGCGATGCCGAGGATCCCGGAACCGCAGCCGTAATCGAGCACCTTTTCTCCGCCGCGCACCACGCGCTCGAGATAGGCGAGCACAAGGCGGGTGCTGGGATGACTGCCAGTTCCGAACGCGCGGCCGGGATCGAGCCGCACGCAGATGCACGGCGCAGGCGCGGCGTGCCAGCTCGCGCCAATCCACAGCCGTCCGATACGCACTGGCGCAAACTGTGCCTGGCTGCGTCGTACCCAATCCTGCTCGTCGATCGAGCGCACGGTGTAAGCGCCGCTGCTCGCGCCGCAGTTCGCAAGCGCCTGCTGCAGCGCAAGCTGTGGATCGGCGTCGCCGGCGAAAATCGCGCTCAGTACTGCCGCGGGGTCGTCGAGCCCTTCAATGCTCACGGATGCCGCACCGTGCTCGAGGAGCGCGTCGCTCAACGCGTCCGCCGTCTCGTGTGCGACCTCGACCCGCAGCGCTAGCAACGGCATCACTTCTTCTTGGTCTGCTCCTGGGCGAGCTTCTGCTCGAGGTAATGGATCGAGACGCCCCCGCGCAGCACGCGTGTGTCGCTGAGGAGTTCGCGATGCAGCGCGATGTTGGTCTGAATGCCCTCCACCACCATCTCGGAGAGCGCGATGCGCATGCGCGCGATCGCCTGCTCCCGGTTCGTGCCGAAGGCGATCACCTTGCCGACCATCGAGTCGTAGTACGGCGGCACGCTGTAGCCCTGATAGACGTGCGAGTCGACGCGGATTCCGGGCCCGCCGGGCGGGTGATAGGAAGTGATCTTTCCGGGCGAGGGTGTGAAGCGGTAGGGATCCTCGGCATTGATGCGGCACTCGATCGCGTGGCCGCGCAGCACGATGTCCTTTTGCCGGTAGCGCAGCTTTTCGCCCGCCGCGACGCGGATCTGCTCCTGCACCAGGTCGACGCCGGTGATCATCTCGGTCACCGGATGCTCGACCTGGATGCGTGTATTCATCTCGATGAAGTAGAACTCGCCATCTTCGTACAGGAACTCGAACGTCCCGGCACCGCGGTAGCCGATCCTGCGGCAGGCATCGACGCAGCGCTCGCCGATGCGATCGCGCAGCTTCGGCGGCAATTCCGGCGCCGGGGCCTCTTCCATCACCTTCTGATGGCGCCGCTGCAACGAGCAATCGCGCTCGCCGAGATACACCGCGTTCTTGTGCGAGTCGGCGAGCACCTGGATCTCAATGTGCCGCGGCCGCTCGAGGTATTTCTCGAGATACACCATCGGATTGGCGAACGCGGCCTGCGCCTCGCTGCGTGTCATGTTGACCGCGTTGATCAACGCCGCTTCGGTGTGCACCACGCGCATGCCGCGGCCGCCACCGCCGCCGGCGGCCTTGATGATCACCGGATAGCCGACCTTGCGCGCCATGCGCACGATCTCTTTGCCGTCGTCGGGCAGCGCGCCCTCCGAGCCTGGCACGGTCGGCACGCCCGCCTTGCCCATCGCCTGCTTGGCACTGACCTTGTCGCCCATCAGGCGAATGTTTTCCGGGCGCGGGCCGATGAAAACGAAGCCGGAACGCTCGACCTTTTCGGCGAAGTCGGCGTTCTCGGAGAGAAAGCCATAGCCGGGATGGATCGCCTCGGCGTCCGTGACTTCCGCCGCGCTAATGATCGCCGGCACGTTGAGGTAGCTCGACGCCGCCGGCGGCGGGCCGATACAGACCGACTCGTCGGCGAGCTTTACGTACTTCGCTTCGGTGTCGGCTTCCGAGTGCACCACCACCGTGCGGATGCCCATCTCGCGACACGCGCGCTGTATGCGAAGCGCGATCTCGCCCCGGTTGGCGATCAGGATCTTTTCGAACACTAGGCGAGGATGAAAAGCGGTTGGCCGTACTCGACCGGCTGGCCATTCTCGACCAGGATCGCCTTCACGGCGCCCGAGGCGTCGGCTTCGATCTCGTTCATCAGCTTCATCGCTTCGATGATGCAGATCGTGTCGCCTTCCTTCACCGCCTGGCCGACCTCAACGAAGGGCTTCGCGTCGGGCGATGGTGAGCGGTAGAAAGTCCCGACCATCGGCGCCTTGACCACATGCCCTTCCTGCGCCGCCTCCGCTTCGCCTGCCGGCCCCGGCCCGGCGCTGGCCGCCGGCCGGGCCTCGGCCGCCGCGACCGCCACCGGCGCGGCTGCGGCCACCACGACGCCCCCCTTCACGATCTTCACCTTCTCCTCGCCCTCGGTGATCTCCAGCTCTGCGATTCCCGATTCCTGCACCAGATCGATCAGCTTCTTCAGCTTGCGAAGGTCCATTAGCGAGCCAGTTCCCGGCAGTTCTCGTGTTTTAGCGGATATTTCACAGCAGAAGGCGCGCCATTCTAGCTTACGGGCTGAAGGCGCTTGAGAAGGGCGGCTGAGGCCGCCCTATGCTGCTAGGCGGCTGCACGCAGAAATCGTCGAATCGAAGAAGATGTCGGCAGTTTAGCGGCTTTTATCTTCCATTTCGACGCTTAAGAGAGCGCTCACTTCAGGTATGCCGGCTCTCTCCAGGACCTTTCCCGCCACGGAGGTTTTTATGGCGAGTCGTTCGACGCGTGGATCGAAGACGGAAAGGCGTACAGGGACGCTATCCCACTGCAGGGTGATGACGCTCACAGGATGCGCCTTGTCGCCGGAATAGCGTCGGGCTTCGTGCGTGGCGAAAGAAACGCCGCGGTCGAGGAGGAAGATCTCGACGTCCTTGACGCTGTCGGGAAAGAGCTGCAAGTCGATTTCCGCGTACGGGCCAGCGGTGCCTTTCAGCACCGGCCCCGTTAGATAGGGATGAAAGCGCTCGAGCGAACGCATCGCCTCGAGCGCGACGCGGCGCAGCTGTTCGATCAGCCCCGCGTGTTCGTCGGGGTGGTAGAGCGCGCGGTAGGCGCGCAGCTCCGCCTCGATCTCGTCGTTGCGCGGCAGCGACTGTGTATCGAGCGCGCCGAGTTGGCGCGCGGCTTTACGCTTGGCGAGCGCGAAATCGTCGACGCCGTCCTCGGCCATGATGCGCGCGGCAGCGGCGGCGATGCGCGTTCGCATGGCAGTCTGGCGATTGCTTTTGCGGGCCATGGCTGCCGTCCAATCATAGGTCATCCACTAGAATCGGCGGCTCCCCGCTATGCCCAAGCACCTGCACATCCTTGGTATTTGCGGCACTTTCATGGGCGGCATTGCCGCCATCGCGAGTGCCGCGGGCTACCGCGTGACCGGCTGCGACGCCAACGTGTATCCGCCGATGAGCGATCAGCTTGCCGCGCTCGGCATCGAGCTCATCGAAGGGTTCGATGAGCACCAGGTGCGGCTAAAGCCCGATCTCTGGGTGGTTGGCAATGTAGTCACCCGCGGCAATGCCCTGATGGAGGCGATTCTCGACCGCGGCGAGCGATATGTTTCCGGGCCGCAATGGCTCGCCGAGAACGTGCTCGCCGGCCGCCACGTTCTCGCGGTCGCCGGAACGCACGGCAAGACCACCGTCTCAGCCATGCTCGCCTGGATCCTGGAATGCGCCGGCCGGTCTCCCGGCTTCCTCATCGGCGGCATCCCGCTCGATTTCCCGGTTTCGGCCCGCCATACGGACAGCCCGCTTTTTGTCATCGAGGCCGACGAATACGACACCGCGTTCTTCGATAAGCGCTCCAAGTTCGTCCACTACGGCGCTCGCACGGCCATCCTCAATAATTTGGAGTTCGATCATGCAGACATCTTCGACGATCTTGCGGCGATCGAGCGGCAATTCCACCATTTCGTGCGCACCGTGCCGCGGAGCGGCTTGCTCGTCGTGAACGGCACCGACGCCGCCCTAAAGCGAGTGCTCGCTAAGGGCACATGGAGCGCAGTCGAATCGTTTGGCATTGCGGAGGGCTGGGAAGCAGAGGCGCCCGCCGCCGACGGCAGCTTCGGCATCCAACTCCGCGGCAAGCGGCAAGGGCGGCTCAAATGGCAAATGCTCGGTGCCTATAACCGAATGAACGCGCTCGCGGCGATCGCCGCTGCCCGGCACGTGGGCGTGGCGCCGCAGGAAGCGATGGACGCTTTGGCGCGCTTTTCCGGGGTGCGGCGGCGGCTGCAACTGCGCGGTCAGGCCGCCGGGGTATCGGTCTACGACGATTTTGCCCATCACCCGACTGCCATCCAGGTCACGCTCCAAGGACTGCGCGAGCGAGTCGGGCAGGGGCGCATCCTCGCGGTGCTCGAGCCGCGTTCCAACACGATGAAGCGCGGGGTGATGAAGGACGCGCTGCCCGGCAGCTTGGCCCAGGCTGACCGGGTGTACGTCTATAACGCAGGCCTCGGCTGGGATGCAGCAACGCTCTTCGCGCCGCTCGGCAGCCGCGCCCGATCGCTCGACGACCTCGAAGCCCTGGTGCGAGCGATCGCCGCGGATGCGCGACCCGGCGACAGCGTGCTCATCATGTCCAACGGCGGATTCGGGGGCATCCATACCAAGCTCCTCGAGCGCCTGCAGAGCGCCGCCGCGGCTTGATCGTCTACCTTCACGGCTTCAATTCCTCGCCGCAATCACACAAGGCGCAGCTGCTGCAGCGATACATGAGCGAGCGGGGCCGCGCGCAGGACTACGCCTGCCCTGCGTTGCCACCTGTGCCGCGCGATGCGCTGCGCTTGATACGCGACCTGGTCGGCGAAAAATCCGTTTGCTACGTGGGTTCGTCGCTCGGCGGGTTCTACGCCACTTATCTCGTCGAGACGCAAGGCGGCAAGGCCGTGCTGATCAATCCGGCGATCGACCCGCATGTCGGACTCAGCGCCTACCTCGGCACGCAAAGGAATCTCTACACCGGCGAGGCCTATGAGCTGACCCGCGAACATCTGGAGCAGTGGCGCGCGCTGTATGTGCCGCGCATAACGCCCGAGCGTTATCTGCTCTTGGTCGAGACCGGCGACGAGGTGCTGGACTATCGGCGCGCGGTTGAACGCTATGCCGGCGCGCCGCAGCTTGTCATCGCGGGCGGCGATCACAGCCTGCGCAGCTTCCCCGACCACCTGCCGAGGATCCTGCGCTTCGCCGGTTATTGACGTGCACCTGTTGTACGAAGAGGAGGGCGAGCTGAAAGTCGGCACCGTGCTCGGGCAGGCGCCGGCGTCGTTTCAGGTCGAAAGTCCTCACGGCCGCCGCAGCAAGGTCAAGGCCGGGAACGTGCTCCTGAGTTTCGAGCAGCCGGCGGCTGGCGAGCTCCTGCCCGAGGCCCAGCGGTTTGCCGAAACGCTCGACGTGAAGTTCCTGTGGGAATGCTCGAGCGGGCGTGAATTCAATTTTCAAAGCCTGGCTCGTGATTACGTCGGCCGCGAACCGAACGCCGTAGAGGCGGCCGGCATCCTGGTGAAGCTGCATGGCGCGCCCATGTACTTCTACCGGCGCGGCAAGGGCAGATTCCAGGCAGCCCCCGAGGAGACGCTAAAACTGGCGCTCGCCGGGCTGGAGAAGAAGCGCCGCATGCAGGCCCTGATCGGACAGTGGGCCGCGGAGCTCGCGCAGTTCAAGTGTCCCGCGGAGATTGCCGCACTGAAGGACGAGCTGCTGTACGCGCCGGATCGAAACAAAGCAGAAACGAAAGCCTTCGAGCAGGCCT
>DASREB010000159.1:0-5973 GCA_035652275.1 Burkholderiales bacterium
GCGCTGGATGAAATTCGCAAGCTGCTCGCCGATCGCGAGCGGCTCTATGGCCGCGCCGGCACCGTGGTCGATACCTCCGGCAAGAGCGTGCGCCAGGCGCTCGCCGAACTGAAAAAGGCCGTCGCATGATCAACTTCGAAACCAGTCCCGACCGCTACAACCATTGGAAGCTCTCGTACGAGGGCGCGGTGGCAACCCTTGCGCTCGACGTCGCGGAGGACAAGGGCCTCGCGCCCGGCTACAGGCTGAAGCTCAACAGCTATGACCTCGGTGTCGACATCGAGCTGCACGATGCGCTGAACCGCATCCGCTTCGAGCATCCTGAAGTGAAAAGCGTGGTCATCACGAGCGGCAAGAGCCGCATGTTCTGCTCCGGCGCCAACATCTACATGCTCGGAGCCTCGAGTCATCCGTTCAAGGTGAACTTCTGCAAGTTCACCAACGAGACGAGGAACAGCATCGAGGACTCGAGCGAGACGAGCGGGCTGAAATTCATCGCCGCGATCAACGGCACCTGCGCCGGCGGCGGCTACGAGCTGGCGCTCGCCTGCGACGAGATCATGATGGTGGACGATCGCTCCTCTACCGTGTCGCTGCCGGAGGTGCCGCTGCTCGGCGTGCTTCCCGGCACCGGCGGCCTTACCCGGCTTGTCGACAAGCGCAGGGTGCGCCGCGATCTCGCCGACATGTTCTGTACCACCGCCGAAGGCGTGCGCGCCGATCGCGCGCAGGAATGGCGGCTCGTCGATCGCATCGCCAAGCCGCAGGACTTTGCAGCCGTGGTGAAGGCTCGCGCCGCAGAGCTCGCCGCGCAGTCCGACCGCCCGGGTGGCGCCGGCGTGAAGCTCACGCCGCTTGGCGAGAACCGCATCCTCAAGATCGAGATCGACAAGGAGCGGCGCCTCGCCACCATCACCATCACCGGGCCGCAGCAGGTGAAGATGGAAAAGAGTGCGGACTGGTATCCGCTGCGCCTTGCGCGGGAACTCGATCGCGCGATCCTCGACCTGCGCCACAACCATCTCGATGTCGGCCTCTGGCTCTTCAAGACCGCCGGCGATCCGAAAGAAGCGCTCAGGCTGGATGATTTCCTGAAGGCGAGCGCGAGCGACTGGTTCGTGCGCGAGACGATCGGCTATCTGCGCCGCACGCTGTCTCGCCTCGATGTGTCGTCGCGCTCGATGTTTGCCATCATCGAGCCGGGCTCGTGCTTCGCCGGCACGCTGATGGAAATCGCCCTCGCCGCCGATCGTAGCTACATGCTGGACGCGCAGGGCTGCGGTGTCGCGCTATCCGCACTCAATTTCGGCACCTATGCTATGGCCAATGGCCTCTCGCGCCTCGCCACCCGCTTCTGCGGCGAGCCGCCGGAAATCCCGCGCGGCGAGCTGCTGGATGCCAAGCGTGCGCTCGAGCTGGGACTCGTCACGGCGGCGCCGGATGACATCGACTGGGAAGACGAGATCCGCCTGGCGATCGAAGAGCGCGCGAGCCTCTCGCCGGATGCGCTTACCGCGATGGAGGCGAGCCTGCGCTTCGCCGGGCCCGAGACCATGCTGACGCGCGTCTTCGGCCGCCTCACCGCCTGGCAGAACTGGGTGTTCAACCGTCCGAATGCAGTGGGCGAACAAGGCGCCTTGAAGGTCTACGGTTCCGGCGCAAAACCCAAATTCAACTGGGAACGGGTCTAACCAAAAATGGGGTCAGATCAACATTTTTCGCTGTGCGGAATAAGTTGATCTGACCCCATTTATTTAGGAGCAGTGATGAGCAGCATCAACTACGCGGAAAAGATTCCGAACAACGTCAACCTGCAGAACGATCGCACGCTGCAGCGCGCGCTCGAGCACTGGCAGCCGCATTTTCTGCAGTGGTGGCACGAGATGGGGCCGAGCGACTTCGAGGCGGTCGATGTCTACCTGCGCACCGCGATCTCGGTGGATGCGCAGGGCTGGGCGCACTACGGCACGCTGAAGATGCCCGACTATCGCTGGGGCATTTTCCTCGCCGATCCGGTCGCCGAGCGCAAGATCGGCTTCGGCGACCAGATGGGCCAGCCCGTGTGGCAGCAGGTGCCGGGTGAATACCGCTCGACGCTGCGGCGCCTGATCGTCACGCAGGGCGACACGGAGCCGGCGTCGGTCGAGCAGCAGCGAAAGCTCGGCCACACCTGCCCATCGCTCTACGATCTGCGCAACCTCTTCCAAATCAACGTCGAGGAAGGCCGTCACCTCTGGGCGATGGTGTACTTGCTGCACGCCTATTTCGGCCGCGACGGCCGCGAAGAGGCCGAGGAGCTGCTCGCGCGCCACTCCGGCGATGCCAACAAGCCGCGCATCCTGACCACCTTCAACGAGCCGATGACCGACTGGCTCTCGCTCTTCTGCTTCACCTACTTCACCGATCGCGACGGCAAGTACCAGCTGAAGAGCTTTGCCGAGAGCGCGTTCGATCCGCTGTCGCGCACCTGTCGCTTCATGCTGACCGAGGAGGCGCACCACATGTTCGTCGGCGAGACCGGCATAAGCCGCGTCGTGAAGCGCACCCTCGAGGTGATAAAGGAGCTCGGCACCGACGACCCGGCGCGCATCCGCGCCGAAGGTGCGATCGATCTGCCGACGCTGCAGAAGTACCTCAACTACTGGTGCTCGAGCTCGCTCGACCTCTTCGGCTCCGAGATCTCGTCTAACTCCGCGGCCAATTTCGCGAGCGGCATGAAAGGCCGGCCCGACGAGCCGACCTACCAGGACCACGTGCTGCGCGAGGTGACGATGACGATCGAGACGCCGCAAGGCGCGGAGACGGTGCCGATGCTGAACGCCTTGAACGAAGTGATGCGCGAGTCCTACCTCAAGGACTGCGAGATCGGGCTGAAGCGCTGGAACCGCATGATCGAGCGCGCCGGCCATGACTTCAGGCTGACGCTGCCTTCCTCGCGCTTTCGCCGTCAGATCGGCCCGTGGGCCGGCCAGCCGGTCGACACCCACGGCAAGCTGATCGCCCGCACCGACTACGAGCGGCGGCTCGAGGACTGGATCCCCACCGAGCGCGACCGCGCCTTCGTGCATTCGCTGATGCAGCGCGTGATCGAGCCCGGCAGGATGGCCGCCTGGATCGCGCCGCCCGAGCGCGGCATCAACAACCTGCCGGTAGACTACGAGTACGTTCATCTCAGCTAACGCAAAACGCGCGAGGTTTTCTTCCCGGGAGCGGCACCCGGCTACGTTTACTACCCTTGCATGAGAGCCCGCACCGTCATCCTGCTCGTCCTCGCGATCCTGCTGGTCGCGCTCGGCGCGGGCGCCTGGTGGCTCTACAGCTCGCGCGATGTGCTCATCAAGCGCGCCATCGAGCACTACGGGCCGCAGCTCACCGGGACGGCGGTGAAAGTGAAAGCAGTGAAGCTCGAGCCCGTGCAGGGCGTCGGCGCCATCACCGGACTCGAAATCGGCAATCCGCAGGGCTTCAGCGCGCCGCACGCCGTGACGCTCGGCGAAATGCGTCTCGCCGTCGATCCGGCCACCATCACGAAGGATGTCGTGCATATAAAGGAGATCTCGCTCGAGGCGCCGAGCATCACCTACGAGCGCGGGGCGAAAGGCGACAACCTGAGCGCCATCCAGAACCACATCAAGTCGCAGCTGCCGAAATCGCAGGGCGGCAGCGGCGCGGCGGAGAAGAGCAAGGATGCGCCGCAGCGCAAATTCATCGTCGATCACGTGCAGATCCGCAAGGCCAAGGTGAGCTACGGCGGCGCGCTCACCGTCGATCTCGGTGACGTGCAGCTGCGCGATCTCGGCAAGAAAAAAGGCGGCGCCACTGCCGCCGAGCTGACCGATGAAGTGTGGACCGAGCTAAGCCGCATCGCCATCAGCCGTGCCCCGGCCGCGATCGAGCAGCTGCGCGACAAGGCGAAGGATGCGACCGACAAGCTGCGCGGGCTGCTGAAAAGATGAGCGAGGCGGAGCTGGTCGATTTCCTGAACCGCATGCTCGAGGCCGAGCGCGCCGGCGCCAGGGCGCTGGTCGTCTTCATGGACGACTGGCCGCGCCACGGCCCCGAGTGGCAGACGCTGCGCAAAGTACACGACGACGAGGCGCACAACTGCGCGCTGATCGGCGAGCAGCTCAAGCGCCGCGGTCGCGACTACAGCCACGCAACCGGCGAGTTCTACGGCAAAGCAGTCGCGGTCAACGGGGCGCGCGAGCGCATCGGCTTCCTGGTCAAAGGACTGCGCTGGGCGATCCGCGAGTTCGAGCAGGCGCTGCCGCGCATCGATGATGCTGCCGTGAAGCAGCTATTCCAGGGCATGCGCGAGCGGCATCTGCGCAGTGCCGCGACTTGCGAATCGGTGGCCGCCAAGCGCTAGACTGCGCCTCCCACCACCCACCGGGAGGAGACCGATGTTCCGCACTACCGCTTTGATCGCGGCCGCCTTGATCGCGGCGAGCAGCACACTGCAAGCTCAGGGATTGGTCACTACGCACAAGCTGTCAGCCGCGCTCGCCAACGAGCTCGTCGGCGACTCGGTCGCGCAGTGCGCGCGTAACGGCTACAAGGTCGTTGCGGTGGTCGTCGATCTCGATGGCATTCGCCAGGCACTGCTGCGCGGCGACGGCGCGCCGATCCATTCGATGGACAACGCGTACTACAAGGCCTACACCGTCGCCTCGATGGGCCTTGCGCGCAAGGAAGAGACCACCAAGCAGATCGCCGACCGGCTGGCGAAGAATCCGCCGAGCAACGTGCCGCAGTTCCCGCTGCCGAACATCACCTACGCACAGGGCGCCGTCGCGATCATCGCCAACGGCGAGACCATCGGCGCGCTCGGCGTGAGCGGCGCGCCGGGCGGCAATTTCGACGAGGAATGCGCCCGCTACGCGCTCGGCAGGGTCAAGGACCGCATGAAGTAAATTTCGTACGACGTACGGAATTATTTCGGACGATCG
This sequence comes from Burkholderiales bacterium, assembly GCA_035652275.1. GTDB lineage: Bacteria > Pseudomonadota > Gammaproteobacteria > Burkholderiales > SG8-39 > SCGC-AG-212-J23. Next base: position 4,950 of record DASREB010000159.1, read on the forward strand.
CCGGCCAGCGTGATGCGGTGCATGAGCCGGCGATGACCGTGGTAGTCGTTCACCGGGTTGTGCTGCGCGCAGCGGTTGTCCCAGAGCGCGAGCGAGCCCACCTGCCATGCGAAGCGGCAGGTGAACTCCGGCCGGGTCTGGTGCCGGAAAAGAAATTCCAGCAGCGGCGCGCTCTCGTTCTCCGTCATGCCGCGAAAGCGGGCCGTGTGCGCGAAATTGACGTAGAGCGCCTTGCGGCCGGTTTCCGGATGCGTGCGCACCACGGGATGCTCGGCGACGAGTTCCTTGCCGACCTTATCGCTGCCGTCGGTCTTCAGCCGGTCCTCGCGGGTGCGCGTGACGTCCGCCTTCGCCGACGAATTGACCGCCCAGAGGGGCTCGAGCAGCCGCCTCATTCCGTCGGACAGGGTCTCGTACGCCATGTACATGTTGGCGAAGAGCGTATCGCCGCCCCTCGGCGGCACTTCGCGCGCAAGCAGCATGGACGCCATCGGCGGCACTTCCAAATACGCGGTATCGGAGTGCCAGACGCCGCCGAAGTTGACCCGCTCGTGCTCGAGCTTCTTCACCTCGATGATCTCTGGGAAGCCCGCGATGCCCTTCACGAACGGATACTCGATCGGCCGGCCGATGCGGCTCGCGAACGCCATGTACTGCGCCGGTGTGAGCGGTTGGTCGCGAAAGAACACCACGAGATGCTCGAGCCACGCCTCGCGGATCGCGGTGACGGTCTCGCCGTCGAGCTCGCGCAGGTCGACGCCGCCGATCTCGGCGCCGAGCGCGCCGGCGATGCGCTTAACGCTCAGCCGAGCCATGCGCCATTGTGCATCAGCATCGTCTGCAGCTCGCCGCTGTCGACGTCCGGCGGCGCGACGCCGGATTTGAGCGCGAGGTGCGCGGCGCTGCCCGCGGCTTGGCCCATGGCGAAGCACGCGCCCGAGACGCGCGCCGCCGACTGGCCGCCGTGCGTCATCGAAGCGCAGCGGCCGGCGACGAGAAGATTGTCGACACCGAGCGGCACCAG
>DASREB010000160.1:0-17191 GCA_035652275.1 Burkholderiales bacterium
GCGATGTCAGCCTCGCGTGGCGCGCTTTCCCCGGGCCGCACCACGCGGACGTTTTTGATCAGCAGATCCGGCTGCTTTGCGTCAGCCATGGTTACTTTCCTCCTCGCTCGAGCTTTGCGGCGCGTACTACGGGCGTCCACTTGCGGATGTCCGCCTGGATGAACTCGACGAATTGCGGCCCGGGCATCGCCGTGATCGTCATGCCGGTGTCCTCGAGGCGCTTGCGCACATCTGCAGCCTGCAGGGCGCGCAACGTTTCGCTGTCGACGCGCTGCACGATCGGCGCCGGCAGCGCCGCCGGGCCCGCGAGGCCGAACCACGAGTCGCCGGCCACGCCTTTCACCGTCTCGTCGATCGTCGCCAGGTCGGGGTAGTTCGGCAGGCGCTTCTGCGAGCTCACCGCGAGCAGCCGGATGCGGCCGGCGTGCGACTGATTCACCGCGTTGATCATGCCGTCGAAATCGGCGGTGATCTGACCGGCGAGGAGATCAGCAAAGGCCGGGGCCGCGCCTTTGTAGGGCACGTGCACGATGTCGATGCCGGCGCGCAGCCGCAGCAGCTCGCCGGTCAGGTGACCGGCGGATCCGGGTCCTGCCGAGCCGTAGAAGAGCTTGCCGGGATTCGCCTTGGCGAAGGCGACGAGCGCGGCGACCGAATCGATCGGCGAATCCGCGCGCACCACCAGCGCGTTCGGGAACGAGCCGATCATCGCCACGTGCGTCAGATCCTTCAGCGGGTCGTAGCGCACCTCGCGGTTCGTCAGCGGTCCGGTGACGATGGAGGGCAGCGCGGTAATGAGCAGCGTGTAACCGTCCGGCGCGGCTTTCGCGACCTGCTCGGTGCCGAGCGTCGAGCCGGCGCCTGGCTTGTTCTCCACGACGACCGGCTGCTTGAAGCCCTCGCTCAGCTTCGTGGCGAGGAGCCGCGCCACCACATCGGTCGAGCCGCCCGGCGGAAAGGGCACGACGAGGCGAATCGGCCGGCTCGGATATTCCTGCGCGATCGCGAGGAGCGGAAGCAGTGCGAGGAAAAGCAGCAGTCTTCTCATTGCAGCGCCTTCGGAAAACGCAGCGCCAGCCGTTCGCGCCACGGCGCGTCCTGTGCGAGCCAGACGCGAAGCGGTATCTCGCGGCCGAGCTTGCGGTGGGCGGCCCACGCGAGGCACAGGTTCGACGACAGTACGGGCGGCGCGGGCCGCGCCTTGGCGATTGCAGCGAGGCTTGGCATGCCGGTACCGGTGACCAGGATGCAGTCGACCTTGGCGTTTGCCAGGCCATTGATTTGCTCGAGAGCCTGCGACGAGCCCAAGTCGTAGATGCGACGGGAGTCGGAGCGATCGCCTGGCGGCGCGCGTACCTCGACCACTGTCTTTCCGTGCGATTGCCAGAAGGCGACGCAGGCGTCCGTGAGCCAGGCCGGATAAGGTGACACCAACGCGAGGCGCTTTGCGCTCAGCGCATCGAGCGCCTGCATCACTGCGCGCGCGGCCGAGATAAGCGGCATAGGCAGCGCGGCAAAGGCGCGGTCCTCCTCTTCCAGACCGACAAGGTATGTCGAGCCGGTGCAGGCGAAGAGACCGAAAGCAGGCTTTGCGGTATCGAAGGCGCGCAGCGACGCTGGCACACTGTGGAAGTAACCCATGAGCCGAGTGCGCGAGTCCTGTTCGTAGCACGTGAGACGCGACACGATCGTCGCCACGTCCGGCTCGAGCAGCACGCCGAGCTCCGCCTCCACCGTGGTGTTCGCCTGCGGCGTCAGGATCGCCACCAGGCCGCCGGCACCGTAGTCCGCGCTCATGCTGCTAGCGCTTGCGCCTGGCGCAGGCCTTCGATCATCGACGTGCGCAGGAGATGCTTGAGCGCCCGCTCCGGATCCGCGGCGATCGCCTGCAGCTCGCGCAATGCTGCACGGCGCTTTTCCGGATCGCGCTCCTGCATGCGCGCGCGGTTGCGTCCCGACTGGGCGAGGATCTGCTCGAGCGCGACCGGCCGCCGCTGCCGCCCGTAGAGGTCGAGCAGGCTCGGGTCCCCGCCGCGCAATACGCGCGCCAGCTTGTCGGCGAGGCTGAACGCGTCGTGGATGCCGCCGTTCATGCCCATGCCGCCCGATGGACTGTTGAGGTGCGCGGCATCGCCGGCGAGCAGCACCCGGCCGACGCGATAGCGATCGACCACCCGTTGGTGGATGCGATAGGGCCGTGTCTGCAGTACTTCGTAGCGCTCGCTGCGCGGCACGATGCGCTGCATCTTGCGCTCGATGGCGTCGGGCTCGAGCGCGGCTTCCACCGACTCGCCGTCGTCCGGGTAGAGCGAGACGCGCCATTCGCCCGGCAGGCGCAGCAGGCTGAACGTCCCGGTCGGCGCCCAGCAATAGTTGACGCCGGAAAGGCCCTCCATGTGCGCCGCAAAGTCAAAGCGCGTGGTGGCGAGGATGGTGGTTTCCGGGAAGGTCAGGCCTTCGAAGTCGAGCGCGAGCGACTTGCGCACCGCGCTGCGCGCGCCGTCGGCTCCGACCAGGTATTGGCACTCCAGCTCGAGCGGCTCGCCGCCGCGCTCGGCCATGAGTGTCACCGCTGCCGGCGTTTGCGATACCGCCGTGGCGCGCGTCTCGAACCACAGCTCGCCGGCCAGCTGCGTCACGAGCAGGCGGGAGAGCTTCCACTGCTCGCATTGCACGCGGTAGGGATGCCGCGTGTGATCCTTGAGGAGCGAGAGGTCAAACTCAGCGCGCTCGCCGCCCGGGTGCATGCGTACCTGCCAGGTCGGCGTGATCAGTCCCTGGCGGATCAGCGCCGCGGTGATGCCGAACTCTTCCAGCATGTCGAGCGTCGGCGGATGGAACGTCGAGGCACGCAGCTCCTCGTTGAGCTGCGGCTCCGCCTCGATGAGCAGCGTATCGATGCCCGCCCGCGACAGCTTGAGCGCACACGCCAGTCCGACCGGGCCGGCGCCGACGACGATGACGTCATGCCGGCTCATTTTTCGCAACGCTTTCCAAGCCCAGTATCCGCGCCGGCAGTCGCGCCCGCCGGGCCGCGGCTAAGCCTTTCGCGCAAGCTTTTTCTCCAGATGCGGCAGTAGCCCTCCGTCACGGATCAGGGTCATGAGGAACGCCGGGACCGGCTCGCAGTCGAGGGTCTCGCCGGTGGTCCGATTCTTCACCTTGCCGCGTTCGAGTTCCACCTCGAGCTCGTCGCCATCGCGGATGCGCTTGGCGCCGGCGCACAGCAGCGCCGGCAGGCCGAGGTTGATGGCATTGCGATAGAAGAGACCGGCGAACGATTCGGCGATCAGCACCGCGACGCCGAGGTGCTTGAGCGCTTCCGGCGCCTGCTCGCGCGAGGAGCCGGCGCCGAAGTTGCGGCCGCCGACGACGATGTCGCCGGGCTTTACTTCGTGGGAAAAAGCGGGCGATACCGACTCGAGGCAATGCTTCGCGATCTCCTCGATGCCGAACTTCATGTAACGCCCCGGAGCGATGACGTCCGTGTCGAGGTTGTCCCCGAAAACCCAAGCCTTCATGCGAGTAGTTCGCGCGGGTCGGTGATGCGCCCCGCGACGGCGGAAGCCGCCACGGTGTACGGTGAAGCGAGATACACCTGCGCCGCGGGATCGCCCATGCGACCCTTGAAGTTACGCGCCGTTGTCGAGATGGTCACGGTATTGGCGGCGAGCAGGTTCGGGCCGAAGCCCGCGCACATGCCGCAGGAGTTCGCGAGCAGCTCGGCGCCCGCATCGAGCAGGATGCCGAGCGTGCCCTCGCGCTCCGCGGACTGCTGGTCGCGCAGGCTCGCGGGCGCGACGAGAAGGCGGGTCTTGGCCTTGCGGCCTTTGAGCACCTTGGCGGCCATGCGCAGGTCATCGAGCTTCGCGCCAGTGCAGGCGCCGATATAGGCGAGGTCGAGCTGCTCGCGGAACTCGGTGACCGGACGCGTATTCGCCGGGCTGTGCGGCGCGGCGACCTGCGGTGCGAGCTCGGTTGCGTTGAAGCGATGGTGTGCGAGCACCGGCGCGCTCGGCTCGCTATCCCAGATCTCGATGTCGCGCTTCAGGTATTGGCGCGTCACTTCGTCGGAGGCAACAAGGCCGGTCTGGCCGCCGAGCTCCGCCGTCATGTTGCAGAGAGTCATGCGCTCCTGCATCGACAACGCGCGTATCGCCGGACCGTGGTACTCGACCGCCTGGTACTGACCGCCATCCATGCCGAAGCGCCCGATGAGGAAGAGCATGATGTCCTTCGCCGCCACGCCCGGCGCGAGGCGGCCGTCGAAGTCCAGCGCAATCGTGTGCGGCACCTTGAGCCAGATTTCGCCCGTGACCATGACGCCGAGCATCTCGGTTGCGCCGATGCCGAACATATAGGCGGCAAAGGCGCCGCCGGTGGGGGAATGGCTGTCGCCGCCGACGGCGAACATGCCCGGCCTCAGATGGCCGCGCTCAGGCAGCACGACGTGGCAGATTCCTTGCGCGTCGTAGAAATTATCGACGCCGGCCTCGCGCACCCACTCGCGCGCGATGCGCAGGATCTTGCGGCTCTCGTCGTCGTACTCCGGGAGGTAATGGTCGGTGATCACCACGACCTTCGATGGATCCCACACCTTGGCGCCAAGGCGCTCGAGCATCGGCTTCAATCGCCGCGGGCCGCTCGAGTCGTGCACCATGGCGAGATCGACCTTGCACGTCACGATTTCGCCCGGCGTGACGCTCTCGCGCCCGGCCGCGCGCGCAACGAGCTTTTGCGCGAGCGTCTGGCTCATCCCTGCTCGAGAAATTCGCGCAAGGCCTTCTCTGGTGGCTTCACGTAGTTCGAGCGCCGGCTGACGGCGAACATGCCGGCCTGCTCGCGCAGCCGCACGGCAAGCTCCGCCATCTTCGCGATCAGCGTCACGCCGTTCACGATCGGCGCGCCGTCGATGTTGGCGCCGCGCTCCGCACCGAACAGCATCATCGGCAGGCCGCCTGCCGGCACGATCACGTCGGCGCCGGCGTCGAGCAGCAAGCGGCACTCGCGTTCCCACTTCGGCGCGAGCTTCGCCTTGGCGGCGGCGCTCGCGAACGAGTCGATGAAGTCGGCCACGCTCGCCTGCACGGCGCGCACGCCCACTACGCGGTTTTGCAAGCCATAGCGCGTTACCTGGTCCTCGTGCCACGGAATGAAGATCGGATTGATCGTCACCAGGCCAAGCTTGCGGCCGAGCGTCAGCGCGTGCATCAGCGTGGTCTCTCCCAGGCCGAGCACCGGGATCTCGACCACCGATTTCACCTCGGCAAGGCCGGCGTCCTGGAAATGCGTGATCGCCATCGCCGCGTAGCCTTGCCGCTCAGCTTCGACGGCGTTCTTGATGAGGTTGCGGCCGATGCGATACTCGGTGACTGCGTGCGTGGTGGTCGCCGGCGGCGTCGTGGTATGGAAGGTCGCGGAGAAATCCGGGTCGAGGATGCTCTTCAGGTGCGCTTCGACCTTGCCGATGTAAGGCGCCATGTGCACGCGGTCGGTGGCGCCCTGGAACCACAGCTTGTATTTGCTCATCGCGACTCCACGAGGGCGAGCACGCGCAACGGGCTGCCGCTGCCCTGGATGATTTTCAGTGGCGGCGCCACCACCAGCGCGCCGGCCGGCGGCAGCTGATCGAGATTGGTGAGGCACTGCAGGCCGTAGCGCCCGGCGCCGTGCATGTAGTAATGGCAAGGGTAGGGTGGCCGCAGGTGGTACGCCTGCCCCGCATCCGTGCCGATGGTTTCGGTGCCGAACCCGAGAATGTCGCGCTCTTCGACCAGGAACTTCACCGCGTCGATGTCGGGCCCGGGCGTGTGTTGTCCCTCTTCGTCGTAGTTCTGGAAGGCGACGGGGTCGTGCCACTTCTTCGACCAGTCCGTACGCATCAGTACCCAAGAGCGCGGCGCGATGCGGCCATGCTTGCCTTCCCAGGCAACGAGGTGCTTCCTCGTCAGCAGGAAGTCGGCATCGGCAGCCGCTTCCTTGCTGCAGTCGATCACGAACGCCGGGCCGATCAGGCGCTCCGGGGCGATGGTGTCGACGGCGTTATTCGGCAGGTCCTTGCCCGAAACCCAGTGAATCGGCGCATCGAAATGCGTACCGGTATGCTCGCCGCAGGAAAAATTGTTCCAGTACCAGGCCGGTCCACGCTCGTCGTAGCGCGAGACCTCCTCGATCCTGAACGGCCAGGCCTGGCCGAGCTCGGGCGGCAGCGTGATTTGCGGAAACTGGGGATCGAGCGTGTGCGTGAGGTCGACGACCTTGACCTTGCCGCTCGCAAGGCCTTTCGCCAATTCGGCGAGCGCGCTCATCGGTTCGAACGGGGGGTTTTCGCTTTTCCGGAAAGCAAAAGCGTCATGTCGACAGTTCCTTTTCCAACGCCTTCGGATTGTCGCGCCAACGCGCGAGCCATTCCTGCGCGACGTCCCCCGGATAGGCGTCCTCGAGGCCTTGCTGCAGCGCCTTGACGATGGCATTGGCGAGCGCCGCGGGCGCGATCTTGGGCGGTGGCAGCAGCTGGTTCCAGTCATCGTCGAGCGGCCCGGGAAAGACATTGATGACGCGCACGCCGGCCGGCCGCATCTCGGCGCGCAGGCACTGGGCGAGCGAGTGCGCCGCGGCTTTCGACGCCGAAAAGGTGCCGTGCGGCGGGAAATTGGCGAGCGCATAGATGGAGAGCACGTTCACCCACGCCGTGGCGCTCGCCAGTCCATCGGCGCCGCGCGAGCGCAACGCAGGACCGAACTCCTGCGCGAGGCGCAGCAGACCGAAGTAGTTGACGTCCATCTCGGCGCGCGCGGTGTCCACGCCCGCACGATTGGCGATGCCGTAGGCGCGATGGTATTCGGCGTTGTTGATGAGGATGTCTACTTTGCCGCCGATTTCCGCGGCGACTTCGCGCACGTTCTTGGAGTCGGTGACATCGAGCGGCATGAGGGTCACCTGCGGGAGTGCCGCGAGCTCATCGAAGCCCGCGAACTTTTTCCATGGCTCGGCGTGGCCGACCCAGATGAGATCAGCGCCGGCTGCGGCGAGCGCTTTCGCGATCGCCTGCCCGAGCGCGGTCTTGCCGTCGGTGACGAGCACCTTGCGAAACTTGGGGTCGCAGGTGAATTCGCGCAGCTGCCGGTCTTCTGCCATGTTCGTCTCCTTGTCGGGCAGCGCCACGAGCACCGCCTGGCCAGCGCGGTCGAGCTTCGCCGCGACGATCACGCGGCTGGGCGCCGCTCCAATCCGTTCGTGCAAATGAGCGACCACCGTCGGGCCGCAGTCGAGCTTTACCAGCCCGAGCTGCCACGGCAAGCGTTCGCGGAAGAAAAGATCGTTGCTATGGTGCAGTACCGTCGCCGCGAGGAGCTCGCCATCGGGCGGCTGGGCTTTCCAGTCGAGCCGGATCGACAGGCAGTTTTGGCATGCCTCGCGCGGCGGATATTGCACCGTGCCGCAATCGCGGCATTGCTGCAGCTCGAAGCGCCCGAGCGCCGCGGCGGCCGTGAGACCCAATGCGATCCGACTGCGCGCCCCCGGCGGCAGCGTCGGCAGGCGCGTGCGCAGTACGGGGTTCTTGCGCTTGGGCCGCTCGAGCATCCGACTCAGTTTCCTAATATCGCGGCGCCCGATCCGAGGCCGCGATCGAAGTTGATCATGCCAAAACCGCTCACCAGGCCGAGTTTCGCATCGTTGACCTGGCGTGCCTCGGCCTGGCGCGTGAGCTGGCGCAGTGCTTCGACGAGGCCGAGCGAGCCGCCGGCGGCGCCCGCCTGCCCGACGGACAGTTGCCCGCCGGAGGTGTTGAGCGGGAAGGAGCCGTCCCAGGTAAAGCTGTGCTGGCGGATAAACCCCGGCGCTTCGCCCTTGGCGCAGAAGCCCAGGTCCTCGAGCTGCATGACGCTGATCACCGGATAGTCGTCATAGGTTTGCACGAAGTCCATATCGTTGGGGCCGGCGCCCGCCTGCTCGTAGAGATCGGCGCGGTCGAGCGCCCAGCCCGCGCGCACCTGTACCGGGTCGCTTGCGAAGGCGTTGTGCCGCTCGATGGTGCCCAGAAGGCGCGCGTAGCGCAGGCCGAGGCGCTTCGCGCGGTCCTCGGCGAGCACGAGAAAACCGTCGGCCCCGGCGCACGGCATGACGCAATCGAAAAGATGCAGCGGCTCTGCGATCGGTCGCGCGGCGAGATATTCCTCCAGCGTCAGCGGCTTCTTGAATAGCGCATGCGGGAACTTAAGGGCGTTGGCACGCTGCGCGACGCACAGCTTGCCGAAATCCTCGCGCTTCGCGCCGTGCGCGCGCATGTAGTACGCCGTGAGGAACGCAAAGCTGGCGTTGGGGCCGCCAGCACCGTAGGGATAGACGGCGTCGCGCGCGAACTGGCTGAAGTTCGCGAGCGTCAGGCGAAAGGAATCGACATGGTTGGTGTCGCCGGCGAGGCAGGCGACGACGTCGGCATCGCCGCTTTGGACCGCGCGGGCTGCCCGGCGCAGCTGCACCACGCCGCTCGCGCCGCCGAAGGGCACGTGATCGAGCCAGCGCGGCGAAAGACCGAGGTGCTGCGTGAGGCCGATGGCCGTATCCGGCGCGAGCGTGAAGCTCGCGACCGAGAAGCCGTCGATCTCCTCCTTGCGCAGCCCCGAGCCTTTGAGCAGCTCGGCGAAGCAGCGGGCGAGCCACCAGTGCGCCGCACGGATCGAGTAGCGCACGTAAGGCACCGTGACCGGCACGGCGACCGCCACGCCGTCGTAGGCCTTGCGGCTCATCGCCGGAAAATAGGGACAGTCCCTATTTTTCTCATTTGCGGCGCTTGCGTTCCCGCAAGTCAAAGGCCTGCGTCGGATCGAGCGCGAAGTCGGCGAGCTTCGCCTTCTGCACCTTGTTGGTGGAGCTCACCGGCAGCGCGGCCAGAAACGCGACGTGGCCGGGTGCCTTGAAATAGGCCAGCCGCTCGAAGCACCAGTCCTGAATGGCGAGCGCGGTGTCTCGCTCTGCCCGGCTGCCGGCATTCAGCACGACGCAGGCCATCACCTCCTCATCGCGCACCGCGTCGGGGACGGCGATTACAGCAACCTGCGCGACCGCAGGATGCTCGGCGAGCGCAGCCTCTACCTCCAGTGCGGCGATGTTCTCCCCCGCGCGGCGGATGATGTTCTTCAGGCGGTCGACGAAATGCAGTTGCCCATCCGGGCCGCGGCGCACGGCATCGCCGGTGTGGAACCAGCCGCCGCGCCACGCCTGCTCGGTCGCCGCCTCGTCCTTCAGGTAGCCGGAGAAGAAACCGCGCCGCGGATCGGGTCCCGCCTGGCGCACCAGCAGCTCGCCTGACTCGGCAATCCGGATCTCCACATCATCGCGCGGCCGGCCGATGCAGCGCGTGCCGACGTGTCGCGGCTCCCGGCTTGCCGCGACCATCGCCCCGCCGCCGGTTTCGGTCATCGCCCACGCTTCGATCAGCGGAAAGCCAAAGCGCGCTTCGAACGCCGCATGGTCCTTGGGATTGGCGTTCGCACCGTAGCCGAAGCGCACCCGATGGGCGCGATCTTCGGCCGCGGGCGGCAGCTGCATCAGGATCGCGGGCATGACGCCCAGATAGTGGACGATGCTTGCGCCGGATTCGACCACCTGCCGCCACCAGGTGCGTGGATGGAAGCGATCGAGTTGCACCACGCAGCCGGCCGCCAGAATCATTGCCATGGTGGAGCAGGCAAGCGCGTTCATGTGGAAGAGCGGCAGCGGCGTAATGAGCCGTTCCTCGCCGTGGCGCAAGCTGCAAAGGCCGCCTTCGTCGATGTAGCGCCGGCCGATAGTGAGGAAGTAAAGATTGCTGAGCAGGCAGCCTTTCGGCTTGCCGGTAGTGCCGGACGTATAAAGGAGCGCGCACTCATCGGCGTTGCCGGCCGCTGGCGCGGCCGGAGGATCGAAGTGCGCGAGCGCCGAGGAATCGACGACCAGCGCGGCTCCGCTGTGAGAGACGACGTAGTCGAGCTCAGAGCGCTGGTAGTCCGGGTTCACCGGCACGACCGCGATGCCGAGCGAATTGAGCGCCAGGAAATGCAAAAGGAATGCTGCGCAATTCGGCAGCTTCAACGCGACGCGATGACCATGGCGATAGCCGCGCCGCTCATAAAGCCGGGCGATTGCGGCGACGCGATCGAGCGCCTGTGCATAGCTCAACTCGAGCTTCTCCGGCGGGACCTGCAGGAACGGCTTCGCACCGTGGGCGCGCGCGGTTTGCTCGAACGCCGTGAAGACCGTCGTCACCGGCGTAGATGGTAAGATGCCCCGCGCTCGCCAGACAACCCGAGGGGGAAGGAATGAGACTGCGCTATGTCGCGCTCGGCTTAATCTTTTCTGGATCCGCGCTCGCGGCCGATACCATCAGCGCGACCCACGTGTTTCCGGCGTCGCTCATCTATTCGCGCAGTTTCCTCGAATTCGTCAAGAAAGCGAACCAGGCCGGTAAAGGCGAGTTCACCATCCAGGTGCGCGGCGGACCCGAAGCAATCGGCATGATGGAGCAGCCGGGCGCGGTGCGAAGCGGCGTGGTCGACATGGTGTACACGCCGTGCGCCTTCTATGCTGCGCAGGTGCCGGAGTGCGACGCGGTGTCGGCCTCCACCATTGACGGCCCCACGGCGCGCAAGAACGGCGGCATGGATCTCCTGAACCAGATCCACCAGAAGCGCATCGGCGTCTACAACCTCGCCTGGGTCGATAGCGGCATCCGCTTCGACCTGTGGTCGACCAAGGAGCCGAGGCTCGACTCGAGCGGTCACATCGACATCAAGGGCTTCAAGGTCCGCGGCAACCCGATCTACAACGCGTTCCTCACCAACTACCTTGGGGCGCAGGTCATCAACCTGCCCTCCACCGAGCTCTACACCGCGCTCGAACGCGGCACGGTGGATCTCACGGCCTGGACGCAGATCGGGCTCATGGACTTGAACTGGGACCGCTACCTCAAGTACCGCATCCTGCCGGACTTCTTCTCCACCGACCTGCACATCCTCGTGAACCTGAAGAAGTGGCAATCGCTCTCGCCGAAGACGCGCGACATCCTGCAGCGCGTGGCGAGCGAGCACGAGGTGTCCAGCTTGCAGGCGCTACAGAAGCTCTGGACCGAGGAGCAGGCCGAGCTCAAGAAGCGCGGCATCAAGACCGTGGCGCAATCGCCGGAGGCGTCCAAGCGTTTCGTCGAAGGCGCGCGCTCGGCGAGCCTCGCGCGCATGAAGGAGCGCATGGAGAAGTCGGGCGGCATGGAAAACTTCGAGAAGATCGTCAACCTCTTCACGCCGGGCCCGCTGCCGAAGTAACCCGGCTTTGGAATCACCGGCCCCGCCGTGAAGCACGTTGCGCGCGCCTACCGCGCCTTGCTTTACGCCATGGCGTGGCTTGGCGCGTTCCTGATCGCGGCGATGATGGTGGTCATCACGCTCGACGTGGTGGTGCGTAACTTGGGCTACCAGAGCTCGGCGCATTTTTTCACCTTCACCGAGTACGCGCTTCTCATCGTGCCGTGCCTTGGCGCACCGTGGCTGGTGCGCGAAAAGGGGCACATTTACGTCGAGCTGCTGCTCATGCACCTGAAGCCGCGCCCGCGCCGCTGGCTGCTGCGCTTCATCGGCGTCGCGTGCATTGCGGTGTGTCTCACCGTAGCCTGGTACGGGTTTTCCGTCACCATCGACAACTACCTCGGCATGGAACGCGACGTGCGCTCCTTCGACATGCCCCGGTGGATGATCGTCGGCTGGATCCCGATCTCCTTCCTCATGATGGCGATCGAGTTCGCGCGCTTCCTCTGGCGCGGCGAGGATTTTCTCGCGTCGTTCGCCGAGCAGCTCGGCGCCTAGCCATGGGCATGGCGTGGTACTGGGTCGCATTGCTGCTTTTCGGCTCGGCCTTGGGCCTGATGATGCTCGGCATCCCGGTCGCGATCGGCTTCTTCATTACCAACGTGATCGCCGCCATCCTCTTCATGGGCGGCGGCCCGGGCATCGAGCAGATCATCAACAACGGCTTCGGCGCGATGACCAACTTTGCGCTGGTGCCGATCCCGATGTTCCTCTTCATGGGCGAGCTCTTTTATCACACGGGGCTCGCGACGCGCTGCTTCAACGCGGCCGACAAGCTGCTGGGAAATATCCGCGGCCGCCTCGCGTACGTGACGCTGATCGGCGGCACCGCCTACGCGGGGCCCGCGGGCTCCTCGATGGGCGCCTGCGCGCTGCTCGGGCGGCTGATGGTTCCGGAGATGATGAAGCGCGGCTACAGCAAATACCTGTCGCTCGGGCCGATCATGGGCGTCGGCGGGCTCGCGGTGATCATCCCGCCTTCGGCGCTCACCGTGCTGCTCGCGACGCTTGGCCGCACCGATGTCGGCGATCTGCTGGTGGCCGGCGTCATCCCCGGCTTTGTGCTCGCCGCGATGTACGGCGTGCTGATCTGGCTATGGACCGTGATCGCTCCCGAGGCAGCGCCCATGTACCACGCGGAGGGTGTGGGCGCGCGCGAGAAGTGGCGGCTTTTCTTCGTCGACGTGGTGCCGATGGTCGTGATCATCGTCTTCTCGGTGCTGATCATGGTGACCGGCTGGTCCACGCCGACCGAGGCCGCCGCGCTCGGCGCGGTGTCGGTCATCGTCGCGGCGGCGTGCTACGGCGAGATGACCTGGACGGCGTTCGTGAAATCCCTCGACGGCACCCTGCGCGTCACCGTCATGGCGTTCCTCGTCATCCTCGGCTCGGCGACCTTCGCCCAGGTGCTCGCTTTCACCGGCGCCTCGACCGGGCTCATGAACTGGGCCATCAGTTTCGACGTCACCCCGATCGGCATGGTTCTCATCATGATCGGGGTGATCATTTTTCTGGGCAGCTTCATGGACCCGCTGTCGAAGATGCTGCTCACCGCGCCGATCTTCTTTCCGCTCGCCAAGACGCTCGGCTTCGATCTCACGTGGTTCGGCCTCATCATGCTGCTCGCGCTCGAGGTGGGCTACACCACGCCCCCGTTCGGGCTGCTGCTATTCGTGATGAAAGGAGTTTCGCCGCCTGGGACGAGCATGAAAGACATCTACCTCGCCGGCATGCCTTTCATCGCCTGCATTTTCCTGCTCATCGGTATGGTCATGATTTTTCCGCCGCTCGCCACCTGGCTGCCGGCGATCAGTCACTAGGGAAGGTATGTCGAACGTTGGCATGACTCCAGGGAAGGAACTGACCGGCAAGGTCGCGCTCGTCACCGGTGGTGCGCGCAACATCGGCCGCGCCATCTCGCGCTCGCTCGCCGCGGGCGGCGCCGCCGTGATGGTGAATGCCCGCACCTCGCGCGCTCAGGCCGAGGAGACCGTGGCGATGATCGAGCAGGCGGGCGGCAAGGCGGCGCTGCACATCGCGGACGTCACCGATCCGGCGCAGGTGCGCGCGCTCGTGCAGGACACCGTGAAGCGCTTCGGACGCCTCGATGCGCTGATCAACAATGCCGCGGTGCGCATGGAAACGCCTTTCGAGCAGATCAAGCTCGAGGATTGGCGCCATGTGATCGCGACGGTGCTCGACGCGGCGTTCCTTTGCAGCCAGGCGTGCCTGCCGCATCTTGCGGCGGCGGGCGCGGGCACGATCATCAATATCGGCGGCCTGACCGGCCACCGTGGCGCCACCGGACGGGCACACGTGATCGCGGCCAAGGCCGGACTCGCCGGCTTCACCAAGGCGCTGGCGCTCGATCTTGCGCCCAAGGCGATCACCGTCAATTGCGTCGTGCCGGGCACCATCGAAAGCGAGCGCGGGCTGCCCGGCGTGCCTGAGCGACCCGCAAGCCGGCGCGCGCCGCCGCCGATCGGCCGGCGCGGCGAGCCGGAGGAAATTGCGGCGATGGTGCGCATGCTGTGCGGGCCGGATGCCCGCTACATCACCGGCCAGGCGATCCATGTGAACGGCGGCGGATACATGCCGTGACGGTGTCGCCGGTGATGCAGCGCCTTGCCGCGTACATCGCGCAGGCGCCAAGGCGGCGGCTGCCTGCGGCAGTCGCCGAGAAGACCAAGCATCATTTGCTCGACACCATCGCCGCGATGGTGTCGGGCTCGCGCTTGCTGCCCGGGCGCAAGGCCATCGCCTATGCCCGCACGCGCGGCGGGACGAAAGAGGCTGGCGTCGTCGCGACGAACATCATCACCACAGCCGAAAATGCCGCGCTCGCGAACGGCATGTTGGCGCACGCGGACGAAACCGATGACTCGCACGCGCCCTCGCTCACGCACCCCGGTTGCGGCATTGTCCCGGCCGCGCTCGCCATGGCCGAGCGCGAGGCGGCGAGCGGCGAAGCATTGCTGCGCGCCATCGCACTCGGGTACGACGTGGGCTGCCGGCTCACCATGGCGCTCGACGCCTACCAGTTCCGCGAGGACGGCCATTCGACGCACAGCTTCGGGCCGATGTTCGGCGCGGCCGCTGCGGCGGCGGCGCTCGCGCGCTTCGATGATCGCCAGGTGCGGCACTGCCTCTCGTACACCGCGCAGCAGGCGGCCGGCATCTCGTGCTGGATGCGCGATGAGGAGCACATCGAGAAGGCGTTCGACTTCGGCGGCATGCCGGCGCGAAACGGCGTCGCGGCGGCGCTGATGGTGACGCACGGTTTTACCGGCGTGGAGGACGCGCTCTCGGGCGAGCGCAGCTTCTTCGTTGCCTATGGGCGAAAGCCCGAGCCGCAGCGGCTGATCGATGCCCTTGGCGAGCGCTACGAGATCATGGCCACCAACATCAAGCGCTGGCCGGTGGGCTCGCCGATCCAGGCGCCGCTCGATGCATTGGACTTGCTGATGCGTGAGCATGGCGTCACAGCGGCCGATGTCGAGCAGCTCGTCGTGCGCGTGGCGCATCAGGGCGCGAACACCACCGACAACCGCGCGATGCCGGACATCTGCATGCAGCATCTCTGCGCCGTGATGCTGCTCGACGGCACGGTGAGCTTCAAGGCGGCGCATGACGAAAAGCGCATGCGCGATCCGCGCGTGCTGGCGCTGCGCAAGAAGGTTCAGCTGCTGGGCGATGACCAGCTAAGCGCGGCAATGCCCAGCCGCCAAGGCATCGTCGAACTGACGCGGCGCGACGGGCGGACGCTGCGCCAGCACGTGACCGCGGTGCGCGGCACGGCGGAGAACCCGATGATGCGAGCCGAGGTGGATGCCAAGGCGCACGATCTCATCGCGCCGGTGTACGGGAAAGCGCGCGCGCGGGGGCTGTGCGATGCGATCTGGGCCGCAGACGAGCTCGGCAATGTTGCAAAATTGAGGACCCTGCTTAAGGAGGAGCGATGAGCCGCATCGTGCATCTCGCGCTGAGAGTCGATGACCTCGAGCGCACCACGCAGTTCTATCGGGAGGTTTTCGGTTTCAGCGAGATGAGCACCGATCGGGTGCGCGACCATACGTCGCGACATCTGAGCGACGGCACGATCGACCTCGCGCTCATCAAGTACGACGCCGGCACGCAATCGGCCGAATCGCGCGCCGCGGGCGAAGGCCCCTGCATCCACCACTTCGCCGTCGAAGTCGCCGATCTGCCGGCCGCCGAGAAGCGCATCCGCGCGCTCGGCTGCGAGATCATCAGCGACCCGGGCGTGGTGCCGGTCAAGTTCCGCTCGCCCGGCGGCATCGTCTGCGAGATCGTGCCCGAAGGACGCTACAAAAAACCGAAGGCAGCCAAGGCCAGAACGCCCGCCAAGCGGCCGGCGAAAAAAGCGCCACGCAAGAAGAAGTAATGCGGCTGCGATCCCCGGACTGCTGGTCCGGGCTTGCGCTCGCCGCGCTTGGCGGCTACATCGTCTTTGCCGCGCGCGGCTGGGACTATCTGACCCCGGATGGCCCGGGCCCCGGCTTCTTTCCGCACTGGTATGGGCTCGCGATCCTCGCGCTGTCGCTGGTTCTCGTCTTCGCGAGCGATAAGGACCCGCACGCCGACTGGCGCGGCGCCGGCCGGGCGCTGGGCACCTGGGCGGCGTTCGCGCTCTCGCTCGCGCTGATCAAGCTGATCGGCTTCGCGATCAGCTTTGCGCTTCTCAGCTTCTTCATCGTCGCCGTGATGTACCGGCGCGCGCCGTGGATTGCCGCCGTCACGGCGGGCGCGGTGGTTGGCGCCTTCTATCTCATCTTCTCGCTTGCCCTCGGCGTGGCACTGCCCTGATGGATATCGCCGCCGGCCTCTTGCATGGCTTCGCCGTCGCCCTGCAACCAGTGAATCTCTGGTGGTGCTTCGTCGGCGTGTTGCTCGGTACGGTGGTCGGCATCCTGCCCGGCCTCGGGCCGCCGGCGACCATCGCCATGCTGCTGCCGCTGACGGCGCTGATGAACCGGGCGGGCGCAATCATCATGCTCGCCGGCATCTACTACGGCGCGAAGTACGGCGGCTCCACGACCTCGATCCTGCTGAACGTGCCCGGCGAGTCGGCCTCGGTGGTCACCTGCATCGACGGGTACCAGCTCGCGCGCAAGGGACGCGCCGGCGCCGCGCTGGGGATTGCGGCGATCGCTTCCTTCATCGCCGGCACGATTGGCGTGCTGGCCCTGATGCTGGTCGCGCCGCCGCTCGCGCGCCTCGCGCTCGCCTTCAGCTCGCCGGAGTACTTCGCGCTGATGGCACTGGGCCTCGCGATGGTGGTGCTGCTCGCGGGCCGCTCGCTCGTGAAGGCGCTGCTCGCGATGCTGGTCGGCCTGTGGATCGCCGGCATCGGCACGGATCCCTTCAGCACCACGTCGCGTTTCACGTTCGGACGAATGGAGCTCCTGTCGGGCATCGACTTCGTGGTCGTCGCGATCGGCGTCTTCGCGCTCGGCGAGGTCCTCGCCAACATGGAAGCGCGCGAGGAGCCGCGCGCGCTGCCCGTGCCGAAGGGGCTGCGCAACCTGCTGCCGACCGTGCAGGATTTGCGGGATTCGCGTTTTGCGTTCGTCAACGGCTCGGTCGTCGGCTTCCTGATCGGCGTGCTGCCGGGCGCCGGCTCGACCATCGCCTCGTTCATTTCCTATGGCGTCGAAAAGGCGTTCTCGCGCCGCCGCGAGGCGTTCGGCACCGGCGTGATCGAAGGCGTCGCGGCGCCGGAAGGCGCCAACAACTCGGAGACCGGCGGCGCGCTGGTGCCGCTCCTCACGCTCGGCATTCCGGGATCGGGCACGACGGCCATCCTGCTCGCGGCGCTGGTGCTCTGGGGA
>DASREB010000161.1:0-2220 GCA_035652275.1 Burkholderiales bacterium
CGCGCGGGCGCGGATTACGGCGCTCGACCGCTACGTGTACCTCGAAAGGCCACAGAGCGCCGCCGCGGCTTCACCGGTCGCGCACGCGCAGCCGTAGACGCCTTAACCGCTGCGCGCGATAAGGCAAACGCCGAGGACGGCCGCACGGTCGGCGTTGAGAAAGCGGTCCGGATGAGCGAGGTCATAGCCGAACATCGCCAGGTGAACGCCGGTGAGCGGCAGAACCACTCGCCACGTCTCGCTCGCCTGCCACGCAACCTTCGGGACAGCACAGGCTGGTTTGTCTGGAATGAGACCAATCAGCAACGTAGCGCCCGCGCTACGCGGCGCAGACGCGCAACGCCATCAGGTCGCCGGGCGTTCTCGTGGCGCGGGCCGGCTCCAGAGCGCGTCGTACGCCGCGAGCAGCTTCGGCACTTCGTGGCGCCATTCGAGCTCTTCGGTCACGCGCCGGCGGCCGTATTCGCCCATCTGCCGGCGGCGCGCCGGGTCCTCCAGCAGCTCGACGATCTTCGCCGCCAGGTCGATCGGGTCGTTGCGCCGCGCGTAGAGCGAGGCGCCTTGCGCGGAATAACGTCCCTCGGCGAGGTCGAACTGCACCATCGGCTTCGCGAGCGCCATGTATTCCATCACCTTGTTCATCGTCGAGATGTCGTTCATCTCGGTGGCGACATCCGGGTTCACGCAGAGGTCCGCGGTGTTGAGCATCGCGAGGAGCTCGTCATCCGGGACGCGACCGGTGAAGGTGACGTAGTCGGCGACACCGAGCTCGACCGCCAGCGCCTGCAGCTCCGCGAGCGACGTGCCGCCGCCCACCAGACCGAAAT
This sequence comes from Burkholderiales bacterium, assembly GCA_035652275.1. Classification (GTDB taxonomy): domain Bacteria; phylum Pseudomonadota; class Gammaproteobacteria; order Burkholderiales; family SG8-39; genus SCGC-AG-212-J23. The sequence continues at coordinate 828 of DASREB010000161.1, forward strand.
GCACGTCGCGCCGTCCGAGGCCGTGCACGATGTGCGCCGCCGCGCGCAGCAGGTAATCGATGCCCTCCTGGCGGCCCATCACACCGACGTAGCCGACCAGGTAGCGCCGCCCGCGCTTCAGCTCGGGTTTTGGCGGCACGATGCGCAGGCGCTCCAGGCTCGGCCCGCTGCGCACGACGAACACGCGCTCAGGTCTCATCCCGCCGCGCTCGATGGCAATGCGGCGGTAGGAAAGATTGGTGGCGATCGATACGTCGGCCGTGCGGAAGGTCCACCGCTCGAGACGGCACATCAGCCGATAGAAGAAGTCCTTGCGGCCGAACTTGGCGACGTAGAGCTCCGGATTCGCATCGTGATGGTCGAAAACGAACTTCTTGCCGAAGAGCTTGTAGAAGCCGCCGACCACGAAGAAGAGGTCCGGCGGATTGCAGGCGTGGATCACGTCGAAACCGCGCCCGATCAGCACGCGCAGCGAAAGCGCGAACGTCCAGAGGAGCGCCACACTGTACTCCACCAGATACCCGAGCGCGCCAGCGCCTTCGGTCGGCAGCCGGTAGCGCCAGATATGGATGCCGTCGATCGCTTCGAAGCGCGCCTCGTAGCCGCGCCCGGTCGGACAGATGATCGAGACGCTGTAGCCGGCATCGCGCAGCGCGCACGCCTCCTGCCACACGCGCCGGTCGAACGGGCTCGGCAGGTTCTCCACCAGGATGAGGACCCGCTTCATGCCGCTACGCTGCCTTCTTGAGCGTGGCGCGCTCGCTCCAGTGCACCTCGAGGACGATCAGGCGCTCGCCGCAGACGAGCACCATGGCCGGCGCTGCCTGGGCAAGCGCTTGCCAGTCCACCGCGTTCGGGCCGTTCCAGGCATCCTCGTAGCTCGTGCCGTCGCCCGCGCCGTAGCGCGCCTCGCGCTCCGGTCGCACGTAGAACCTGCGCATCACTTGATCGCGGCGAGCCGGAAGGGATCGTCGAGGACCCGCGCCAGCGGGTAGGGGATACGCAGACCGTTCACGTAGTAGCGCAACCGGGAAAAGCCCGCGTCGAAGAACGTCGCGCGCAGCTCGGCGGCCGGGCCGTCGGAGCTCGTGTAATACACGCCGCCGTCCTTCAGCGCCCGGCAGATGCCCGGCAGCTGCGAGATGACGAGCCCGCGGCTGAAGGCGATGTCGACGCCGCCCTCGGGCAGCGGAATGCGCACGCCGTCGTGCACCACGCGCACCAGGTTCGGCGGGCCGCTCAGGCGGCCCATCATGTCCTCGGACACATCGAGCGCGTAGACGCGCTCGACGTAGCCAGCGGCGCGCCGCGCGAGGGCGCAATCGCCGGCGCCGACTTCCATGAACACCCTGTCGAGGTCGAATGCGCGCCGCAGGCTCTTCAGCTCGCGCTC
>DASREB010000162.1:0-70653 GCA_035652275.1 Burkholderiales bacterium
GCTGATGACGACGGCGGCGCCGGTAGCGATCGGGTCGAATTGCGGCACGAAGCCCGGCGCCTGCGCTTGCAGCGCACCCGGCTGCCAGCCGGCGAGGAAGGCGAGCCAGCCGAGCCACAGTGCGAGTCCGAGGACTGCGCCGCCCACCAACGCGATGAGATCGAGCGGCCGCGCCAGCCAGCCCGGCACCGACTCGAGCCCCACCGCGGCAAGGAGCGCGAGCGGCAGGAGGAGCGGCAGACCATAGAGGGTGCGCGCGGACGACGCGGCGCTCAGCACCGCCAGCATCACGATGAACGCGATTGTCGAGAGCTGCACCAGCGGCGAGGCGAAGCGGTCGCGCCAGAGCGCCCAGAGCGCGAGCGGCCACGCCGGCAACGCGAACCAGACGAGCGCCTTGGCGTAATGCGCGTGGTCGAGCACGCCGCCGAGTCCGGCTTCGCCGGTAAAGCGGCCGATGTTGTTGACCCAGAACCATTCGTGGAAGAGCGCAGGCGACTCGTGGTAGAGGAGCGCCGGCCAGATCAGTGCCCACGGCAGGAGAGCAAGGAGCGCGATGAACAGGCTGCGCAGATACACGGGCGTGCGCCACTCGCGAAAGAGCGGCAGCAGGATGGCGATTACCGCCAGCATGCCCGGGCCGAGGAGACCCTTGGAGAGGAACGCCATGCCGGCGCCGGTGCCAAGCGCGAGTCCGGATGCGCGCGCGAGGCCGTACAGGCCGAGCGCGATGCCGGCCATGAGCGCGTTGTCAGTAATCAGCTGGTGCCCGTGCTGCAGGTAACCGATGCAGCCGGCGAGGACCAGCACTGCGGCGATCGGCGACTGGCACCAGTCTTTTGCCGTGAGATAGGTGAAGGCGAGCGTGAGCGCGACATAGAAACCGCTAGCGAGCCGCGCGGCATCATGCAGCGGCAGCACCGGTCCGAAAGCATTGGCGAAGAGGGCGGCGGTCCAGTAGAAGAGCGGCGGCTTCTCGACGAACGGCTCGCCCGCGAGCGTCGGCACGAGCCAGTCGTTGTGCTGCAGGATGTGATAGACGAGGCCGAAGGTGTACGCCTCGTCGGGCTTCCAGGGGTCGTGGCCGATCAGGCCGGCCGCGAGCCATGCGGCGAGCAGCAGCAAAACGGCGACAGTTCTCAGGAAAATAGGGACTGTCCCTATTTTTTCTACGCCGCCTGGGCGACCTGCTGCCGCAGCTCGCCGAGCTCGGCTTCGGCGAGCGTTTCTTTCTCGAGCAGCCGCTGCGCCCAGGTCTCGAGCGCGGCGCGATGGCGGCGCAGGATGCCGATCGCCTTGGTATAGGCGCGCTCGACGATGCCGCGCACCGCGACGTCGATCTCGCGCGCCGTCTCCTCGCTGTACTCGCGATGACCCTGCGGCAGCGGTCCGCCGAGGAACGGCGCGCGCTCCTCCTCGTAGGCAACGTGGCCAAGGCCCTCGACCATGGCGTAGCGCATCACCATGCTGCGCGCAATGTCGGTGACCTTGGCGAGGTCGTCCGCGGCGCCGGTGGAGAGGTGGCCGAAGACCACCTCCTCGGCGGCGCGACCGCCGAGCAGCACGGCCATCTTGTTGTCGAGCTCTTCGCGCGTCATCAGGAAGCGATCTTCCGTTGGCCGCTGGATGGTGTAGCCGAGCGCTCCCACGCCGCGCGGGATGATCGAGATCTTGTGGACCGGATCGCTGCCCGGGAGTGCCATCGCCACCATCGCATGACCCATCTCGTGATGCGCGACGATGCGCCGCTCCTGCGGGTTCAGCACGCGGTTTTTCTTCTCGAGACCCGCGACGATGCGCTCCACCGCCTGCGTGAAGTCGTCCTGTGACACCGCGTCTGCGGAGCGCCGCGTCGCGAGGAGCGCGGCCTCGTTGACCAGGTTGGCGAGATCGGCACCGGAAAACCCGGGCGTGAGTGCGGCGACCTGCTCGAGCTCGACGCCCGGCGCGAGGCGTACTTTGCGCACATGCACCTGCAGGATGGCGAGCCGCCCGCGCTTGTCCGGCCGATCGACCAGCACCTGGCGGTCGAAGCGTCCCGCGCGCAGCAGCGCGGGATCGAGAATCTCCGGACGGTTGGTCGCGGCCAGCAGCACGAGCCCGGTCATCGGATCGAAGCCGTCCATCTCGACGAGGAGCTGGTTCAAGGTCTGCTCCTTTTCGTCGTGCCCGCCGTACGGTCCCGCTCCGCGCGCGCGCCCCAGCGCATCGAGCTCGTCGATGAAGATGATCGCCGGCGCCTTGGCGCGCGCCTGCTCGAAAAGGTCGCGCACCCGGGCAGCGCCGACCCCGACGAACATCTCCACGAACTCCGACCCCGAGATCGAGAAGAACGCCACCCCGGCCTCTCCGGCGACCGCGCGCGCCAGCAGCGTCTTGCCGGTCCCCGGCGGTCCGACCAGCAGCACGCCCTTCGGCACGCGCGCGCCGAGGCGGCCATACTTCTTCGGGTCCTTCAAGAACTCGACCACCTCCTGGAGCTCGGTCTTCGCTTCATCCACGCCGGCGACGTCGGCAAAAGTAACGCCGGTCTTGCTCTCGACGTAGATCTTGGCGCGGCTCTTGCCGATGCTCATGAAGCCGCCGCCGAGCCCGCCCTGGCTTACACGACGCGCGAGGAAGTACCACACCGCGAAGAACACGAGCGCCGGCACCACCCACGACAGGAGGTCGCGCAGAAAAGTGCTCTGGTGCACGCGCGTGTACTTGACGTCGTATTTGTTGAGCTGGTCGGCGAGCTGCGGCTCGACGCGATTGGCGATCGCCACGGTCTTGCCGCCCTGCGGCGATTTGAGCTTCCCGGTGATGTGCGTATCGTCGACGACGACTTCGGCGATCTTGCCTTCGGCGAGCAGCTTCTCGAAGTCGCTGTAGGGGAGCACCTCCACGGTCTGCGCTCGCTGCCAGCCTTCCTGAATCAGCAACATCGCGACAATCGCGAAGACCACGTACACGACATGAAAGCGGGTGCGGCGTTCCATGGGCGCGATTTTCCCTTGAATACCGGGGCCTTGGCCCCATCTTGCTTGAGGGAATTCCTGAAAGGCTTTATAGGATCAACGAGATGCGATTCGAGAAGTTTACGACCAAGCTGCAGGAGGCGCTTGCCGAGGCGCAAAGCGCGGCGCTGGGTAACGATAACCAGTACATCGAGCCGCAGCACCTGCTCGCGGCGCTCTTGAACGACCAGGGCATTACCGGCCTCATCGCCAAGGCGGGCGGCAACGCGAATGCGCTTAAGAAGGCGCTCGCGGACTCCATCGCGCGCCTGCCCAAGGTCGAAGGCGCGCCGGGGGAGGTGATGCTCGGGCGTGAGCTCACCACCCTGCTTAATGTTGCCGACAAGGAAGCGCAGAAGCGCGGCGACCAGTACATCGCCGCCGAGCTATTTTTGCTTGCCGCGGCGGGCGACAACGGCGAGACCGGGCGCCTGATGAAGCAGGCGGGCGTGACCAAGGCGGCGCTCGAGAAGGCGATCGAGGAAGTGCGCGGCGGCGAGAACGTTTCATCCCAGAGTGATGAGAGCCAACGCCAGGCGCTCGCCAAGTACACGCTCGACCTTACCGAGCGTGCGCGCGCCGGCAAGCTCGATCCGGTGATCGGCCGCGACGACGAGATCCGGCGCTGCATCCAGATCCTGCAACGGCGCACGAAGAACAACCCGGTGCTGATCGGCGAGCCGGGCGTCGGCAAGACCGCCATCGTCGAGGGACTGGCGCAGCGCATCGTGAACGGCGAAGTGCCCGAGTCGCTCAAGAACAAGCGCGTCCTGGTGCTCGACATGGCGGCCCTCCTGGCGGGCGCCAAGTACCGCGGCGAGTTCGAAGAACGGCTGAAAACCGTGCTGAAGGAGCTGGCGAAGGACGAGGGCAACACCATCGTCTTCATCGACGAGCTGCATACCATGGTCGGCGCCGGCAAGGCCGAAGGCGCCATCGACGCCGGCAACATGCTGAAGCCGGCGCTCGCGCGCGGCGAGCTGCACTGCATCGGCGCCACCACGCTCGACGAGTACCGCAAGTACATCGAGAAGGACGCGGCGCTCGAGCGGCGCTTCCAGAAGGTGCTGGTGGACGAGCCGAGCGTGGAAGCGACCATCGCCATCCTGCGCGGCTTGCAGGAGAAATACGAGGTGCACCACGGCGTGGAAATCACCGACCCGGCGATCGTCGCCGCCGCGGAGCTCTCGCACCGCTACATCACCGATCGCTTCCTGCCGGACAAGGCGATCGATCTGATCGACGAGGCCGCGGCGCGCATCAAGATGGAAATCGATTCCAAGCCCGAGGCGATGGATCGCCTGGAGCGGCGGCTGATCCAGCTGCGCATCGAGCGCGAGGCGGTGAAGAAAGAAACCGATGAAGCGTCGCGCAAGCGGCTGGAGCTCATCGAGGCGGAGATCAAGCGCCTCGAGCGCGAGTATGCCGACCTCGAAGAGGAATGGAAGGCGGAGAAAGCGCAGGTCCAGGGCAGCCAGCAGATCAAGGAAGAGATCGAGAAGCTGCGCCTGCAGATGGACGAGGCGAAGCGCAAGGGCGACTGGCAGAAGATGTCCGAGATCCAGTACGGGCGCCTGCCGCAGCTCGAGGCGCAGCTGAAGAAAGCCGAGTCGAAGACCACGGCGAAGCCGAAGCTCCTGCGTACCCAGGTCGGCGCGGAAGAGATCGCCGAGGTGGTATCGCGCGCCACCGGCATCCCGGTGTCGAAGATGATGCAGGGCGAGCGCGACAAGCTCATCCACATGGAAGACAAGCTGCACGAGCGCGTCGTCGGCCAGGACGAGGCGGTGCGCGTGGTGTCGGACGCCATCCGCCGCTCGCGCTCGGGCCTTGCCGACCCCAACCGGCCTTATGGCTCATTCCTGTTCCTCGGACCGACCGGCGTCGGCAAGACCGAGCTCTGCAAGGCGCTGGCGGCGTTCCTGTTCGATTCGGAAGACCACCTGATCCGCATCGACATGTCGGAGTACATGGAGAAGCATTCGGTCGCGCGGCTGATCGGCGCGCCGCCGGGCTATGTCGGCTATGAAGAGGGCGGGCAGCTCACCGAGCAGGTGCGCAGAAAACCCTATTCGGTGATCCTCTTCGACGAGGTCGAGAAGGCGCATCCCGACGTCTTCAACGCGCTGCTGCAGGTGCTCGATGAGGGGCGCATGACCGATGGACAGGGACGCACGGTGGATTTCAAGAACACGGTGCTGGTCATGACCTCGAACCTCGGCTCGCAGATGATCCAGAGCATGGCGGGGAGCGACTACCAGGTGATCAAGCTCGCCGTGATGGGCGAGGTGAAGTCGCAGTTCCGGCCGGAGTTCGTGAACCGCATCGACGAGATCGTCGTGTTCCACAGCCTCGGCGACGACAACATCAAGCAGATCGCGCGTATCCAGCTCGGCACGCTGAGAACGCGCCTCGCGAAGATGGACTACGGCTTCCAGATCTCGGACACCGCGGTGGCGGAGCTCGCCAAGGTCGGCTTCGACCCGGTGTACGGCGCGCGGCCGCTGAAGCGCGCGATTCAGTCCGAGGTAGAGAACCCGCTCGCCAAAGCGATCCTCGAAGGGCGCTTCGCGCCGAAGGACACGATCTACGTCGACTGGCGCGGCGGGCGGATGGTGTTCGAGAAAACGCCGCGCAAGGCCGCGGCTTGAGAGAAAGATAGGGACGGTCCCTTCGGGACTGTCCCTATTTTTTGCTACTGCCCGGCGAGCTTGGAGAGCGGAGCGTAATCCGCGGTTGCGCCGTGCCCGCCGGCGAAGCGCGTGGGCTCGATCCCGGCGCGCTTGACGGTATTCACTACGGACATGAGGGCGGCATTGGGCTTGTCCGGCAGCGGTGGGCCCGGCGTCCAGATATCCGTGACGTAGCCGAGCTTCGCATCCGGTACGTAGACCATCAGCATGCCGCGGGCGTGCGGGTTGTCGGGCATGGTGTAGGCGATCACCTGCCGGCCGCCCGAATCGCTCATCACGTGGCTGTCGGGGACTTCGAGGATCGCGACCTGGCTGAAGTCCATCGGCTTCATGTCCGGATTGCGCGTCATCGGCGAGGCGAGCGCCTTGCGGTAATGCTGCGCCGTGCCTTGCCCGACGACCAGCACCGCGCCTTGCGCAAGGATGCCGCGCATGCCGCCCGCGTGATCCATGTGGTGATGCGTGAGGACCAGCCAGCGGATCGGCTTGCCCGGGAAGCGCTGCTGAGCCGCGTTGACCACCCAGAGCGACTGCGCATCGTTGACCGGTGCATCGACCATCACGAGGTGGTCGCTCATCTCGACGAGCAGGCTGTTGTGCGAGCCGCCGACGACGTGGAAGACGCCCGGCGCCACCTCGTTCAGGCGCAGGCTCTGCGTCGCGCGTGTATCGAAGCTCGCGTTGTCCGAGTCGAGGTAAGTGCCGATGAATTGGCGGCGCAGCACCCATTGATAAGGCACGTTGCCCGTCGCCGGCTTCGCTGCGTCGGCGCGCAAGGCGGCCGGTACTTCGAAGCGCGCGGCATCGATCGGCTGGTTGACGCGCGCGTCGCTGTATTGGATCTCCTGCACGGGGCGGCCATTCAACTCGTAGCGGCGATTGAACGGGACGCGGCCCGCGCCGCCGACGTCGCGCCAGTCGCTGTAGACGACGTCGTAGGTCACGTCGCCCCAGATATTGTCGTAATCGAGCGTGCGCACAACCGCAGGCAGACCCGATTGGGGATCGAAGCCCACCGTGAATGCCTCGTAGCTCACGGCCGGATAGGAGCGGCCGTTGCTCTGCACGTCGAGCGCAGGCTGTACGCGCGCCGGATTGGCGCGCATCGCGAGGATCAGGCTGTTGATCTGACTACGGCGCATCTCGCGCTGCGAGGCGGTGAGGCGCAGGCCCGACATCGAATGTGCCGGCGGATCCATCTTCTGGCTTTGGGCGTTGCGCCCGTTCGAGTCGACACCGAGCACATAACCCGCTTCCGGCGTCACGATCTCGCTGAACTTGAACGTGCGCGGGGTGGGGTAGGCGAACTTGCGCTCCCAATCTGTACGGGTCATGCGCTTCATGCGGTCGGCCGTCGTGTCGAAGGTCGCCTCATTGGCGAAGCGCATTTCGCCGCCGGGCACGTCCGACTGCTCGGGTTCCCATTGCTTGGCGGCGCCGCGAATGCTGACGGTCTGCACGGCGGCCCAGCGATCACCGCCGATCGCTTCGGCAGCACGGTTGACGAGGCTCTGCTCGCGGGTCGGCTCGGCGGCGCAGCCGGCGAGCGCGAGAACGCAGCAAACGATGAGTGCGCGCTTCATGTCTCCTCCCAGGGTTCGGCGGGCGAACACTGTCAATGTGCCACTATTGCGGCGGCGTGTGGGGTCTAAAAATTGCTGCGCAGCCGCCATGCCCCGCAACCTGAATCTCACGCGCGCCGATCGCATCGGCTACGTGGTCGGCGGCATCGCTTTGATTGTGTGGGCGTTGCGCCGGCCGAGCTGGTCACGCAGCCTTGCCGCCGGTGTCGGCAGCTGGTTCCTCTATCAGGCCTACACCGGCACGAATCCGATGTTCAAGCCGCTCGGCATCCGCGTGAACCGTGAGCCGGCGCGGCCCGAGCTCGCCGAGACTCTCGTGGTCGAGGAAGCGATCACCATTTCGCGGCCGCGAGCCGAGGTCTATGCGTACTTCGCGCGGCCCGAGCATCTGCCGGCGCTCGCCGACGCCGACATCGATGTGGCGCGCAACGTCGCCGACGAGGAGCTGGCATGGCGCGGCTTTCGCGGCGAAAGGCTGGCGCATTTCGGCTCGCTCACGTTCCGCGACGCGCCCGGCGGGCGTGGGACCATCGTCGCTGCGCATCTCGAATACGCGCCAAGCGGCGGCTCGCTCGGCGCGGCGCTCGCGCGCGTGATGGGGCGCGCGCCGCAGCGCCTCATGGGCGATGGGCTGCGGCGGGCGCGCGCCATCCTCGAGACCGGCGAGGCGCCGAGCACCCGCGGGCAGCCGAGCGGCCGGCGCTAGGGCAATGCGCGCGCTCTGCTGGCACGACCGGCTGGACGTGCGCGTCGAGACCGTGCCGGAGCCGAAGCTCATCAACCCGCGCGACGCCATCGTGCGGGTCACGAGCAGCGCCATCTGCGGCTCGGATCTGCATCTCTACGGCGGCTTCGTCCCCGGCATGGTGAAGGGCGACATCCTCGGCCACGAGTTCATGGGCGAGGTCGTGGAGCTCGGCGCGGGCGTGCAGAATCTGCGAGTCGGCGACCGCGTCGTGGTGCCGTTTCCGATCGCCTGCGGCAATTGCTTTTTCTGCCGCCGGGGTCTCTTTTCCCTCTGTGAGAACTCCAATCCCAACGCCGGCATGGCGGAGAAGCTATGGGGCTACTCGCCTTGCGGCATCTACGGCTATTCGCACTTGCTTGGCGGCTATGCCGGCGGCCAGGCGGAGTACGTGCGCGTGCCCTACGCCGATGTCGGGCCGCTGATCGTGCCGAAGGATTTGCCCGATGAGCAGGCGCTCTTTCTCTCCGACATCCTGCCGACGGGGTACATGGCGGCCGAGAACTGCGCGATCGAGCGCGGCGACACCATCGCGGTCTGGGGCTGCGGACCGGTCGGCCTGCTCGCCATCGCCTGCGCCCAATTGCTCGGCGCCGAGCGCGTCATCGCGATCGATCGCTTTCCCGAGCGGCTGCGGCTTGCGGGGCTGAAGCTCGGCGCGGAGACCATCGATTACACGGAAGCGAATGTGCTCGAGGCGCTGAAGGAGCTCACCGGCGGGCGCGGCCCGGACGCGTGCATCGATGCGGTGGGCATGGAGGCGCATGCGTACCACAGCATCGCGCATGCCTACGACCGGGTAAAGCAGGCGATGATGCTCGAGACCGATCGGCCGGTGGCGCTGCGCGAAGCGATCATGGCGTGCCGCAACGGCGGGACCATCTCGGTGGCTGGCGTCTATGGCGGCTGGATCGACAAGTTCCCCGCCGGCGCGCTGATGAACCGCTCGCTCACCATCCGCACCGGGCAGACGCACGTGCACCGTTACCTGCGGCCGCTGCTCGAGCGCATCACGAGCGGCGAGGTCGATCCGAGCTTCGTCATTACGCACCGCCTGAGCCTCGACGAGGCGCCTGCCGCTTATCGCATGTTCCGCGACAAGCAGGACGAGTGCATCAAGGTGGTGCTGACGCCCTGACGTTTTAGTGTGGGTCGGTGCCGCGGCGCAGCGGATGCACCTGCGAGCCGGCAGGTTCTGCGCGCGCGACGTACTCCTCGACATCGCGAGCGAGCTTGTCGGCGCTGCGGCGCACGCGCTGCAGCTCGCGCTCGATCAGCTCCGCGTGCTCATAAGAGGCGCCGTAGAGCTCCTGCGCCAGGCGCTCGGCTGCGCTTGCGGCGAGGCGTAGCAGCTCGACCAGGTCTTGCGCCGCGCCGAGCGCGCGGCTGCCGGATTGCGAATCCATGGACGCAGCGTAGCGATGCGAGGTGAAAGGGCGCGGCCGGCCAACTACGCCGGGCGGCGCGTCGTCAGCGAACGACGAGCGCGAGGACCGGGTCGCCGGGTGCACCGGCACGGATGCGCTTGCTCGACTGCAGGAGCTCTTCCCAGAGGCCGTCGGTATCCTTGCGGAACACCATTTCCAGGTCCGCATTCACTACCGTCCACAGTCCGCGGTCGATTTCGCTCTTCAGCTCGCCTGGGCGCCAGCCCACATAGCCGACGTAATAGCGCGCTTCGTTCGGCGTCGTCTCGATGACGTGGTCGATGGTGTTGGCGCGGAACGCCAGATACAGATCCGTCATGAGCGGCACGGACCCGGGGCCCGGGCTATCGTGCGCGTGCACCAGCGCGACAAGCGCGCCGCGCGAGAACGGGCCGCCGTAGTACACCGGGTCCACGACCTTCTTCGACGGCTCGTGCTCCGGGAAAAGGCTGCCGAGCGAGCGCCTGGTCGGCCGGTTGAGGATGACGCCGACGTGGCCGCCATTCGGTGCCGGTGCTGCGATCAGCACGGTCTGCCGATACTCGAGGTCGCGGAATGCCGGATGCGCGACGAGGATCATCGCCTCGTCCTGGGCTAGCGCTGGCAAGGCGAGCGCGAGCGCGGCAAGCAGAAACAGCACGCGAAGCACGGGAGTCATGACGGCCAGTATAGCGAATGGCTCGGCGTTGGGGTGTCAGCGCGCGGCAATTCGCGCCGGCGCCTCGCGCGCGGTGCGCGCACCACTCGCCTGTGCGACGAGCTCGCTCCACATCGCGCTGGTGTCGCGGCGGAATGCGAGCGCCTCGGTGGCGCGCAGCACGTACCAGCTGCCGCTGTCGATTTCCGCCTCGAGCTGCCGCGCGGCCCAGCCTGAAAAGCCGGCGTAGAGACGTAGCGGCGAGCGCCGCTCGGCGATCAGCGCTTCGATGGCCGCTGGATGCATGGTGAGGTAGACGCTTGGCAATACCTGGAACGCCGCCTCGGCCGGTGGCGTCTCGGTGCGAAAGAGCGCGATCAGCACCTCGCGCATCACCGGCCCGCCGGAATAAAGCACATCGCCGAAATCCTGCGCGCCGCGAATGCGCGGCGCGACGTCAGCGAGCTTAAGCTCGGTCGGCCGGTTGAGGATCACGCCGACGGGGCTGCCCTCGTCGGTGTGCGTGACGAGCACGACCGTTTGGCTGAAGTTCGGATCGGGCAGCCCGGGCTTCGCTATCAGCACGATGCCGTTCGGCTGCGCGCCGAGCGGGCCGGCGAGCACGAGCGCGACAATCGCGAGCCAGCGCTGCATGGTGCGCATTATGCGGCGCGCGGCTCAGGGATGTTTACGCGCCTCGTGCCGCGGCAGCAACAGCCACAGCCAGCCAAACAGCGCGAGCGGCGCTCCGACCGCGCCGCTGGAGGTGAGCGCCGTGGTCACGACATACACATCGAGCGCCACGCCGAACGCGAGCGTCAGCATGCCGGCGAGCAGCAGATTGGACGCCATCCACAGGAATCGTTCGCTGACGCTCTCCGGCTCGGCAATGCGATGGATGGCGGCGGGTGTCATGACGAGCGCCATGGCGAGCGCAGTGAGGATCAGCGCGACGAGATGCACGCGCTGCACCGCCTCGGCGAGCTTCTGCGCGAAGCCCTGGTTGAACACCGCGATCAGCTGGAAGCCGAAGAGCGCCTGAATTCCGGGAATCACCATGCGGCACTCTTCGATCAGGTGGCTCGCGGCCGTATCGAGCGAGATCTTCTGCTTGCGGCCGGTGCCGAGCGGCTTCTCGAGCGCCATGTCCCTCGGCTAGCAAGCCGCGGGCGAGCGCGCTAGTCCTTTCGGCGCAGCGTGCGCAAGGTGATCGAGTAGCGCAGCTCCTTCGTCGCCGGGATGCTGTGCTGCCACTGCCAGCGCGCGGCGCCGACCATCTGGTAGGCCGAGCGCGGCGCGAGCTCGAGGACCAGCGGCTTGTCTTTTCCCGGCGGATAGCGGCGCAGCCGCATGCGCGCCCAGCCGCCGAGCGACACGCCGGCGACGCATTCATAGTCGGGCGCGTCGCGATGCCAGCCAAGCGGCGTGCCCGGGCTGTATTCGGCGACGAGCGCAGTGACGAAGTCGCTCGGGGCAAGATCCATCCAGCGCGCGAGCCTCGCGCGCAGCGGCTCGAGAAACTGCGGAATGGGCGGCGCATCGCCGAGGCGGTTCGCCGAGAAGTCGTAGTCGTGCCCGAAATAGGCGACCCGTCGTCGCGCGGTGTACTCGCGGTACTTCGCCTGCTCGAGCGGCAGGCGCGCGATCTCCGCAAGGAGCGCGCGCTCCTCCTCGGCACTGAGGAATTCCAGCTGGTAGACGAAGCCTTCGGGGAGCGCCGGCGCCGCGGCGCCAAAAAGCTCCGACTGCTCCGGCTTCACCGCGTCATCACGGCGATGAACGCGATGCCAAGGGCAGCCACGGCGACCGCGGCGGCCACCGCGGTGAAGATCAGCACCCGGCGCAGGCGCTCGTCGGCGGCCTGCGCCGCTTTGGCAAGCGCGTTCACCGTGTTCTCGAGTTGCGCGGCAAGCTCCTTGATGTGCGCGGACTGCTGCGAGACCGCACCCTGCAGCTCGGCGATCTGCTGCTGCACCAGGTCCTGGTTGGCGGCCGAGGGCAGCTCGCGCTTCGTGAACATCGGCTTTCCTGCCGCGATGATGTCGCCGACATGGGGGAGAACCGCTCGGAGTGCTGCCTGGATCCAGCCTGCCATTAGTGCCTTAGTGCCGCGCCGCGGAAAAACGTTCACCGCTCGGCATGCTGAGATTTCGCGCTTTCCGGGCAGTAACGGCGCGGCAGCATAGCGGCGCTCAGCGCCGCGCGCTACCGCGTCCCCTGCCTCCACGAAAACCAGCCGATGGCAAAGCCGACCGCCGCGAGCAGCGTCCAGATTACGGCGAAGCTCGCGCCGCCCGAGAGCTGGTCGGGATTGTCCAGCCCGGGTGGCGAGCTGAAGGCGTCGAGGGCGAGCCATCCGCAAATGGCGGCGAATAGCACCGCGGCCACGGCGGCGGCGCGCGCCGAGAGCTGCGTGCTGATCATTTCGCCATCGCGTCGCTGGTGCTCGCCGGCCGCACGCTCTTCGCCGGCAGGCTGCCCGGGCGCGGCCAGAGCGAGCGGTCGTCGAAGAACAGCGCCGCGCGCTCCTTGCCATGCTCGATCAAGCTGCGGATCAATTCCTGGTTGCGGTCGAGCTTCGACGCATAGTCGAGCTCGAGCGCGAGCTCGACCACCCGGATGGTGATGTGCTTGTACTTCGCCTGCAGCGTGCCGTGCCTCGAGCGCAGCCGGTTCACGCGCTCGATGAAATAGAGCTCCTGCGCGAGCGACAGGTTGCCGGCGAGCTCGTTGCGTCGATCGACGATATCGCGCACGTTCTTCGGCTCTTCCAGGCGCTGCTGCGGATTCACCTGCAGCACCCAGATCTCGTCGGGCACGCGGGCAAGGTCGGTGAATTCGCGCACCGGCGGATTGGTGCTGAAGAGCCCGTCCCAGTAGAGCGCGTTGCCGGTATGCACCGCGCGGTAGAGGAGCGGTACCGCCGCGGAGGCGACGAGCTCGTCGTACGTGAGCGTGCGGCCGTCGAACACCGTGCGCTCGCCGCTCTGGATATTGGTCGCGCCGACCAGGAGTTGCGGCTGCGCCGGCCGCGGCGCCGGTAATCCCTCGAGGCGCAGGTGCTTTTCCAGCAATGCCCGCAGCGTCATCTCGGCGAGCGGCTCGAACATGTACGGGCTCATCTCGAGCGTCACCGGCAGCCGGGCGAACCAGACGCTCCAGAAGTTCATCGCCAGATCCACCGGGTCTTTCGCCTCGAGCTCGCGCCAGAAGCCGGCGAGCCGCCGGCGCGCATCGTCGCGCCCGCCGTGGATCAGCCCGGCCCAGGCGAGCGCCGCGCACATGGCGCCGCCCGAGGTGCCGCTCAGCGCCGCGAGCTCATAGCGCTCGGCGAAGTCGGATTCGAGCAAGCGCGAGAGCGCGCCCGCCGTGAACGCGGCGTGGCTGCCGCCGCCCTGGCAGGCGATCGCGACTCGGGGTTTCTCCTCGCGTTTCATGCGCGGCGGTCACTATGCTACCGCCGGCGCCGTGCGTCAGCTAAGGCGGCGCCACAATTTACAGGTGCCGTAGTGGATCCCGGCGCTGATGCCCCACGCCATGAACGTCGCGAGGATCTCGCCCAGGAAAACCATCAGCCCCCAGATCAGCGCACCCGCCAAGGTCGGTACGTAGACGGCTCCGTAGATCGCGGATGTCGCGAGCGGAAGCCAAAGGCAGACCGCTAGGCAGGCATTCTCCCAATACCTGCCGAACCCGAAAACCAGCCCAGCGAGAGCAGCGGCGACGACCGGCAGGTAAAGCAGCGCCGCTGTCATCGCCCGCTGCCGTGCAGGTGCCTAGCGGCTAGCCGCCGGCAGGCTCGCGCATTTGTAGTACGCGACTTGCGCGTCCTTGAAGGCGTTGACGTTGAATCCGCCGATGCTCGCCTCGCCGGGCGCCATGATGTAGGCGTAGTTCGCGCCTTTGGCGGGCGCCGCGTCGACGGCGGCGCTCGTGACGCGCTCCATTGCGCCGACCTTGTCCATGTTGCCCTTGATACCCCACTCGGCCCGCTCCTGCGCGACCTTGGCGCAGGCGTACTCGGCCTTCGGCTCGGCTTGCCCGGCCCTCACGCGCTGGCCGGACTTCGCGGTGTAGTCCTTGACGGTAAGCCCGCCCATCGTCTGGCAGGCGGCGAGCGCGGCGGCGACAGCGCCGATTGCGATCATGCGGTACATGTGTTCTCCCTTTGTTTTGGTGTTACGCGCGCACGATAGCAGAGGGCGCGCCGCGCGCCCGCGGAACTTTCGCACGCGCTCCCTGGGTCTGCTAGGTGAAGGCCTGAATGCCGGTGATGGCGCGCCCGAGGATCAGCGCGTGGATGTCGTGCGTGCCCTCGTAAGTGTTCACCACCTCGAGATTCACGACGTGGCGGATGACGCCGAACTCGTCGGAGATGCCGTTGCCGCCGAGCATGTCACGGGCGCTGCGCGCGATGTCGAGCGCCTTGCCGCAGGAGTTGCGCTTCATGATCGAGGTGATCTCCACCGACGCGGTGCCTTCGTCCTTCATGCGGCCGAGGCGCAGCACGCCCTGCAGCCCGAGCGTGATTTCCGTCTGCATGTCCGCGAGCTTCTTCTGGATCAGCTGATTCGCCGCGAGCGGCCGCCCGAACTGCTTGCGCTCGAGCACATATTGCCGCGCGCGATGCCAGCAGTCCTCGGCCGCGCCGAGCGCTCCCCAGGCGATGCCGTAGCGCGCGGAGTTGAGGCAGGTGAACGGCCCCTTGAGGCCGCGTACCTCCGGAAAGAGGTTCTCCTCCGGGCAAAAGGCACCGTCCAGTACCACTTCACCGGTGATCGAGGTGCGCAGCCCCACCTTGCCGTGGATCTTCGGCGCCGACAGGCCCTTGGTGCCTTTCTCCAGCACGAAGCCGCGGATGTCGCCCGACTCGTCCTTCGCCCAGACCACGAACACGTCGGCGATCGGCGAGTTCGAAATCCAGGTCTTGCTTCCGGTGAGCGCGTAGCCGCCGGTGACTTTCTTGGCGCGCGTCTGCATCGAGCCGGGATCGGAGCCGTGGTTCGGTTCGGTCAGGCCGAAGCAGCCGATCCATTCGCCGGTCGCAAGCTTCGGCAGATATTTCTTGCGCTGCGCCTCGGTGCCGAATTCGTAGATCGGCAGCATCACGAGCGAGGACTGCACGCTCATCATCGAGCGGTAGCCCGAGTCGACGCGCTCGATTTCGCGCGCGATCAGCCCGTAGCCGACGTAATTGAGCCCCGGGCCGCCGTAGTCGGCCGGGATGGTCGGCCCGAGCATGCCGAGCTGGCCCATCTCGCGGAAGATCGCCGGATCGGTGCTTTCGGCGCGGAACGCCTGCAGCACGCGCGGCGCGAGCTTGCCCTGGGCATAGGCGTGCGCCGCCTCGCGCACCATGCGCTCCTCCTGGGTGAGCTGCTGGTCGAGGAGCAGCGGATCGTCCCAGACGAACTCGGCTTTCGGTTTCTTGATCGGCGCGTTCATCTACTCCCCCCGTTCGAGGATGACGGCAAGGCCCTGGCCCACGCCGATACAGAGCGACACCGCCGCATAGCGCGCGCCCGACTGCTGCATCTCGCGCGCCACCGTGAGCGCGAGGCGCGCGCCCGAGGCGCCCAGCGGATGGCCGATGGCAATCGCGCCGCCATTGGGATTCACGCGCGGGTCCTTGAGGTCGAGCTTCATCAGCTTGAGGCAGCCGAGCACCTGGCTCGCGAACGCCTCGTTGATCTCGATCAGGTCCATCTCGTCGAGCTTCAGGCCCGCGCGCTCGAGCGCCCGCGGAATGGCGTACGCCGGTCCGACGCCCATGATGCGCGGCTCGACGCCGGCGCTCGCAGCCGCGCGGATCCGCGCGAGCGGCTTGCGCCCCTTCTTTTCTCCCCAGCGTCGAGAACCGATGATCAGCGCCGCGGCACCGTCATTCACGCCGGACGCGTTGCCCGCGGTGACCACGCCGCCTTCGAAGAGCGGCTTCAGCTTGGCGAGCGCTTCCATCGTGCTGTCGCGCCGCGGATGTTCGTCCGCCTTCACCTGCTCGCCGGGCGCGTCCTTCTTCTTCGCCGGCAGCGTGACCGGCATGATTTCACCGGCGTAGAAGCCCTCTTTTTCGGCCGTGGCGTATTTCTGCTGCGAGCCGAGCGCGAAATCGTCGGACTGCTCGCGCGTGATGCCGAGGTCCTTCGCCACGTTGTCGCCGGTCTCCGGCATTGAATGGTTGCCGTACTGCTTGATGAACCTGGAATTCGGGAAGCGCGTGCCGATGGTCGTGTCGTACAGCTTGGCGTCGCGCCCGTACGGTACCTCCGGCTTGCTCATCACATAGGGCGCGCGGCTCATGCTCTCGACACCGCCCGCGATGTAAAGGTCGCCCTCGCCGCAGGTAATCGCGCGCGAGGCGTCGACCACCGCCTGCAGCCCGCTTGCGCACAGGCGATTCACCGTGCACCCCGGTGTGCTGGGCGGCAGCCCGGCGAGCAGCGCGGCGAAGCGCGCGACGTTGCGGTTGTCCTCACCCGCCTGGTTGACGCAGCCGAGCACCACGTCGCTGATCTCCGCGGCGTCGATGTTGTTTCGCGCCACGACTTCCTTGATCACCTCGCCAGCCAGATCGTCGGGGCGCAGGCCGGCGAGCTTGCCAGCGTGGCGGCCGATCGGGCTCCTGAGGCCGTCGTAGATATAGGCGTCGAGCATCTTCAGTTCTCCGGTGTGAGCAGCGATGCGCCGAGCTCCGCTCGCCGGCGCAGCCACGGGCTTGGCCGGTAGCGCGGCTCCTGGTAGAGCTCGTGCATCGCTTGCAGGATGGCAAGAATTCGCTTCGGTCCGAGCGCGTCGCCCATCGCGAGCGGTCCTTTCGGATAGCCGAGGCCGAGCATCACGGCGCGGTCGAGGTCCTCGGGCGTGGCGATGCGCAGCTGCGCGATGTCGCAACCGACGTTGACGATGTGCGCCACCACGCGCTGTGCGACGAAGCCCGGCGAATCGTTGATCACCGAGACCGGCACGCCGTCGGCGGCGAGCAGCGCATGGGCGGCGTCCCGGGTTTCTTTCCGCGTCAGCGGATTCACCATCAGCGTGCGCCGTTTCGTAAAACCGAACAGCGGATCGACGGCTACCGTGCGCGCGGGATCGAGACCCTGCTCGAGCGCGGCGGCGCTGGCGTCGAGGCCGAGCGGTGCGACGAAGCAGACGCTCGCGGGCGTGGGCTTGAGCTCGAGCCGCGCGCCGAGATCCAGCAGCAGTTCCTTGAGCTCGGGCACCGCCCAGACCGCCGCCGGCTTCGCTTGCGGTGCTGCTGGCTCCGGCGGCATCTGCAGCTCCGGTGCGTAGGTGTACCAGCCGCGCCCGCTCTTGCGCCCAAGCAGGCCGGCGGCGACCCGCGGCTCCGCGATGAAGGAGGGCTTGTACTTCGGCTCCTGGAAGTACTGCTCGTACATCGACTTCATCACCGCGACGTTGACATCGAGCCCGACGAGATCCATCAGGCCGAAGGGCCCGAGGCGAAAGCCCGCGGCCTCAACCAGGATGCGGTCGATGGTGGCGAAGTCGGCGATGCCTTCCGACAGGATGCGCAGCGCCTCGGGCACGAAGGCGCGGCCCGCGTGATTGACGACGAACCCCGGTGTGTCCTTGCAGCGGATCGGCGTGTGGCCGAAGCGCTTGGCAAGCGCGCCGAGCGCGTCGGTGACCCAGGGCTCGGTGAGCACGCCGTCGACCACCTCGACGATCTTCATCACTGGCACCGGGTTGAAGAAGTGGTAGCCCGCGACCCGTCCCGGGCGCTTGCATCCCGCGGCCATCGCGGTGACGGAAAGCGATGAGGTGTTGCTCGCGAGGATGCAGTCGTCGGCGACGAGCGCTTCCAGCTCGGAGAAGAGCATGCGCTTGGCGTTCAGATCCTCGACGATCGCCTCGACCACCAGCTGGCAGGGCGCAAAGGCGCCCAGACCCGGCACCACCTCGAGGTGGCGAGTGACCGCTTGCGGATCTTTCAGCCGCCCCTTTTCCGCGAGCCGTGCGCACGCCTGCGCGATCGAGTCGAGTCCGCGCTGCGCGGCGCCGGGCTGCGCGTCGTAGAGCAGCGTGCGCACGCCGCATTGCGCGAGCACCTGCGCGATGCCACGGCCCATGGTGCCGGCGCCGGCAACGCCGGCAGTGAGATCGCTACGGGAGACATCAAGCATGGAGGCGGGGCCGTTATTCTAGCCGCGCGCGCTCGCTATAATCGCCGGCCGGAGGAGGAGGATGCGCGCAATCGCCCTGTTCGCGAGCATCGTGCTCGTGGCGCTCGCCGCGACGGCGGCGGCTCAGCCGTTTCCGACGAAGCCGCTGATCCTCATCTGTCCGTGGCCGGCCGGCGGCACCACCGATACGCACCTGCGCAAGTTCGCCGAAGTCGCAGCGAAGTATCTCGGCCAGCCGGTGCTCGTCGAGAACAAGCCCGGCGGCGGCGGCATGGTCGGCCCGGCGCAGATGGCGCGCCTCGCGCGGCCCGACGGCTACACCGTGTCACAGCTGCCGATCACCGCGTTCCGGCTGCCGCACCAGCGCGCGGTGGACTGGGACGCGCTCAACGACTTCACCTACATCATCGGCATCACCGGCTACACGTTCGGCATCGTGGTGCGCGCGGACTCGTCGGTGAAAAACCTGCGGCAGCTGATCGACTATGCGCGCGCCAATCCCGGGCAGCTCGCCTACGCCACGCCGGGCGCGGGCACCTCGCCGCATCTCCTGATGGAGGAGCTCGCGCTCAAGGCCGGTGTGAAAGTGCTGCAGGTGCCCTACAAAGGCTTCGCCGAAGGCGCGCAAGCCCTCCTCGGCGGCCATGTGATGGCGCTCTCCGATTCGACCGGCTGGGGACGCTTTGTCGACGCCGGCCAGATGCGGCTCCTCGTGACCTTCGGCGAGAAGCGCAGCAAGTGGGACGCGCCGACGGCGCGCGAGCTCGGCTTCGATATCGTCGCGTACTCGCCGTATGGCATCGTCGGACCGAAGGGCATGGAGCGCCAGGTGGTGCGCATGCTGCACGATGCCTTCAAGAAGGCGCTCGACGATCCGGAGCACCTTAAGACGCTGGCGCAGCTCGACCAGGTGTACTGGTATCGCTCGAGCGAAGACTACGCGCGCTGGGCGGCCGAGACGCTCGCGGCCGAACGTGCGACCATAGAGCGCGTCGGGCTGCTCGGCAAGGGGAATTAGAATGGGAGGACGCCCATGAAGTACCGCAAGATCCTGCTCGCGTACAACGGTTCCCGCGAAGGAAAGCGCGCGCTTCTGGAAATCGCAGATCTCGCGAGCTTCCTCGGCGCGGAGACGCACCTCCTCGCGGTGGCGAGCATGCCGCCGAGCCTCTTTCTCACCGAGGGCTTCGTGCCCGAGGAGCTGCTGGAAGAGGAGAAGAAGCGCACCCAGGCGATCCTCGACGAAGGCATCCGCGCGCTGCGCGAGCGCGGCTTCAACGCCACCGGGCAGCTCGCCGTCGGCGAGCCCGTCGAAGA
The DNA here is from genome assembly GCA_035652275.1 of Burkholderiales bacterium. GTDB lineage: Bacteria > Pseudomonadota > Gammaproteobacteria > Burkholderiales > SG8-39 > SCGC-AG-212-J23. The sequence goes on from DASREB010000162.1 coordinate 19,546, forward strand.
GATCTGCCGCTGCGCCAAGAGCCTCGGCGTCGACCTGATCGTCGTCGGCCATAATCAGCACACCTCGTTCGCCGCGCGCTGGTGGAAAGGCTCGGTGGGCGCCACTCTTCTCGACTACGCACCCTGCAGCATTCTCATCGCGCTCTCTAGGACGTAAATGCTCAAAGGCAGGCTGGAAGACGACCGGATGCTCACCGGTCGGGGGAAGTATGTTTCCGATTGGAACCTGCCGGGCCAGGCCTATGGCTATTTCCTGCGCTCGGATCGCGCGCATGCCGACATCGTATCGCTCGATGCCGCTGCGGCGCTGGCGCATCCCGGCGTGATCGCCGTGATCACCGGCGAAGACATTCGCGCCGCGCTGAAGTCGCTGCCGTGCGCGCTGCCGGTGAAGGGCCGCGGCGGCATGGAGCTGATCCATCCCGGGCGGCCGGCGCTCGCGCAGGGGCGCGTGCGCTTCACGGGCGAGCCGGTCGCGCTCATCGTCGCGGAAAGCGCCGCGGCTGCCGCCGATGCGGCCGAACTCATCGACATCGAATATCGCGACCGGCCCGCGGTCGTCGGCAAAGAGCAGGCGGTCGCACCTGGTGCACCGCTCGTCCACGACAGCGTGCCGGGCAACATCGTGATGGACTACGAGTCGGGCGACGACGCCGGCTCCAAAGCCGCGTTTGCCAAGGCGGCGCGAACCATTGAGCTCGAGGTCGATATCTCGCGCGTCGTCGGCAATCCGATGGAGCCGCGCGCCTGCCTCGCGCACTGGGACGCGCGCGCGGAGAGCTACCACCTTTATACCTGCACGCAGGGCGCGCCGATCATGCGCAACCAGCTCTCGGCGGTGCTCGGCGTGCCGCCGGAAAAAATCCGCGTCATCGCCGAGGAGGTCGGCGGTGGCTTTGGCGTGCGCTTCAACCTCTACCCCGAGTACTGCGCGGCGCTTTTCGCGGCAAAGAAGCTCGGGCGACCGGTGAAATGGACCGGCACGCGCAGCGAGGTGTTTCTCGCCGATGAGCAGGCGCGCGGCGTGCGCTCGCGCGGCGCGCTGGCCGTAGACTCGCAGGGAAAAATCCTGGGCATGCGCTTCGACATGCTCGCGGATCTCGGCGCCTATCTCGCGCCAACCGGGCCGTTCATCAACACGATCGGCATCGTCAACTGCCTCTCCGGCGTCTACGACGTCCCGGCGGCCTACGCGCGCATTCGCCTGGCGCTCACCAACACCGCGCCAATGGCCGCTTATCGCGGCGCCGGTCGGCCGATCATGTCCTACGCGCTCGAGCGCCTGGTCGAGCACGCCGCGCAGCAGCTCGGCATGGATGCGGCCGAGTTTCGGCGACGCAACTTCATCCGCAAATTTCCGTACAGGATCGCGGCCGGCTTCGAGTACGACTCGGGTGACTTCGAGGGCGTGATGAACAAGGCGCTCGCTGCCGCCGATTGGCGCGGCTTCGCTGCACGCAAAGCCGAAAGCCAGCGCCGCGGCAAGCTCCGCGGCCGTGGCATGTCGACCTACATCGAGGCGACCGGCGCGGGCTTCGCGCCGCAGGACGAGATCGAGCTGCGCTGGGGCGGCGAAGGCGAGCTCACGATTTACGCGCCGACGCACAACCACGGGCAGGGGCACGAGACGACCTACGCGCAGCTCGTCTCCGGCGTGCTCGGCATCCCGATCGAGAAAGTGCGGCTGCGCACCGCGGGGCCGGAGTTCTATCTCACCGGCAATGCGACCGGCGGCTCGCGCTCGCTGCTCGCGGTCGGCGGCGTGATCTACCTCGGCGCCCAGGAGCTGGTGAAGAAAGGTCTCGCGCTCGCCGCGGACGAGCTCGAGGCGGCGCAGGCCGATATCGAATTCACGGCCGGCGAATATCGCATCAAGGGCACGGACCGGCGCATTTCCATCCAGCAGCTGGCAGCGAAGCATTCCGGCGCCATGGATCTCGCGTACGCCAACAAGTTCGGCGCGTGCTTTCCGAACGGCTGCCACATCGCGGAAGTGGAGATCGCGCCCGAGACGGGCGAAGCGCAGATCGTCTCCTACGTCGCCTGCGACGACGCCGGCAACATCGTCAACCACCAGATCGTCGAGGGACAGGTGCAGGGCGGCATCGCGCAGGGCGCAGGCCAGGCGTTTACCGAGCTCGCCGTGTACGACGAGGCAGGGCAGCTCCTGACGGGCAGCTTTATGGACTATGCGATGCCGCGGCCCGGCGAGGTGGCGGGCCTCAAGCTCCTCGAGCATCCCGTGCCGACCAAGTTGAACCCGCTCGGCGCGAAAGGCGTGGGCGAAGCGGGCGTTACCGGCTCGCTGCCGGCGTTGATGAATGCGGTCGTCGATGCCTTGCGACAGGCGGGCGTGGCGCATTTCGAGATGCCGGCAACGCCGCGCCGGCTATGGGAGGCCCTCCAGGCGGCGCATCGCAAGGCCGCCTAGAAGCCCGCAACATCGCCGTCCATGGATCTGCGCCAGGCGTGGCGGCTTGCCCAGAGCGCGGTGCGCGCGTGGGCCGACGACTATGCGCCGAGCATGGGCGCAGCGCTGTCGTACTACGCGCTCTTCTCGATTGCGCCGCTCCTCCTCATCGTCATCGGCGTCGCCGGGTATTTCTTCGGCGACGAGGCGGCGCGCGGCGAGATCTACGGCCAGCTTGCCGGCCTGATCGGCGCCGACGGCGCACACGCCGTGCAGGGACTCGTGGCGGCGGCCCGCAAGCCGCAAAGCGGCGTGCTCGCGATGGTCGTCGGCACGGCGCTCCTCATCGGCGGCGCCACCACCGTCTTCGGCGAGCTGCAGAACGCGCTCGATCGCATCTGGCGCGCACCGGCGCGCGAGAAGGCGAAAGGCTGGTGGACGCTGCTCCGGACGCGCGTGCTGTCGTTCGGCATGGTCCTCGGCATCGCGTTCCTGCTGATGGTGTCGTTGGTCCTTTCCGCCGCCATCGCAGCGCTCGGCCGCTGGTGGGGCTTGCACCTGATCGACATCGCCTTGAGCTTCGGCCTGACCACGCTCCTTTTCGCCATGATCTACAAGATCATGCCGCGCGTGCGCATCGCCTGGCGCGATGTCTGGGTGGGCGCAGCGGTCACCGCGGCGCTCTTCGCCATCGGCAAATGGGCGATCGGCCTCTACATCGGCAGGTCGAGCGTCGCCTCGGCCTTCGGCGCCGCCGGCTCGCTCGTCATAGTGATGGTGTGGGTTTACTACTCGGCGCAGATCTTTCTGCTGGGCGCCGAGTTCACACGCGTCTACGCCGCCGAGCAGGGCTCGCGGGCCGCACCGGCAATTGGCACGCCGACGGCGGGCGCGATCCGCGTGCGCTCGGCGGCGAATGCGCCGGTCATCGAGCCGGCGCGCCCGGGACGTGCATTCGCCAGGCTGGGCGCGGCCCTTGCTCTCGGAGTCGGTGCGAGCATCGGCGTCAAGTTCTGGCGGCGGCGCTAAACTAGGAGTGCTCATGAGACACGACGACGATCCGCTGCCGCGCAGGCCTTCGAGCTGGAGCGCGGCCATTGCGCAACTGCCCGGTTTTCCCGAGGAAGCGAAACCCAAGCTGCCGCCGATCGCCGATGGCAAGGCGCGCGCGGTTTCCTCGGGCATGTCCGACGAGGACGAGGCCGCCGAGCCCGCGCCGCGAACGTAATACCATTGGAGGAATTCGGGCTCCGTCCCCGGATTCCTCTCCATGGAGCGCATCCTCACAACCCACGTCGGCAGCCTGATCCGGCCGCCGGCGCTGCTCGAGTTCATCCGCGCGCGGCAGAAACGCGAGCCGTATGACCGCACGGCGTACGAGCGCTGCCTCGCGCAGTCGGTGAAAGAGGTGGTGCGCCGGCAGGTGGAACTCGGCATCGACATTCCGAGCGACGGCGAATTCGGCAAGAGCATCAGCTGGTCGCAGTACGCGCTCGAGCGGCTCTCGGGCTTCGAGCGCCGGCCGCTGACGCCGGGCGCGAATCCTTTCGCACGCGGCGCCGACCGCACGCGCTTCGCCGAGTTCTATGCCGAGCTCGACCACGCTGAAGGCGCACCGACCAGCGCCGGTGCCAGCGCCGGACTGGTGGTGTGCGTCGCGCCGATCGAATACACCGGCGAGGAAGAGCTGCAGCGCGACATTGCCAACTTCAAGGCCGCGCTTGCCGCGGCGGGCGCGAAGCAGGGTTTTCTGCCGGTCGCCGCGCCGGCAAGCGTGATCCCCGACCGCCGCAACGAGTACTACTCGAGCGACGAGGAATGCGTGCGCGCCATCGGTCGCGCCATGCGCACTGAATACAAGGCGATCGTCGACGCGGGTTTGTACCTGCAGCTCGATGACGCACGCTTCGCCGTCACCTACGACCGCATGGTGCCGCCCGCGAGCTTCGCCGATTACCGCCGCTGGGTCGAGATGCATGTCGAGGTGCTGAACGAAGCGCTCGCCGGCATCCCGGCGGAGCGCGTGCGCTATCACGTGTGCTGGGGCAGCTGGCCGGGACCGCACACGACAGATGTGCCCCTCAAGGATGTTGTTGACCTCATCCTGAAGGTGAATGCCGGCGCCTATCTCATCGAGGGTGCGAACCCGCGCCACGAGCACGAATGGCGCGTATGGGAACGCGTCAAGCTGCCGGCGGGAAAGAAGCTCGTGCCGGGCGTCATCAGCCACGCGACCAACATCGTCGAGCATCCGGAGCTCGTCGCCGAACGGCTGGAGCGCATCGCGCGTCTCATCGGCCGCGAAAACGTGATGGCCGGCACCGACTGCGGCTTCGCGCAGGGCCCGTTCCACCGCCGCGTGCATCCGACCATCATGTGGGCAAAGCTGGAAGCGCTGGTCGCCGGCGCCCGCCTTGCGACAGACGAGCTTCACTGAGGAGAGCGCCATGAACCACGTTTACAAAACCATCGAGCTGACCGGATCTTCGCCGCAGGGACTCGAGCAGGCGATCGCCAACGCGATCGCCAAGGCGGCGAAGACCGTGCACAACCTGCGCTGGTTCCAGGTCACCGAGACGCGCGGCGAGATCGAAGGCGGCAAAGTCGCGCACTGGCAGGTGACGATGAAAGTCGGCTTTACGCTCGACTGAAGAATGAAGGTCCTGGTCCTCGGCGCCGGCGTGAGCGGCGTCAGCTCCGCGTGGTACCTCGCAAAGAGCGGGCACGAAGTGACGGTCATCGACCGCCACGACGCCGCGGGCGAGGAGACTTCGTTCGCCAACGGCGGGCAGATCTCGGTGTCGCACGCGCAGCCGTGGGCCAACCCGCACCTGCCGGCCAAGATTCTGCGCTGGCTCGGACGCGAGGATGCGCCGCTCCTTTTCCGCCTGCGCGCCGATCTCGCGCAGTGGCGCTGGGGGCTCGCATTTCTGCGTGAATGCACGGCCGCGCGCTACGAGCAGAACACGCGCCAGCTCGTGACGCTCGGTCTCTACAGCCGCGCCAATCTCCAGGCGCTACGCAGCGAAACCGGCATCCAGTACGATCAGCTCGCTCGCGGCATCCTGCATTTCTACACCGACGAGCGCGAGCTCGACGCCGCCGCGCAGAGCGCGCGCGTCATGCGCGAGCTGGGCTGCGATGTCGAGATGGTGGACGCGCGTCGCTGCGTCGAAATCGAGCCCGCGCTGCGCGAGGTGCGGCTCGCCGGCGGCAGTTACTCGGCGACCGACGAGTCGGGCGACGCGCACAAGTTCACCCGCGCGCTCGCGGCGCTGGCAGAAGGCCGTGGGGTGCAGTTCCGCAGTGGCCGCGTTGCCGCGATCCAGGCGCAAGGCGAGCGCATCAGCGGCGTGCGGCTCGAAGGCGCGAGCGACTTGATGCGCGCCGACGCTTACCTGATATGCCTCGGCTCCTACAGCCCGCTGCACCTGCGGCCGCTCGGCATCCGGCTCGCGATCTATCCGCTGAAGGGCTATTCGGTCACGCTGCCGGTGGCGGACGCAGAGCGTGCGTATACCGTGTCGCTCACCGACGATCAGCGCAAGCTGGTGTTCTCGCGGCTCGGCGAGCGGCTGCGCATCGCTGGGACGGCCGAGCTCAACGGCTATAACACCCAGCTCAACGAGGTGCGCTGCCGCGCGATCCTGCGCCGCACGCTCGAGCTTTTTCCCGGTGCCGGCGACCCCGAGCGGGTGCAGTACTGGACTGGCCTGCGGCCCGCGACGCCGTCGAATCTCCCCTACATCGGCGTCACGCGCTATCCGAATCTCTACCTCAATACCGGCCACGGCACGCTGGGATGGACCCACGCCTGCGGTAGTGGCCGCGCCATCGCCGACATCGTGAGCGGGCGCCGTCCGGAGATCGACTTTGCCTTTGCCGGTCTCTCCGCCGGCCGGCCTACGGCAGGCGCGCCGGGCGCCGCAACGCCGGCGCGGGTCCGCGCGCGTTAATGCGCCATGCTCGGCTGGGCGCTACGTTTCCTGATCGCCGCGCTCGTCGTCGTGCTGATCGCGCATGGCGACATCGGCGAAGGCGCGTCCCTCATTCTTAAGATCGCGGTCGGCGTGCTGCTTGCGCTCTGTACCGTATCGCTGTTCGCAGCCGTCGGCCGCGATCGATAAAAAAAAGCGGGCCGGCAGGCCCGCGTTTTACATTAAGTCCGGGAAAGCTACTTCGACTTGCTCGAACCGGTGGCCGCGTTGCGGTCCTTGTCCTTGTTGCCCGCAACCTTGTCCTTGGCGCTCTTCAGGTCCTTCTTCGTCATCACCGTGAGGTACTCGGTGCGCGAGAGCTTGCCATCGCCGTTCTTGTCGGCCTCCTTGAAGCGCTTGGCGAGATACGGATTCTTCGCCGCCTCGGAGCGCGACAGGTAACCGTCGTTATTGGCGTCGAGCTTGTTGAAACCCGGGTCATTGTTCGCCTTGTCGGCCTTCGCCTTATCGGCAGCCAGCGCCGCACCCGTGCCGAGCGCAAGGCTTGAAACGCCGATCAGAAGCGTTTTCGCAAATTTCATAAGTCCTCCAGTTTCCTGAGTGGAAGCAACAGGAGTGCTGCAGGATTCGTGCCGCGACCAGTGTCGGGGCAGCCCGGCTAGTAGCGCGGCGTCGCCCCGCAGTTCACGAGGTCCTGGTCGGACATCACCGGCTTGATGTCGCAGGGCCCGGTCGGCTTGAGCGCCGGACGCGGCGGCTCGAGCTGCGCCCGGGCCTGCTGCGCCCGCGCCGGTACCGGCGCCTCTTTCATCATGCGCGGCTCCTGCGGCTCGACGACCTGCAAGCCGGGCGTGACCGGTTCCTCGGCCGCCTTCGCCGGCTGCTCAACTGCGGCCGGCGCCGGCGCTTCCGCCGCGGGCGCTCGAGTGGGGGACTCTGCCGCGGGGGCACTTGCCGCCGGAGCGCTTGGCGGCTCCGTGGTCGCGGCCGGCGCATCGGCCGGTGCTGAAGACTCGGCGGGCGCCTGTGTCACGGCGGCCGCGGGCTCGGGCGATTCCTGCACCGCTGTCGGTGGCGTCACCGGCGATGCCGTGGCGATCTGTGCCGGCTGCCCGACGAAGGCGATGTTGTCGCGGTCGAGATCGTATTGCAGGACGAGCGTCGTGTCGCCGGCCTCGAGGGCGAAAATCGGCTTGCCCGGCGTCGCGATAGTCTGCGACTTCAGCACCTCGTCGCGGATCGCCGGCCGCACCTGCAGGAGCTTGCCGCGCGTAAGGTTGACGAGCGCCTGGTACAGCGTGCGACTGTTCGCGTCCGCGGGGAGCGCGAGGCGCTGGCGCAGCTCCGGCTGCACCACGACGTCATCGCTGAGGATCATCGGCGCCGCGCCGGTCATGAAGGCGCTCGTGATGTACGTGCGCGCCTGCTGCTCGGAGCTCTTGGTGGTCGGCTGTTGCGCGAGCGCCGGAAACGCGGCGAGCGCGAGGAGAAGCAGAATTGTTTTTGTCATGAGCTGCACGATAGCGCAGAACAGCCCGGCTTGCTGCGCGCCCAGTCGGGCCTGCGTGCGGCAAATTCCTCATTTTCCGGCTGCTCGTCGAAGGGTTGGGCCAGCACGCGCATCAGGCGCTCGAGCGGCAGCGCGTCGCCCGCCTCGAGGGCATCGATCGCCTGCTGCGCGAGATAGTTCCGGAAGACGTACTTCGGGTTGACGCCCGCCATGCGGCGCGAGCGCTCCGGGCCTTCGGCAGCGGCACGCGCCACATAGCGAGGAAGCCACGCCGCCAGACGCTGGTGCGACGCCTGCGCATCGTAGAACGCCGGCGCGAGGGGCGCGAGCAGCGCTTCTGCATTGCCGTCGAGCGGCACCGCTGCGAGGCGGCGGAAGAAAATCGTGAAATCCGTCTCGGTTTCCGTGAGGCCGACGAGCAGTTCGCGCGCGAGCTCCTCGTCCCCGGGCTGCTGCGACGCAAGCCCGAGCTTCGCCGCCAGTGCGCCGCGCCAGCCCTCGTTGAAGGTGTCGGCGTAGAGGTTCAGTCCTTCTTCGAGCGCCTCGCGGTCGATGAGCGGCAGGAGCGCCTCAGCGAGCCGCGCGAGGTTCCACTGTGCGATGGCCGGCTGGTTGCCGTAGCAGTAGCGCCGCCCGGGAAGGTCGGTCGTGTTCGGGGTCCACATCGCGTCGTAGCCCTCGAGCCAGCCGTAGGGCCCGTAGTCGATGGTGAGGCCGAGGACCGACAGGTTGTCGGTGTTCATCACGCCGTGAACGAAGCCTAGCCGCATCCAGTCGACCATCAGCGCCGCGGTCCGGCGGCACACCTGGTGGAACCAGCTCGCGTACGAATGCCCCGGAAAATGATGACGTATGACGTAGTCGGCGAGCCGCTTGAGCGCATCGAGCTCGTTGTTCGCCGCGAAGATCTGGAAATTGCCGAAGCGCACGAACGAGGGCGCGACGCGGCACACGATTGCACCGGGCTCGGCGCGCGGGTGGCCGTCGTAGAACATGTCGCGGATCACCGCTTCGCCGGTGGCGACAAGCGAAAGCGCGCGTGTCGTCGGCACCCCAAGATGGAACATCGCCTCGCTGCAGACGAATTCGCGCAGCGACGAGCGCAGCACCGCGCGGCCGTCGGCCGTGCGCGAGTACGGGGTCTTGCCGGCGCCTTTCAGCTGCAGCTCCTGGCGCGAGCCGTCGGTCGCGATCAATTCCGCAAGCGTAATGGCGCGCCCGTCCCCCAGCTGGCCGGCCCAGTGGCCGAACTGGTGGCCGCCGTAGCGCGCGGCGTAAGGCTCCATGCCGGGCAGCACGCGATTGCCCGCCAGCACTTCAACGCCGAGCACGCTCGGCCGCGCGAGGCCGAGCAGCTCGCCGAGCGCATCGGACCATGCGAGCAGGCGCGGCATCGCGACTGCGGTGGGTGCAACGCGCGTGTAGCAGGCGTTCGCCACCTGGCGCGGCATGTTGACGAGCACCGGATCGCCCGGCAGCTCGTCGACGAAGGTGTTCTGGAACCTGGCGGCCGCGAGATCGGTCGATGCGGGGCGGCGTTTTGCAGCGGCGAGAGCCATGGCCGATTATCGCTCGGCGCAAGGGCCCAAAAACAAAGTTACGCTCTAGAGGACGCTATCCAGGCGGGCGAGCAGCTCGCCCATGCGCTCGGCGCTCGGCCGCTCGACTCCGGCGATCCAGTGGTAGACCTCGCGCGGCTCGGCGTTCAGCAGCACCGCCAGCGCATAGAGCGTGCCCATGCTGCGCGAGGCGCGGACGAGGAGGTTGGCAAATTCGTTCATCGGCAAGGCCAATGTAGCGGCGGCGGGCGACACCATGCTAAGAAATGGTCAGGACCGGCCGCTGCTGCCCTCTAGCGCGGTGCGCTAGCGCACCTGCCCCAGCAACCAGCGGCAAATGCGCTCATTTCCATACGCCGTGCGCGCCGAGCCGACGTGATGTTTGCCCTCGTCATCCAGGATGTGCCTCGCCTCAGCGGCGGCGGCCGCGAGCGGGCAACGAAGCAGCAATGGCTGCGCGGCGCAACGGCCGCACGTAGCCACTCAAGAACTGGCGCCGCGAGCCGTCGGCAAACTCGACTTCGACCTGCTCGCCGCGCACCGCGCGCACGCGGCCCTCGCCGAAACGACGCAACCTCACCGCCTCGCCGGGACGCAGCGCCGGCTTCGCGGCCGGCTTCAGCGCGAGCGCCGGCGCCTCGGCCGGGACGGTGCGCGTGCAGTTGTCGCAATGGCCGCAGGACTCCCATGGCGGCGTGAGGGCGAAATAATCGAGGATCGCGCGCCAGCGGCATTTGGCCGACTGCGCATATGCCGTCATGCGCTCGAGCTTGCGGCGGTCGGTCTCGGCCTTGTCGGCATAGGCAAGCGCCAGTCTGGCGAAGCCGCGCTCATTCGCGACGCGCGCCTGTCGCAGCAACGCGCGCGCCGCGCGCACCACCGTTTCCGGCAAGTCGGTTCTTTGGCCGGCGTGGATCGCGCGAAGCTCCTTGGCCGTCGGCAGGCGGCCGCTCGTAAGAAAAGCCTGCACGCTGCGGTCGGCGTGGTTGTAGAGCAGCGTGCACTGCGCCTCTTCACCGTCGCGCCCGGCGCGCCCGGACTCCTGGTAGTACGCCTCGATGCTGCCCGGCACCTGGTAGTGCACGATGGCGCGGATATCGGGCTTGTCGACGCCCATGCCGAAGGCGTTGGTCGCGACCATGAGCAGCGCTTTGCCGCTCATGAAAGCGTCCTGGCGCTCGGCTCTTGCCTTGGCGGCGACCTGCCCATGGTAGAGGAGCGCCTTTCTGCGGGAGGCGAGCAGGAAGGCGTGTGCCTCCTTCGCTGCCTTGACGGTGGCGCAATAGACGATCGCCGAGCCGCGCGCGCGGCGCAGGCAGGCGAGAAGCGCCGCGCGATGCTCTTTGTCGTTCGTCACCTGCTGCACCGCGTAGCGCAAATTGGGGCGGTACATGCCGGTGTTCACGAGCCGCATCTTCGGGCGCTCGAGGTGTCGGCGGATGTCCTCGACCACGTCCGCGGTCGCCGTTGCGGTGAGCGCGAGAAGCGTCGGCTTGCCGAGCCGGCCGAGGGAGGCGGCGATCTCGAGATACGCGGGGCGAAAGTCCGGACCCCAATGGGAAATGCAATGCGCCTCGTCGACCACGGCGAGCGCGATCTTCTGACCCCGCAGGAGCTCGACGAAGTGGTTGTTGGAAAGCCGCTCGGGCGTGGTGTAGATAAGCTGCGCCTTCTGCGCCTTGATCTCGGCGATGAGCCGCGCCTCCTCGCGGGCCGACAGGCTGCTATTCAGCGCCGCGGCGCGCACGCCGCGCTCGCGCGCCTTATCGGCCTGATCCTTCATGAGCGAGATCAGCGGCGAGATGATGAGCGTGGCGCCGCGCAGGCAGAGCGCCGGCACCTGATAGCAGAGCGATTTGCCGGCGCCGCTCGGCATGATGGCGAGCGTGTCGCGTCCGGCGAGGACATTCTCGATGACCTGGTGCTGGCCGGGACGCCAGACGCGCACGCCAAATGTGCGCATGGCCCGGGCGAGGGCGCCTTGCTTTGCTCTCTTCACGCGCAGCCGCTATTCCGGCTTGATGTTGGCCGCGCGAATCACGCGCGCCCACTTGTCGACCTCGCGCTCGAGGTACTGGCCGAACTGCTCGGGCGGGCCGCCGACCGGCGGGCTCGCAAGCGCGAGCAGCCGCTCGCGCACCTCCGGCATCGCCAGGCTCTTCTGCCCGGCGGCGTTCAGCGCGTTGATGAGCGCCGGCGGCGTGCCGGCGGGCGCCACCAGGCCGAGGAAGCCGCCCGCCTCAAATCCCGGCACGCCGGACTCCGCGATGGTCGGCACCTCGGGCAGACCTTCGAAGCGCTTCGCCGACGCGATGCCGAGCGCTTTCAGCTTGCCGGACTTGATGTGCGGCAAGAGCGCGGCGACGTCGGCGAACATGACGTTCACCTGCCCGCCGAGCAGATCGTTTACCGCGGGCGCCGCGCCCTTGTACGGCACATGCAGCAGGTCGACGTGCGCCATGAGCTTGAAGAGCTCTGCGGTGAGGTGCGCCGAGCTGCCCGGCCCATAGGACGCATAGGTGATGGCGCCGGGCCTTGCTCTTGCGAGCGCGAGCAGCTCCTGCACGTTGTTGGCCGGCAGCGACGGATGCGCGGCGAGCAGATGGTTGTTCACGACCATCAACACCACGGGTGTGAAGTCGCGCGACAGATCCCAGGACAGATTCTTGAATAGCGTGGTGTTGATCGCGGTCGAGGCGCTCGCCACGAGCAGTGTGTAGCCGTCCGCCGGCGACTTCGCCACCACCTCGGTGCCGATGTTGCCGCCGGCGCCGGCGCGGTTCTCGATGATGAACGGCTGGCCGAGGATCTCGGCCATTTTCGGCGTCACGGTGCGCGCGACGATGTCCGTGCCGCCGCCCGGCGGGAACGGCACCACGACGCGGATCGGCTTCGATGGAAAGCTCTGTGCCAGCGCGCCGTTGGCGAGGACCAGCGCGGCGGCGAAAAGACATTGCTTCAGCACTGCGCAAACCTCCTACGTTCTTTTGTGGAACTGGCGGGCATGCTCGAGGATGTCCTGCGGCGGCCGCGCATGGGTGTAGCCGCGGCGGGTGACCGAAATGCCGAGCCTCTTGAGATCCGCCATGGCCTCGGCCATTTTCACCAAGGCGGCGAGGCCGTCGACGATCGGCACCTCATCGATGCGCGTCATGCCGGCGCGTGCGATCGCCTCGCTGAGATACAGCTGGCCCGGGATGATCGCCTCGGCGCCCAGCGCGATGGCTTTGCGCGCGGTGCTGGAGAAGCGTTCGAGCAGCGCGCTGGCATCGTCGAGCGCCTGGCCGACGTCGGCAAAGCTCGTGCCCTCGAGGAGCATCGTCGGCAGTGCGCGCTCGGCGAGGCCGAGCCGCTTCACATGCAGATCGAGCATCTGATCGAAGCGCTCGCCGAAGGCGATGATCACGAAGCGGCTGCCGAGGAGGCAGGCGAAATGCATCGCCGACTCGCCGTAGCCGACCACCGGGATGTCGAGCAGCGAGCGCGCTTCGAGAAGCGCCGGATCCTGCACCGAGCTCAGCGCGAACACATCGTAGCCTTGCGCTTGGGCGCGTAATGCGTTCTCGAGGATGTCCTGCGCGTAGAGCGAGGCGGTGTAGGGATAGATCACGGCCTCGGCTGGCGTATGCGTGCCATAGACGCCCTGCGACATCGCGTGCAGGTGTACCTCCGTGCCCGGGCGCGCGACCGCGGCGACCCTTTTGCGCACGCCATCGAAGTACGCGGGGATGCGGCCGGCGTCGAACAGGCTCTGGTACCAGATCTTCATCGCGCTCTTCCCTCGGGGGACAATGCGATGATATAGGCTTCACATTTGCCGATCCGGGAAGCTGCGAAATGGCAAAGATTCAGATTCGCAAAATCGACCACCTCGTTCTGCGAGTGCGCGACATCGATGCCATGCGCAAGTTCTACTGCGACGTGCTGGGTGCGGAACACATCGGCTACAGACCGAAGTTCGCGATGTCGCATCTTCGCGTCGGCGAGTGCATGCTCGACCTCGTAGAAGCCGACAAACGCGGTGCCCCTGCGCCGGGCGCAGGCGGTCTCAATCTCGACCATTTCTGCTTCCGCGTCGAGCCGTTCGACCAGCAAGCGATCGTCGCGCATCTGAAGCGCCACAACGTTGCGCTCGGCCCGATCCGCGAGCGCTACGGCGCCGAGGGCAACGGCGTCTCCATCTACCTCACCGACCCCGAGGGCAATACGGTCGAGCTGAAAGGGCCCTCCGACGGCAAGCCGCCGCCGGATTGAATCGGCCGTTACTTCTTCTCGACGGTCTGCTCTTCGATCTCGTAGAACTCGTCCAGTCCGACGAGGGTCTCGATCTCCTGGCGCGCCGCCACGCACTCTGCGTTGCTGAGCCCGGTGTAGCTGCCGGTGCGCTTGATCTCGCCGTAGGCGAGCTTGGCGAAGTGAAAGCTCGCGAGCAGGTAGGTGAGCGCGTCGATCGCCGCCTTGTAGCCCATGTCGGCGAGCTCGCCCGCGGTCGGTAAAGGCCGCCCATCGCGATTGCCGCGGCTGATGACGTAGACGAGCGGGATGCGGGCCTGCTTCGGCGCCTTCTTCATCTCCTCGGCATTGCGCGGGAAGAGCAGGCCGAGGTCGGCGCCCGCATCGGCCGCCATATTGATGCGTGTCATCGCCTCCTTCAGTCCCTCCGAACGGCAGGTATCGGTGCGAGCGATGACCACGAAGTCGGCGTCCGAGCGCTCGCGCTGCCGGCAGGCGTAGGCGATCTTCGCGGCGAACTCCTTGCGCGGCACGGCATGCGCGACGTACTTGTGATAGTGGGCTCGCTTCGGATAGAGCTGATCCTCGATGTGCGCGCCCGCAATGCCGGCACGGATGCATTCGCGCACCGTGCGCATGGTGTGCAGCGGCTCGCCGAAGCCGGCGCCGCCGTCGACCACCAGCGGGATTTCAATTGCCGCCGCCACGTCGCCCGCGACGCCCAGCTGCTCGTCCATCGTCAGAAGCGGCTCGGAGGTGCAGCGCGACGCGCCGGTAACGAAGCCGCCGGTGTAGACGCACTCGAAGCCCAGGCTCTGCAGCAGGCGTCCGCCGAGCGCATCGTACGCGACCGGCATATAAACGAAGTCCTTCTTCTTCAGCAGCCGGCGCAGCGCGGTGGTCTTCTTCATTCGTCGACGATGGCGATGGCGTCGATCTCGACGTCGAACTTCTTCGGCCACGAGCCGACGACGCAGAACACGCGCGCCGGCTGGTCTTTCGTGAAGTACCGGCGGTAGACGCGGTTCACCTCTTCGAAGTAGGCGCTGTTCGTGATGTAGACGGTGCACTTCACCACGCTCTCGAGCGAAGAGCCGGCGGCCTTCAGGCAGACCTTCATGTTCTCGAGCACCATCTTCGTCTGTTTCTCGACCGTGACGAGCGGGATCCTGCCGGTGCGCCGGTCCGTCGGCGTGAGGCCCGAGACGAAGACGAAGTTGCCGGCCCGGATCACCGGGTTGAGCGGAATGCCTTCCTTCTTCAGATGCCAGCTCACGCCCGGGACGTCGATGACCTCCTTCTTTACTTTTGTCATAACCGCTTCTCCCTCTGGAGGTTCGGGCCGTCGCCCCCGCGAAGGCGGGGGTCCATGTTTTAGAAAACTGGGTTCCCGCTTTCGCGGGAACGACGCGTGGTTTCCCTAATACGTGTAGAACATCTCCTGAATCGCCCGGCGCTCGCGAGTGATCGTGAGCGCGAGCATGAGAAGAATGCGCGCTTTTTGCGGCATCAGGTCGTCGCAGACGATGAAGCCCTCCGCCTCTTTCTTCGGCGTGATGACCACGCGGCCGTTCCAGGAGCGCGTGGCGAGCACGACCGGGATGCCGGCCTGCACGGCGCGCTTGCCGGCGTCGAGGAACGCGGCGGGATAAGAGCCGCCGCCGAAGCCGACAAGCACCATGCCATCGGGCCGGTGCGCGGTGAGCGCGTCCACCAGCACGCCGTCGGCGCCGGCGTACGAATAAACGATGTCGACGCGCGGCAGCTCCTTCCTTCCGCGCAGGTCGAACGGCGTCGCCATAGTGTGCGGCCGCGTGACGCTGCGGTAGAAGAGGACGCGCGCATCCGAGTCGACGTAGCCGAGCACGCCGAGGTCGCGGCTCTCGAACGTGTCGACGCGGAAGGCGTTCGATTTCGTCACGTCGCGGGCGCTCTGGATCTCGTTGTTGAGAATCGTGAGCACACCACGGCCCGCCGCTTCCGGCGTGGCGGCGAGCCGGATCGCATCCAGGAGGTTGAGATCGGCATCGCTGCCCACGGCGCTCGGCGGGCGCATGGCGCCGGTCAGCACGACGGGCCGGTCGGACTTCACGGCGAGATGCAGAAAGTACGCGGTCTCCTCCAGCGTGGCGGTGCCGTGGGTGATGACGATGCCGTTCACGGCGTTCGTTCGAAATAGGGCGTGAATGCGATCGGTGAGCTGCAGCCATTCCCCGGGGCCGATCGAGGGACTGCCGACCTGCAGGACGTCTTCGCCGGTCAGCTCGGCGAGCTCGCGAGCCTCGGGAATGCGCTCGAGCAGCGCTGCCACCGTCAGCTTCTTGCCGACCTCGGGATAGAGCGTGTAGTCCAGGCGATGCGGGCCGATGCCCGAGATGCTGCCGCCGGTGCCGAGAATATGGACGCGCGGCCGCATCAGGGAACGAGGACCACCTTGCCGAAGAAATCGCGCGAGTCGACCACGCGGTGCGCCTCCGCCGCCTGCGCGAGCGGGAAGGCCTTGTGGATGATCGGCTTCAGTTTGCCGTTGGCGACGAGGCCCATCACCTTGCGCAGCTCGAGCACCGGGGCGTTTTTCGAGCCGGCGAGGCGCAGCTCCTTGCGGAAGAACGGGATGATGTCGAACTGCACCACTTCGCCGGCGTGCGCGCCGACTGTGACGATGATGCCGCCGCGCGCGAGGCACTGCAGGCTCCTGGTGAACACCTCGCCGCCGATGTGCTCCATGACGATGTCGACGCCGCGGCCGCCGGTGATTTCCATGACCCGTTCGGCGAAGTTTTCCCGGCTGTAGTTGATGAGGTGCGTGGCGCCGAGGGCCTTGGCGTGCTCGAGCTTCTTCTCACTGCTCGCAGTTGTAATGATCGCGGCGGCGCCGGCCAGCTTCGCCACCTGCACGGCGGCGCTGCCGATGCCCGACCCCGCGGCCTGGATGAGCACCGTCTGCCCCGCCTGCAGGCCGCCGCGCGTGATGAGCACATGCCATGCCGTACCGAACGCGATCTGCGCGGCCGCCGCGTCCTCGTAGCTCACGTGCGAGGGCAGGGCGTTGAGATTGGCGATCGGCACGGCGACGTACTCGGCATAGCCGCCCGGAATGTCGAGGCCGAAGTAGCCTTCCTGCAGGCAAAGGTTGTCGCGGCCGGCGAGGCAGAACTCGCACTTGCGGCACGGGATGCGGCACGTGATCCAGACGCGCTCGCCTTCCTTGAATCCCGGCGCCTCGCCGTTCAGCGCCGCGATTTCGCCGGCGAACTCGCGGCCGAGGATGTGCGGGAACTTGACCGGGATGCGCGAGGTGCCGGCGCGGTGGTCGAGGTCGACGTGGTTGATGCCGACCGCGCGCACCCGCACCAGCGCTTCGCCGGGTTTTGGCACCGGCCTTGGCGCGTCTTCATACACCAGGACCTCGGGAGCGCCGAACTGGTGGAACCAGGCGACCTTCATCAGCTTTCCTTGTGGTGCCGTGCGCGGATCGCGTCCGGGATCTTGCGCTTCAGGTACTGGCCGTCCTTCAGGTCGCCGTAGAACTTGCCGTCCGCCACCATCACCTTGCCGCGCAGCACGCTGACGGAGGGCCAGGCGCCGACTTCCTTGCCTTCCCAGGGTGTGTAGTCCGTTTCGTGGAGCTCTTCTGCGCGCACGGTACGGCGGCGGCTCGTGTCCAGGATGACGATGTCGGCGTCGCTGCCGACCGCGATCGTGCCCTTGCGCGGATAGAGGCCGAGGATGCGCGCCGCGTTGGTGGAGACGATGTCGACGAACTTTTCGAGCGAATAGCCGCGCTTCTCGACCGTCTCGGTGTAGATCACCGCGACGCGCGGCTCGACGCCGGAGTTGCCGCCGGTGGTGTCGTCGATGCGGTTGCCGCGCACCTTGACCGAGAGGTTGCAGCACACCTCGTCCGTGCCGACGCAGTGCAGATGGCCGTGCTGCAAGCCGTCCCACAGGCCCTGCTGGTCGCGCTTCGATTTCAGCGACGGATACGTGTGGTAGATCTGCCCGTTCGGCTTCTTGTAGTCCTCGGCGGTATAGAGCAGGTATTGATGCAGCGTCTCGCCGTAGATCGGATAGCCGCGCGCGCGGCTCTCGGCGATCGCCTCCACGCCGGCGGCGGCGCTGACGTGCATCATGTAGAGCGCCATGCCGTCGATGTTCTCGGCGAGGCGGATGATGCGCCGGAACGAAAGATCCTCCGAGAGCGCGTTGTGCACCTCGGCGAGGTGCTCGAAGCCCGTGCGGTTCTCGCGGAAGAGCTTCTCGTACATGTAGCGCACGATGTCGTCGTCCTCCGAGTGGATCACGGCAAGCCCGCCGTCACGCGCGAGGATCTTGAAGATCTCCCAGATCTCGCCGAAGCGCACCATGCGGCCGGCGCGGCTCGGCGTGATGTCGGTGGTGAAGATCTTCACCGTCGCGTATCCCGCCTGCACCGCCTCCTTGACCTCGGCGATGGTCGCGGGCGGCACCTTGCCGCGCAGCATCACGTGGTACGCGTAGTCGCAATAGCACTTGCCAGCCCAGTCCTTGTCGCGCGCCTCGATCGCATCGCGGATGCTCTGGCTCGACGATTCGTCGCCCGCCCGATCGGGCTTGCACGCCGCGAAGTCGATGAGCGTCGTGGTGCCGCCCCACAGCGCCGCGCGGCTCACTTGTTCGGGCGGTCCGCTGGACCCGGGCGGATCGCCGGGACGCTGCGGCGGGATGTACCAGGCGCAATGCACGTGCGGGTCGATGCCACCGGGCATGACAATGCCCGGGCCCGCATCGATGACGCGCGCGGCCTGCGAAGGCAGCGTGCCGGGTGTGCCGAGCGCGGCAATGACGCCGCCGCGGACGCCGATTTCCCACGCGCCGACGCCATGCGGCGTGACCACGCGCT
Organism: Burkholderiales bacterium; assembly: GCA_035652275.1. Classification (GTDB taxonomy): domain Bacteria; phylum Pseudomonadota; class Gammaproteobacteria; order Burkholderiales; family SG8-39; genus SCGC-AG-212-J23. Next base: position 38,078 of record DASREB010000162.1, read on the forward strand.
CGCCGCGGATCAGGAGATCGAACATGCGTTCACCTCTTTTTCGAGGATTTCCAGTACGTCTTGCAGCCATTGCGCCTCCAGCCCTTGCGAGATGACGACGATGCGCGTGCTGTGATCTTCGTCGGGCCACTGGTCGAGCCACGCTGGCGGATGGAACACGTGCTGTACGCCGTGGATGACGGCCGGGCGGCCCGGGCTCTCCACCACGTCGATCAGTCCCTTCAGCCGCAGGAGCTTCGCACCGCAATGTTCGGCCACGAGCTGCAGAAACAGGCTGAGCGTCGCCGCGTGCAGCGGCTTCTCGCGGCGCAGGCAGAAGGTGTTGATACCGCCGTGGCGGTGTGCGGCGGTCTTAAACAACGCCGGATCGTAGCGCGCGGGATCGTACGCACGGCCGTCGAAGAGCTGCGCCGCGTCCACCGCGCCGTGCATGGCCGCGAGCTTAGGCGCCGTCGGATTGAGCGCCTGCAGCCGCGCGGCGAGGCCGGTGGCTGCCGGGTCGGCGAGGTCGCTCTTGGTGACGACGATGCAGTCGGCGAGCGCCGCCTGCTTGACCGATTCCGGATGGGCGTCGAGCGTCGCCGCGCCGGCGGCCGCATCGACAGTGGTGATCACCGATTCGAGGCGCAGCGCATCGGCGATGTTGCGGTCGGTCATCAGCGCATGCACGATCGGCGCCGGGTCGGCGAGGCCGGTGGTCTCGATGACGATGCGCTCGAACGCGGTGACCGCGCCGGCGGCGCGGCGCGCGAGCAGATCGCCCGCGGTGCGCACGAGATCGCCGCGCACGGTGCAACAGACGCAGCCGCCCTCCAGCAGCAGGATTTGCTCGTCGCTCGACTCGACGAGCAGGTGGTCGAGCCCCACGGCGCCGAACTCGTTGATGATCACCGCGGTGCGCTCGAACGCGGGATGGCGCAGCAGACGCGAAAGGAGTGTGGTCTTCCCGCTGCCGAGGAAGCCGGTGATCACGGAGAAGGGCAGCGCATTCATAGCAGCGATTGCGCGCCGATGATCAATCGCCCGCGCTTGGCTTGCGGCGCGAGCTCCTCGCGCAGCTGGCGCAGAAGTCCGGGCATGCCCGCAAGCACGCCGAGCGTCTCGGCGCCGCGCACGATCATCCAGCCGTGCGGCGCGCGGGGCACAATGCGAAGCGTTGCTCCGCCGGTCGCTACGATGAATCCGTCGTCGTCGCACTGCACCGTGGCGGCGACATCCCAGAGGCGCAACGCACCCGAAAGGACGCTCGCTGTGCGAGTGCGCCATGCCGTGTCTTGGAGCATCGGATCGATTCTATGGCTTGACAATTGGTAGGAGCGGCGAAACCATGACAGCGCAAGGTAGACGCTGCATTCAGTTTTGCTTCAGTCATGCCCGATATCGCTGACGTCGATGGCGGCGCCGGCGCTTGTGAAGATCGAGAGGAGGAAGAAGCACCTATGAAACGCAAGCTTCCGATGCTGCTTTCCGTGTTGGGCGCCTTCGGCCTCGCGGCCGGCGACGTCGCCGCTCAGGCGAAGTACAACCTGCGCTGGGGACACTACCTCGCCGACAGCCCGTTCGTGCAGCTGGAGAAGGACTTTGCCGCCGCGATCGAGAAGCGCACCAACGGGCAAGTCAAGATCACCATCACCTTTGCCCAGGGCCTCGGCAAGACGACCGAGCTCCTCATGCTGACCGCCAAGGGCGCGATCGACATGACGGCGACAGCGCCGGGCTACAACCCGGACCAGCTGCATTACTGGCGCGCATTCCAGCTGCCGCTCACCTTCGCCACGAGCAAACAGGCCATGAGCGTCCTGCGCACGGTGGTGAAGGAATTCCCGGTCTACAACCAGGAGATGGACCGCGCGGGCGTGGTGTGGCTCTTCCAGCAGCCCCTCGGCGAGTACTACCTGAGCGGCCCGAATCCGGAGTGCGACAGCGTCGCCAAGCTCAAGGGCAAGAAGATTCGCAGCTTCGGCGCCGACATTCCGAAGGCATTCACCGCCATCGGCGCGGTACCGGTCACAGTCGCGCCCACCGACATCTACGAGGCGCTACAGCACGGCACGCTCGACTATTCATTCATCAACCCGGGCAACATCCAGTCGTTCAGGCTGGTGGAGGTCGGCAAGCACCACTGCGGACCGGTGATGGCGATCACCGGCCACAACGTCACGATCAGCAAGCGCACATGGGGGCGGTTGCCGAAAGAGATCCAGCAAGTGTTCCGCGACCAGTCGGCGAAAACGATGGACGACTATCTCGCCTGGGTCGGCGACTTCGAGTCCAAAGCGGTCGCCAACATCAAGGAGAAGGGCGGCACGTTCAAGCCTTTCCCGGCCGACGAGCTGAAGAAATGGAAGTCGGAGTCGCCCGACTTCCTCGCGCAGTGGGAGAAGGACACCGCGGCGGCGACCAAGGATGCCGAGACGCCGAAGAAGGTGGCGGCGCGCTGGAGGCAGCTGCTCGCCAAATGAGGTGGTCGGCGGAGATCTTGCGGCGCCTGGCCATTGGCCTGGTGCTGCTCGGCTCGCTCGGCATGATGCTCTCCATGCTGATCTGCGCCGCCGACGTGGTCGGCACCAATTTCTTCGACTGGCCGGTGCCCGGAACGCTCGAGATCACGGAGAGCACTATGGTGCTGATCGTCTTTGGCGCGCTCGCGTTCACGCAGGAAAAGCGTGGCCACATCCGCGTCGAGCTCCTGCACGGCTACATGAGCGCGCGCGGCAAGTCGCTGGCCGACCTCTTCACCCATTTGCTCGCGCTCGTGTTCTTCGTGCTACTGGCCTGGTACAGCTTTAGCGAGCTCGCCTATAGCTGGGAGATCCAGGAGGCGACGATGGGCACGATCCGCTTCCCGCTCTATCCTGCGCGGACGCTGCTTACCGCCGGCGCGGTGCTGCTCGTGCTGCAGCTCGTGCTCGACGTGATCGGGGACTTCGGCCGGGCCTGGCGCGGCGAGCCGCCGCCGCAGCACGGCCCCGCGCCGCAAGACTCGGCCAAGGTGAGCTGAGCAGAGCCATGGAGCTGCTCTCCGCCCAGGCGGCCGGCTGGATCGTCATTCCGTTCCTCATCGTGTGCCTCGCGTTCGGCGTGCACATCGGCGTGGCGCTCGGTCTTGCCGGATTCATCGGCATCCTCCTCACCGTCGGGCCCGACGCCGCCGGGGCGCAGTTCGCCGCGATTCCGTTCAGCACCACCAACAATTTCAACCTCGCGGTGATTCCGCTTTTCATCCTGATGGGCTCGTTTGCCACCGCGGCGGGCATCGTCACCGAATGCTTCCACACCGCGTACCTCTGGCTCGGCAAGCTGCGCGGCGGCCTCGCGATGGCGACCGTCATGTCCTCTGCCGCGTTCGGCGCGGCGTCGGGCTCCACGATCGTGAATGCGGCGGTGTTCACCAAGATGGCGATGCCGGAGATGACACGCTTCGGCTACGACGTGCGCCTGAGCTCGGGCTGCATCGCCGCCGCGGGAACGCTCGCGGCGCTCATCCCGCCCAGCATCCTGATGGTGATCTACGGCGTGATCACCGAGCAGTCGATCGGCAAGCTCCTCATCGCCGGCATCATCCCGGGCATCGTCACGGCGCTCATCTATTGCGGCGGCATCTACGTGCTGGCGCGCGTGCGGCCTGATCTCGCGCCGCGCGCCGACATCAAGGTCGACTGGTCCGCGCGCTTGCGCTCGCTTTACGGCGTGTCCGGCATCGCGGTTCTCTTCTTCCTCGTGGTGGGCGGCATCTATGGCGGCTACTTTCCGGCCACCTACGCCGGCGCGATCGGCGCCTTCGGCGCGTTCGTCATCGCCCTGGTCAAGAGGAAGCTCGGTCTCGGCACGCTCACCGAGGTGCTGAAGGAGGCGGCGGTCACCACCTCGGTGATCTTCATCATCGTCGTCGGCGGCATGCTGTTCGCGCGCTTCCTCACCTATTCCGGGCTGGTCGACATCATCTCCACCGGGCTGCTCTCGCTCGGCACCGGCAAGTACACCTACCTCATCGGCTACGTCGTACTCTTCACGATCCTCGGCTGCTTCATCGAGCCGATCGCCATCATGGTGATGACCCTGCCGATCATGTACCCGGTGATGGTGGCGCAGGGCTTCGACCCGATCTGGCTCGGCGTGGTGTCGGTGAAGCTCGCCGAGATCGGCGTGCTGACGCCGCCAGTGGGCCTGAACGTCTTCGTGGTGAAGAGCTCCTCGCCGGTGCCGGTCACGCTCGGCCAGGTGTTCACCGGCGTGATGCCGTTCATTGCGATGGATTTCCTCTCGCTCGTGCTCTACGTGTTCTTCCCCGGGATGATCACGTGGCTGCCTAACCTGATGGCGAAGTAGAAATGTCGATCCTGCAGGCCGACGGCGGGAAGTTCCCGACGCACACGCAGGTGCTCGTTATCGGCGCGGGCGCCTGCGGCACCATCGCGGCGCTCGCGGCGAAGGAGCACGGCGCGGAGGCGTTCATCGTCGAGCGCGACGCCAAGCCTTCCGGCAGCACGTCGCTCTCGAGCGGGCAGATCCCGGCCGCCGGCACCAAGCTGCAGCGCGCGGCGGGGCTCGTCGACGACACGCCCGAGCTCCTCTATCGCGACATCCTCGCCAAATCGCACGGCGAATGCGACCACGCCATTGCCCGCGTCATCGCCGAGGAATCGAAGAACACGGTCGAGTGGCTGGTGGAGAAGCAGAAGGTGCCGCTCACCTGCATCCTCAACTTCCAGTATCCCGGCCACAGCCGCCCGCACATGCACGCGGCGAAGTCGCTCGACGGGGCGGAGCTGCATGCAGCGCTGCTCGCGGCGATCGAGCGCGAGGAGATCCCGCTCGCCACGTCGGCGCGTGCGACCGATCTTTACGCCGACGCCGATGGCCGCATCCGCGGCGTGCGCGTCACGCGTCCCGACGGCAAGACCGAGGACATCGGCTGCGATGCGCTGATCCTCGCCTGCAACGGCTACGGCGGCAGCAAGGAAATGCTCAAGCGCTTCATCCCGGCTGCGGTCGATCTTTTCTATGAAGGACACGTCGGCAACCAGGGCGACGCGGTGCGCTGGGGCGAGGAGCTCGGTGCGTCGCTGAAGGACATGGGCTCCTTCCAGGGCCACGGCGCGATGGCGACGCCGCACGGCGTGCATCTCAACTGGGCCACCGTCACCGAAGGCGGCTTCCATGTGAACGCGCACGGCAAGCGCTTCTCCAACGAGAATGCGGGCTACTCGGAGCAGGCGCTCAAGGTCCAGCACCAGCCCGGCGCCGTCGCCTGGGCGATCTGGGACGAGCGCTGCGACGCCATTGCCATGCAGCAGGCGAGCCACGTCGAGGCCAAGGAGGCCGGCGCCGTCAAGCGCTGCAGTTCCGTCGAGGAGATCGCGCGCATCGTCGGCTGCGATGCCAAGGCGCTTGCGCAGACCTTCGCCGACGTCGCCGCCGCCGTGCGCGGCGAAAAGCGCGACGAGTTCCGCCGCGACTTCACGGGCAAGCCGATGCTCAAGCCGCCGTACTGTGTTTGCAAGATCGCGGGTGCGCTGACGCATACGCAGGGCGGACTCGAGGTGAACACCGAAATGCGGGTCCTCCGCAAAGACGGGAAACCGTTTCCAAACCTTTTTGCCGGCGGCGGCGCCGCGCGCGGGCTTTCGGGGCCGTCCGACTGGGGCTATCTTTCCGGCTCCGGCCTCATGACCGCGACCAGCATGGGCCGGCTCGCCGGCATCGCGGCGGCGAAGCTCGTCGGCAAGTAAGGCTGTCGTCCCCGCGAAGGCGGGAACCAACTTCCTGAAAAATCTCCGCCTGCGTCCGTTGACGGCCAGGCGGTTCGAGCGCAACCTGTTCGGCAGCATTTCCTTCCGCGTCGCCAAACCGGATATACCTCCGGTCACAACGCCAAAGGCGTTCCTGACGTGATTTGGCCAAGCACACTGCGGAGGGGCCATGCGAATACTTCCTTCAATCGCACTCATCGTCCTGAGCAGCATCGGCGTCGCCAGTGCGCAGGATTACCCCGTGCGGCCAGTGACGATCGTCCTGCCTGCTGCAGCGGGCGGCGCCACCGACATCCTCGGGCGTCTCGTTGCACAGCAGCTGTCGCAGCAGTTTGGCAAACAGTTCGTCGTCGAAAATCGCGTTGGCGCTGGCGGCAATATCGGGACGGCTGCGGTCGCCAAGGCGCCGCGGGACGGATACACGCTGCTCTTCACCATCAGCTCTTCGCACGCCGTAAGTCCGCTGTTGTATGCCCAACCCGGTTTCGATCCGGTCAAGGATTTCGATCCAGTCATCCTCGTCGCGAGGGTTCCTTTCCTCCTGGTCGTGCACTCGTCCGTACCGGCTTCTTCGGTCAAGGAACTGATCGCCCTCGCCAAGGCCCAGCCAGGAAAGATCACTTACGGCTCCTCTGGCAACGGCAGCACCAATCACCTGGCGGGCGAGATGTTCAAGACCATGTCTGGCGTAGACATACTCCATGTCCCGTATAAGGGCGTGGCAGCGGTCCTGACGGACATGCTGGGCGGTCGCATCCAAGTGGTATTCGCGAGCGTGCCATCGGTGCGTTCCCAGCTGAAGGACGGAAACCTTCGTGCGCTCGCCATTACCACCCTCAAGCGCTCCGCGCTCGTGCCGGAACTGCCACCCGTGGGTGATACGGTGAAGGGCTACGACGTCGATTTTTGGGTGGCTCTCTTCACGCCGTCCGGGACGGCCAAGGAAATTTCGACCAAGCTGTACGGCGCGCTGACAAGAGCACTTGCCGGCGCCGATGTTCGGGAGCGCTTCGCGGCTCAGGGTGCGGATGTCGTAGGTGGCAGTCCGGACGAGCTGGCGACCACCCTGCGCGCGGACCTCGCAAAGTGGGCCAAGATCGTAACGGCGACCGGCGTTAAGATCGACTGACGCTGATGGGCCGGCTCGCCGGCATCGCCACAGCAAAACTCGTCAAGGAGCAATGATGATCAAGTTCTACTACAGCACTGCACCGAACCCGATGAAGGTGGCTCTCTGCCTCGAGGAGATGGGCCTCGCCTATGAGCCGATCCCGGTGGACACGCGCAAGGGCGAGCAACACAAGCCCGGCTACCTGGCGATCAATCCCAACGCCAAGGTGCCCTCGATCGTGGATGGCGAAGTGACGATGTTCGATAGCAACGCGATCGTGCTCTATCTCGCCGAGAAGACCGGCAAGTTCCTGCCCAAGAAGGCGCAGGAACGCGGGCCCATGCTGTCTTGGTTGATGTTCGTCGCCTCGGGCATCGGGCCCTTCACCGGCCAGTACGTGCACTTCAAGAACTACGCGCCGGAGAAGATCGCCTACGCCCTCAACCGCTACGAGTTCGAGGCGCTGCGCCACTGGGGCATCGTCGATGCGCAACTCGCGAAGAACAAATACATGGTCGGCGACACCTACACCATCGTCGACATGGCGCTCTGGGGCTGGGCGCGGCTCGTCCCAAATATCCTGGGCGACCAAGCGGCGAAATTCGCCAACGTCAAGCGCCTTGTCGACGAGATCAGCGCTCGTCCGGCCGCCCAGAAGGCGGTGGCCCTCAAGGACCGCCACGCGTTCAAGACCGAGTTGGACGAGGAAGCAAAGCGCGCCATGTTCCCGGGCAACTACCGGGCGCACGCTGCCGCCTGAGTAAGGCTGGGTCCCCGCGAAGGCGGGGACCCATCTTCACGGGCGCAGGAGCTCCGGCGCGTGCCAGCGCACCGTCTGCTGCCCTTTCTTGAACGCCGCGACCGGCCTCGAAATCTCCGCAATCGCCTGCTCGGGAGATTCGGCCTCGAGGATCACGACGTCGGCCGGCTGGCCACGGGCAAAGCCGTAATCCCGCATGTTGAGCAGCTTCGCCGAGCGATCGGTCAGCATGCTGAAGCATTCGCGCAGCTGCGACGGCCGGTCGAGCTGAATCACATTGGCGTAGAGGTTCGCCATGCGGATGAGCGAGCAGTCGCCGTAAGGCGTGGCCGGATTCAGAATGTTGTTGGACGAGAGCGAGCAATTCACGCCGTGTTCGACGAGGAAGTTCGCGTCAGCCACACCGCGGCGCACGCTGTGCTCTTGGTCGCGGCCCATGAGGAATAGGTCGGTCGCCGGCAGCACGGTCACGGCGACGCCGGCATCCGCGAGGCTTCGCGCGATCTTCGCCACTTCGCTTGGCGGCAGGAGCGAGAGCTTGGCCATGTGGCCGACCACCACGCGACCGCCGCGTTTGTATTTCTCGGTCAGCTCGCGCACCAGGTGGATGTACATGCCCTCGGGCGTGTGGCCGACGTCGAGGTGCATGTCGATGTCGACGTCGAACTCGCGCGCGAGCTCGAAGATGCGCCTGACCTGCGCCGTGCCGTCCGTGTCATAGCGCGGCGCGCCGCCGACGACCGGCGCGCCACGGCGCAGTGATTCGACGAGGAGCTCGTCGGTCCCCGGATAGTTCGTCAGCCCCTCCTGCGGGAAGACGCACATCTGCACGTCGATCGCCCACTTGTAGTCGGCGATGAGGGATGCGACCGCTTCGAAGCCGCGCATGCCGATGCCCGGGTCGACCTCCACCTGAGTGCGCATGCGCGTCGTGCCGTGCAGGATGCATTGCTCGAGCGTGCGCGCCGCCCGCGTGCGCACGTCTTCGATCGACATGCTCTTCTTGAGCGGCGCGACGCCGAGGACCGGGCTCAGCGTGCGGCGATCCTGCGGCGTGCAACGGTCGATGATGCGCGACTTGTCGAGGTGGATATGCGTCTCGATGAGACCCGGGCAGGCGAGGCGGCCTTGCGCGTCAAAGCTCGGGCCGTCGGCAGCGAGCCGGCGCTCGATCGCCACGAGGCGGCCTTCGTCGATGCCGAGGTCCATCGGCGCGCCTTCCGGGCTGCCGGCGAGGCGGGCGTTGCGAATGATGAGATCCACCTTTTCGCTCCTTCAGCGGGTGCTGGCAATATTGGGGCTACGCCCGCAACGTACGGAGAGCCGCCACATGAACGCGCTGTTTCGCAGCGTCCTTGCCGCCGTCCTCGTCTTTACTGCGGCGCCGGGCGCGGCGCAATCCTATCCCGCCAAGCCCGTGCACATCGTGGTGCCGTTTCCGCCGGTGGGCGCGGCGGATCTGCTCACGCGCGCAATGGGAAAGAAGCTCACCGAGATCTGGAGCCAGCCGGTGGTGACCGATAACCGGCCGGGCGCCGGCGGAAACATCGGCGCCGAAGCGGTGGCGAAGAGCGCACCGGACGGTTACACGCTGCTCATGGCGGCGGCCACGACGCACGCGGTGAGCATGAGCCTTTACCCCAAGCTCGGCTACGACCTGGAAAAAGATCTCGTGCCGGTGAGCCTCGTGGCGAACGTGCCGCACATTCTTGTCGCGCATCCGTCCGTTCCCGGCAAGAGCCTCGCCGACGTCATCGCCTTCCTCAAGGCGCAGGGCGGCAAGGTGAACTTCGCTTCACAGGGCAACGGCACGCTTTCGCATCTCGAGTTCGAGCTGATGAAGGCGATGGGCGGCTTCAGCGCCATCCACGTGCCCTACAAGGGCAGCGCGCCGGCCATGGTCGACCTGCTCGCCGGCAACGTGCTCTTGCTCTTCGACAGCATCCCGTCTTCGCTGCCGCAGGTCCGGGCCGGCAAGCTGCGCGGTATCGCGGTCGCCTCATCGCGCCGCTCGCCGGTGCTGGCGGAGCTGCCGACGCTGTCGGAGGGCGGCTTGACTGGATTCGCCGCCGACAACTGGTTCGGCGTCATGGCGCCGGCCGGCACGCCGGCGGCGATCGTGGCGAAGCTGAATGCCGACATCGCCGCAGCACTCGAATCGGCAGAAGTGAAGGACATCGTCGCGCGACAGGGCGGCGAGTTGCGGGCGAGCACGCCAGGCGAGATGGCGGCGCAGATCCGCAGCGACCGCGAGAAGTGGGGCAAAGTCGTGCGCGATTCCGGCGCGAGGATCGAATAGGTCCGGCGCTCGAGTGCCGTTACTCGCCCGCGCGAGCGCGAAATAGGGACAGTCCCTGTTTTTCGAAAATAGGGACTGTCCCTATTTATCCAGAATCGAGTAGCTCAGCGTCGGCCTCGAGGGCGGAAATCTGATCATCCCTCGCGCCCGGGCCTACGCCGTCCACCTGCTAACCGCCAGCGGCGTCGTCGCGGCGCTGCTGGCCGTGGCCGAGCTGCTGGCCGCAGCGCCGGACGAGCGCGTGGTGTTCGCCTGGCTCGTGGTCGCGGTCGTGATCGACGCTGTAGACGGTTCGCTCGCGCGAGCGTGGGACGTCAAGCGTTTCGCCCCGGAGATCAACGGGCGAACGATCGACGACATCGTCGATTACTTAACGTTCACGTTCGTCCCGCTGCTCCTCGTATGGCGCATGGGCTGGGTGCCCTTCGCCCCTGGCATTCTCGGCGTCCTGTGGATCGCGCCGGCGCTGCTCGCGAGCCTGCTGGGCTTCGCCCACATCGCCGGCAAGGACGAGGCGGCAGGCTACTTCCGCGGCTTTCCAAGCTACTGGAACATCGCCGCGTTCTACGCGGGCCTCGCGTTCTACGGGCTCGGCGAGACCGCACAGTGGCTGAACGGCGTCGCGCTGCTCGCGCTCGCGGCACTGACCGTCTCGCCGGTGCGATTCCTCTACCCGAACCTCACGCCGCGGCCGTGGAAGCTGCCGGTGCTCGTCGGGGCGGCGGCGTGGCTGGCGCTGCTGCTCGGCATGCTGCTCGTCTACCGCCGGGTGCCCGGGTGGGTGGTCGGCGTGTCGCTCATATACCCGGCGTTCTACGTCGCGCTGTCGATCCTGATCGACCCGCAACGATCGTGAGCCATCTCGCGTGTGGCATTCGCCGAACGCATGCGACAAAACGAAAAAAGTCGCTTGAGCGATCCTGGCTCGAGAGTTTCTAATGGCCGGCTTGTTTTCCATACACAGGGGAACGCAATGATCATCTCGATTCTCACGTATAAGCTGCCGAACCGCTGGACGCTCGAGCAGGCAGTCGCGATGTTCAAGACCACGGCGCCGCTGTACCTGGGCAAGCCTGGGCTCGTGCGCAAGCACTATTGCATGACCGAGGCCGGCGACGTGAAGGGCATCTATCTTTGGCAGAGCAAGGCGCATGCGGAAGCGTGCTTCACGCCAGAATGGAAGGCCATGGTGACGGCCAAGTACGGTGCAGCTCCGGAAATCGTCTATGGGGTCGTTCCTGTCACCGTGGACAATCTGCAGGAAGCTATCGAAGTCGCCTGAATCGAGGAGGCCGGCATGGCAGGAAAAGCGAAGTTCGTTTTCATCGCGAGCATGGACGTCGATCCGGAAAAGGAGGCGCTCTTCAACGAGGTCTATGACACCGAGCACGTGCCCGAGCTTCTCAAGGTGCCGGGCGTGCTCTCGATACGGCGTGCCGTGAGCGTCCCGCTCACCATGTTCATCGGCGGCGAGAAGAAGACCATCGTCGCCGAGGGCGAGCCGCGCTACAGCGCGTATTACGAGCTGGAAAGCGCCGAGGTGCTGACCAGCAGCGCGTGGGCGAAGGCCGTGGAGCTCGGGCGCTGGCCCAAAGAAGTGCGGCCTTTTACGCGCAACCGTCGCCACGTGCTGCGCAAGATCTTGTAGCCGGCCGTCTTCCTTTCTACTTTCTATTTGGCGCGCCAGCCGCCGTCGACCACCAGGCTGTGGCCGTTGATGTAGGAGGCTTCGGGCGACGCGAGGAAGCACACCGCGTTAGCGATATCTTCAACCGTGCCGCGCACGCCGGCCGGCACCAGCGCGCGCACCTGGTCGTCGTTCACCGCCACGCCGCGGCCGCTCATGTCGGGCACGCCGGGGCCGAGGATCGCCTGCGAGTGCGGCCTGAGACCCGTCGGGATGGGGCCCGGGCACACGCAGTTCACCGTGATGCCGCGCGCGCCGTAGATGACCGCCATCTGCCGTGTGAGGCCGACGACGCCGTGCTTGGCCGCGACGTACGCCGCGCCGCCGCCCGTGCCGTTCAGCCCGGCGACCGACGCCATGTTGATGATGCGTCCGCGCCCACGCGGCAGCATCTCGCGCAGCGCGCGCTTGCTCATCAGGAAGACGCTGGTGAGGTCGACGTCGATCACCTTGCGCCATACGACCGTGTCCATCTCGTCGACGTTGAAGTAGCCGTCGAGGATGCCGGCATTGTTCACCAGCACCTCCAGCGGACCGAGATCAGCGACCGCCGCGGCCACCGCCGCCTCGACGTCCGCAGCAATGCTCACATCGGCCCGGTAGGCCTTCGCGCCGGGAATCCGCGATGCCGTCTCTCGCGCGGAGCCCTCGTCGAGGTCGACCACGGCGAGCGCGAAGCCGCGCTTGCCGAGCGCCAGCGCGCAGCCACGCCCGATGCCGGAGCCGGCACCGGTTACCAAGGCAAGGCGGGCGTCAGTCGACACGGTGGGGCTAGAGAGTGTTCAGGGGCGAAGCGTGCTTCGGCTGGTAGATGCCGAGTTTCCCGCCGCCTGGCAGTGTCAACCGGGTGATCGATCCCCAGCGCTGCTCGTCGACCGGCGAGCACTCCACCTCCTTCTGCTTCATCTCGGCCATGAGCGCCTGGACGTCGTCGCACATTAGGAAGAGCTCGTGTACGTCGTTCTCTTCGGACGGATGCACTGCTACCTCGGCTGGCGGCAGCGCGAAGATCAGCCAGCCGTGACCTGCATCGACCGATTCGTACTTCAGCACGTCGCGCAGGAACGCTCGGTCAGCCTCGGCATCCTTGCTGTAGATGATGACGTGAGCGCCGTGAATCATGCGCTGAGTGTACGCTTCTGTAGGTGAGCGCCCGCGACTCCGATCTCGACGCCTTGGTCATAGGCGCCGGCTTCTCCGGCCTGTACCAGCTCCATTGCCTGCGCGACCGGCTGGGACTCTCAGTCAAGGTCGTCGAGGCCGCGCCCGACCTCGGCGGCACGTGGTACTGGAACCGCTATCCGGGCGCGCGCTGCGACTCAGAGAGCCATTCCTACTGCTACTTCTTCTCCAGGGAGCTGCTCGAGGAATGGCGGTGGTCCGAGCGCTATCCCGAGCCGCCCGAGATCCTCCGGTATTTGAATCACGTGGCGAAGAAGTTCGATCTCCGTCGCGACATCCGCTTCAACACCCGCGTCACTGCCGCGCACTACGACGAAGCGGCGAACCGGTGGAACGTGGTCACCGAATCGGGAGAGCGCTTTCGCGTGCGCTATCTCATCACCGCCGTAGGCTGCCTCTCCGCCGCCAACGTCCCCCGGATTCCCGGGCTCGAGAGCTTCGCCGGGCGTTGGTACCACACCGGCCAGTGGCCGCCCGACGGCGTCGACTTCCGCGGTAAGCGCGTCGGCCAGATCGGCACCGGGTCGACAGGCATCCAGGCGGCTCCGGTCATCGCCGCGACCGCCGCCCACCTGACCGTATTCCAGAGGCACGCCCAATACAGCGTGCCCGCGCGCAACGCGCCGCTCGCCGAAGAGTTCCTGCAATACGTGCGCGAGCACCACGACGAGATCCGCGAAGTAGTGCGCTCGACCCCGAACGGCCATCCGTTCCGCATTTCCCGGCGCAAGGCGTTCGACGTGAGCGATGCCGAGCGGCAGGCGATCTACGAGGCGGCGTGGGAGAAGGGCGGGCTGCAGTTCCGCGCGAGCTTCCACGACATGATGCTCGACAAGACGGCCAACGACACGGCGGCCGAATTCATCAAGCGCAAGATCCGCGAGATCGTCAGGGATCCGAAAACCGCGGAGGCGCTCGCGGACATCGACCATCCCTACGCCGCGAAACGCCCGCCGATCGACACGAACTATTTCGAGACCTTCAACCGCGACAATGTCCGGCTCGTCGACCTGCGCGCCGACCCGATCGAGCGCATCACGCCCGCCGGTATCAAGACGCGCGCGAGCGAATACGCGCTTGACGTCATTGTCTTCGCCACCGGCTTCGACGCGATGACGGGCCCGCTCCTGAGGATGGACATCCGCGGCCGCGATGGCGTGGCCTTGCGCGATACCTGGGCCGCGGGGCCGCGCACTTATCTCGGGCTGCAGGTTCCCGGCTTTCCAAATCTCTTCACTGTCACTGGTCCCGGCAGTCCGTCGGTACTCTGCAACATGCCCGTCGCGATCGAGCAGCACGTCGAGTGGATTACCGACTGCATCGCCCATATGCGCGACAACGGCATCCAGTCCTGCGAGGCGACAGCCGAAGCGGCGGAAAAGTGGGGCGAGCACGTCAACGCGGCCGCGCATGCAACCCTGCTGCCGCTCGCCACGCATTCCTGGTACCTCGGCGCCAACATCCCGGGCAAGCCACGCATGTTCATGCCTTACGCCGGCGGCATGGCTCGCTACCGTGCCATCTGCGATGACGTCGCTGCCAAGGGCTACGAGGGTTTCGTCATGGGCCGCGCCAAGCGCAACGCCACGGTGAACGACTTTTCGGCCGGCGCGACGATCGCTTCGCCGGGCGTTTAGCTTAAGTAGTCTGCCGCAACGCGCGCGACAGGGCTTGAACGTCGCTGGCCGCGCCGAGCCCCTGTGTCGCACGCTCGAGCGCTCCGAGCGCATCGCCCCTGAGCGATCGCAGCGCGTTGGCGCGGAATTTCGCCAATACGGCGTCGCTGCCCGGCGGGCGCGTATGGTTGCCGAACACGTCATCGATGCGCACGCTCTCGCTCGTGCCGCGCTTCGTTTGGCAGATGATTTCGGCTTCGAAGCGTTGTGGGAAGCGCGAGTCGGCCAGCGGCTCCCACGCGACACGCCTCGCGAAATCGCGAACGTCGGCGCTTGCCGATGCCTCGAACGTCGCGAGATCGACCTTTCCTTCCACGAGCTGCGCGGCTACGGTGATCGGCAGGCTCCAGCGCGCGGCGTGGCCGTTGGCGGGGGATTGCTTGGTTTCCCACGGCTCGCAGATCACTGGCGCTTCGCCCTGAGGCACGCGGCAGAGGATGCGCTCGACGTCGTCGGCGCGCACGCCGCGCTCGGCGAGTTTGCTGGCGGCTTCGATGAAGGGGTGAAGGTAGTGGCAGCAGGGATAGAACTTGTACGCGGCCTTCGGCAGGTGCCATTCGCGGCCGAGGTTGGCGATCAGGCTGCGGAAGCGGCCGGCGGCGGCTTCGTCACCGGTGAATTGGCGGAAGAGGCCATGCTTGCCGTCGAGCGACGTCTCGGGTCCAGTCATTCCCGCGCGCGCGAGCGTCGCCGCAACTACGCCGCCGTGCGCGGCCCAGCCGGGATGCAGCGATTTCACCGATGAGCCGTTGGTGAGGAACTCCATGACGCCGGAGGCTTGGCTGAGGGCGATGCCGATGGCGGCGACGGTTCGGTCTTCGTCGAGGTCCATCAGCTCGGCCGCGAGCAGCGCCGACACCAGCGTGCCGGTGACGGACGTGCTCATGAAGCCTTTCGCGTGGAAGCCGTTCGGCGCGGCCAAACCGAAGCGGATCAGAACTTCCCAGCCGCGCGCGTAGGCGCCGAGGAGCGCGGTGCCGCTTGCGTTCTGCGCCTCCGCCACGGCGAGCGCGGCGGCGGCGAGGACTGCGCTGCCGTGCGCGATGGAGCCGGTGTGCGTGTCGTCGAACTCGAGGCTATGGATTAGGCCGCCGTTGATCATGGTGGCGTCGGCTGCGGCTGCGCCGGTGGATTGGCCGAACACGGTGGCCGGGCCGCCTTTCGCGACCTCGGCGGCGTAGGCGCGGTAGGCGGCGCCGATCGGCGAGCCGGCGGCGGCGAGGCCGACGCCGATCGCGTCCAAGAAGTGCAGCCGCGCCGCGGTGGCGACGTCTTCCGGCAGCGGCGTTTTCGCGGTGGCGCGCGCGGTGCGCACCAGTTCGCGTGCGAGGGTCACGGCTTCACCATGGACGCGAGCGTTTCCTTCCATCCTTGCGCGAGAACGGCCTTGTCGCCGCGGATGATGTTCGCCAGGGTGGCGGGCGCGGCGGGGAACACGCCGCCGGCGTTCTCGGCGAGCTTGGAGAGGAGCGTCGGCTCGTCGAAGGGCTTGTCGTAGCCGCCGCGCGCGCTCTCCACGAGGGCGCTCATCTCGCCGCCGTCGCCGAAGCGCATCGTCACGCGCGCCGGCCGGTCGTTCGGCGCGGGCTTGAGGTCGGGGTAGGGCTGCAGGCGAACGCGCTCGCGCAGCTTGGCGATGCGCTCGTCGCGCAGCTTGTCATCGGTAAAGGCGCGCGCCCCCGCGGTGCCGAGCTGCACGGTGGCGGCGATGGCGTGCGGCAGCGAGAACTTCGCCGCGAGCACGGTCTCGGGCTCGGCGTTGCGCAGCGCCTGGCCGCCGGGCGCGGTCTCGACGACGATCTCGGCGATGTCGTCCTTTTTCGTTTTCATGCGGCCGAGGATGTCGAGCGTCGCCTCGATCGCCGAGTGCGCGTAGCCGCAGCAGGCGAACACCTTGTGATAGCCGTTGGTGACCGACCATGTGTCGCCGAGGCCCTCGATCAGCTTTTCGGGCATTGCGCGGCACTTGTAGGCGCCGACGAAGACGTCGTAAGGCGTGACGTCGTTGCCGCCGATGCCGGCTTCGGCCCAGTCGGCGGCGCGCAGGCCGATCCACGCGCCGGCGGAAGTCCATGCGTTGCGGATGAGCGCGCCTTCGACTGCCGTGTCGAACGGTCCGGCGAAGGACATGCTCGCGGCGCCGGTCACGGCAGAGAGCATCGTCTTCGCGTCCTGCCGGCGTACGAGCGAGGCGGCCGCTGCGCCGCCGATGGTGGCGAAGGCCGCGTGCGGATGCACGTTGAACACGGGGAACGGAAACGCGAGCGCGAAGCGCGTGGTGACTTCATAGGCGACGGCGAGGGCGCGCAGCACTTCTTCGACGCTGCGGCCCTGTGCCTCGGCTTCGGCGAGGAGCGCGGGAATCGTGTACGCGCCGCCGTGGCAGGAAGCATTGCGAAAGCCTTCGTCTAGCTCGCACCACGTTATCGCCATGCCGTTGGCGCTCGCGGCGGCATAGCGATCGGCGCGCGGTGCGCCTTGGGCGAGCACGGTCGCTTCGACTTTGCCGGAGGAGGTGCGCAGCAATCCTTCGCGCGCCTTCGCGACCTGCGTCTCGAGCGATCCGGCGACCATCGCGCCGATGTCGTCGGAGAGGATGATCGCCCCACGCCGGCGCACCGGCTCGGGCAGCGGTTTCCCGACCGCCTCGACGGCCCATTCGATGAGCTTGCGGGTGTTGGCGGCTGCCTGGGAGCGAGCGGGATTTGCGTTGGTCGTCATGGCAAGGATGCTACGAGAAAACGTGCATCTACCGAGTGGATCGTGGTAATCGGTTTCGTGGATGCGGCGCTGCGCTAAGCTTTCGGCGCCCCCTAAAGGAAACCTCATGCGCATCTGGCACCACAGCTTTACCGACCTGACGGTCATGCCGCTCTATCGCAAGACGATCGCGGAGCATGCAGCCGCCGTGATGGGCAAGGATGCCACGGTGAGCGTCCATGGCCTGCGGCCCGGCACCTACACCGAGGGCTGCGCGCCGATCGACGCGATCAAGTACCGCTACGTGGCCGCGGTTCACGATCTCCAGATCTGCGACGCGGCGATGGTGGCGGAGCGCGAGGGTTTCGACGCGATGGCCATCAGCTGCTTCTTCGATCCGGGCTTGCGTCCGGCAAGGTCGCTGGTCGACATCCCGGTCGTCAGCCTCGGCGAGTCGTGTGCGCTGACCGCCTGTTCCTTGGGGCGCAAGTTCGGCCTGGTCACGCTCTGCGAGGATCAATCGGCCGACTACACCGACATGCTGGTGGCCTATGGACTCGAGCGCCGCTTCGCCGGCGCGCTCGCGCTCGACCCGCCGATCGACGAGTTCGCGCTCGAGGCCGACGAGAAGACGGCGCGGGCGATCGAGGAGCGCTTCGATGCGGCGTGCGCGGCCATGGTCGCGCGCGGCGCCGAGATCATCATCCCGGCCGACGGGGTGCTCAACGAGTTCCTCGTGCGCCGGCGCCGCCTGTCGGCGCGTGGCGGCGTGCCCGTGATGGACAGCCTCGGGGTGCTGTTCCAGCACGCGGCGTTCCTGGTGCGCCTCAAAGCCACCACGGGAATGGGCGTCAGCCGGCATCAGTTCTATGCCAAGCCGTCGCGCGAGATGGTCGAGCACGTGCGGAACTTCGCCGGCCAGCGGAAACTGGCGAGCGACTTCTCCGGAGACCGCTGACGTTTCTGCCGTCGCCCCCGAGTGCTTTTATCGGGGGTCCAGTTTGCTTTTTAAACGGGGTCCCCGCCTTCGCGGGGACGACACTCCTGGTCTAGCGTAGTGGCCGCTTTAGACGGCTTGGTCCCGACTTGCGGACAATAATTCCACTGTTGTGGACAATACGCCATAGCTAGTCTACAGTTGTGGACATGAGGCGACCCGTAGACCAGCTTCGTGGACACGAGCGCGCTCCGGAACTTGTCTTCGCGGACGCGGGCTCCAGCAAACGCTATCAGCGCGAGGTAGCGGCGGGTCGCATGCGTCGTATCGGACGGGGCATCTACACACCGAACCTGGACGACGCGCCGGACATCATTGTTCAACGGCACCGCCACGACCTCCTGGACGCGCTGTATCCGGAGACCGTCGTCTCGCACAGGAGCGCGATCGAGATCGGCGCTGCGGTCCAGTCCCACATCTGGCTTACGGCGCCGGTGGCGAAGGAGCGCAGCGTCAAGTATCCCGGGCTCACAGTGCACATCCTCCCCGGAACGGGGCCGGTACGCGGCGATATCCGCTTCAGAAGCCTTCATCTGGCGGGGCCTGCTCGCTACTTCCTCGAGAACCTGACGGCCTCCAGGGGCGCGCAGGAAAGCCGCAAGACGCTTCCGCGCGCCGAGCTCGAGCGAAGACTTGCCGAGATCATAGTGAGCCGGGGCGAGGGCCAGCTCAATCGGCTGCGCGATGAGGCGAAAGCCATTGCACCGGAGCTCGGCCTCGAGAAGGAGGCGGCACAGCTCGACTCCATCATCGGGGCGCTTCTCGGTACGCGACCCGATGCGGCCATCTCCGACCGGGCAAATATTGCGCGTGCGCAGGCTAAGCCGTTCGATATCAGCCGGGTGCGCCTGCTGGAGCGGCTCGCACTCGATCTTCGCGAGGTGCAGACGCCCGACTTCCGGCCGGTGCCGGACATGCGGGGAAATGTGGAGGTGCTGCATACCTTCGCTTTCATGGAGGCATATTTTTCGAACTTCATCGAGGGAACCGAGTTCGAAGTCGACGAGGCGAAACGCGTCGTCTTCGAAAACCTGCGCATTCCCCGGCGGCAGAACGACACGCACGACATCCTCAATACCTATCGATTGGTCGTCGATACGTACGAGATGTCACGGCTGCCGAAGTCGGCTGAAGAGTTTCTCGAGCTGCTCAAGGCGCGTCACCTTGCAATCCTGGAACACCGCAAGGACAAGAACCCCGGTGTGTGGAAGGATGTGCGAAACCGCGCCGGAAATACCGTGTTTGTCGAGCCGGATCTCGTCACCGGCACGCTGGTCCAGGCGTTCGAGATCTACAAGGCGCTGCCGCATGCGCTGGCACGGGCCATCTTCATGCAGATCGCCGTGTCGGAGGTCCATCCCTTCAACGACGGCAATGGCCGGCTATCTCGCGTCATGATGAACGCCGAGCTAACCCATGCACACGAATCGCGCATCATCATTCCCACGGTGTACCGGGACGATTACATCACCGCCCTGAAGGCCTTCAGCCAGAACCGCGAGACGGACCCGGTGATCCGCATGTTCGAACGCGCCCAGGCCTTTACAGCGAGCATGGATTACACAGGGTACGAAGCCGCCAAGGAATCGTTCACCAGAGCGGATGCTTTCAAGGATCCGCGGGAAGGAAAACTCGCCTTTGCTGAAAGACGCTTGCGGCCATAGCCCGCGTGCTGAGTTGCTCGCGGATTGCACCTAGAGCAAGCCGATTTGCCAGAAACCCTCTTTTTCAAAACCTGGGCTCCGCCTTCGCGGGGACGACGAACTAGCGGGTCTTGCCGGGGAGCGGTGGCTGGCCGATGCGGCGCCAGAGGTATTTGCCGTGGCCGCCCTTGCCGACCATCTTGTGATCGTCCATCACCGTCACGCCGCGCGAGATCGCGCGCACCGGCCAGCCCTTGAAGTTCCCGCCTTCGTGCAGGTTGTAGTCGGCGTAGGAGGCGAAGTCGGCCGCGTGCAGCACGCGCTCCTTGTTGAGGTCGACCAGCGTGAAGTCCGCATCCGCACCGGGCGCGAGCGAGCCCTTGAGCGGCGCGAGATCGAACACCTTCGCCGGCACCGAGCCGAGAAGCTGACAGATGCGCTGCAGCGGAAGTTTCCGCTTGTGATAGCCCTCCGAAAGCATGACGGGCAGCATGCTGGCGGTCGCGGGGAAGCCCTGCGATGCGAGCCAGAGCGGCTTGTCCTTGTTCACCTTCTTGCGCGCGTTGTGATCGGACGCGACGAGGTCGACCGTGCCGTCGAAGATCGCTTCCCAGATCGCCTCCTGGTCGTCCTGGGTGCGAAACGGCGGATTCGCCTTGCCCATGCCGCCGAGCTGCGAGTCTTCGGTGTGCGTGAGGTAGTGCGGGCAGGTCTCGACGATCACGTCCTTGAAGCGCCGCCGCCAGAAGCGAATGATGTCGAGCGCCTTGCGCGAAGAGATGTGCGGGAAGTACACGCGCGCGCCGAGCTCTTCCGCGAGGTACATGGCGCGTAGCGCCGGCTCCGATTCGGTGATCGCCGGCTTGGACGCCGACCAGTCCTTCAGCGTGTTGCCGCCGCGCGCCTGCACCTTGCGGCGCTCGCGGTTCACGATCTCGATGTTCTCGGTGTGGCAGACGATGAGCGGCCGGCCGACCCGCGCCGATTCCTTGAGGAGATCGTAGAAATAGCCGTCGTCGGTGCCATCCAGCCCGAGGTAGCGGCCTTCCTCGCCCTTGAAGTTCATGAAGTACTTGAACGACGTGACGCCGTAGTCCTTCACGTAGTCGCCGAGTTCCTTGATGTGCAGCTCGTTTGCCGTGCTGAAGTGAAAGCCGAAGTCGACGTGCGCGCGCTCGACCGCGTACTGCAGCTCGCGCCGAAAGACCTCGCCGTACGCCTCGTTGTTGAGGAAGTAGCCAAGCACGGTGGTGAAGCCGCCCTGCGCGGCGTTGGCGGTCTCGGTCGAGTACTCCGTGATCTTCTCGCCCATGCCGAAGTGCACGTGGCAGTCGATGAGGCCCGGGAAGACGTGCAGTCCTTTCGCCGACTCCTCCGGCACGCCCGGGGCCGCGGTGCCCGGCGCGAGCAGCGATTCGATCTTGCCGCTCTTCACCAGCACGTCCTTCATCTCCGGCTCGCGGTCGGGAAACACCAAGGTGCCGCCGCGCAATACGAAGTCGCTCATCGTTGTGCGTACCTTTGCCTGAGTTCCTGCATTGAGTAATGGGCCTGCGTGCCGGTGGGCGTGTTGAGTGCCGGCAGCGTGATGGCGATGTCTTCTTCCGGCACGTCGCGCGAGATGCAGACGAGGCGGTTCGAGTGATCGGCGGACGGCCCGAGCTCGTCCCAATTTCGGAAGCGCTGCGGCGCATGGAACACGCCCTGCACGCCCTGCACGAAGGCCACCTCGCCGCTGTCTTCCATGCGCAGCAGTCCTTTTACGCGGATGAGCTTCGCGCCGAACTCCGCCGTCGCGAGGCGCGACCACGCCGCCCAGCCGGCCCACGTGATTGGCGGCGGCGGGCGGAACGCATGTGCGCGAATGCCCGAAAAATGCTCGCGCCGGCCGATTCGCCCTCGCGTGTTCAACGACACCTTGTACTTGCGCTCCTTTGCCCAGGTGGAAAAGAGCGCGGCCGGTGTGTCGAGCACTTCTGCCTCGGGGTTGTGCTCGCGAAGGAAAGCCAGCACTGGCGAGGGATCGGCGAGATCGCGCTTCGTGACGTAGAGGCGCTCGGCAATCGCGGCCTGTTTGTCGAGCTCGGGGTATTCGCTACGCGAGGCGAGGAAGTGCTGTGCGTCCACCGTGCACACGGTGGCCTCGAAACCATAGGCGGCGGTGACCAGCGGGTGGCCGAGGAGCACGTTGAGGAGCGGCGCCGGATCGGCGGCGCCGCTCGTCTCGATGATCACGCGCTCGAAGCGCGGGATCTCTCCGCGCGCGCGCCGCCCGTCGAGGTCGGCGAGCGTCTCGTGGAGCGCGCCGGTGTTGGCGCAGCACAGGCACCCGGCGTCGAGCAGCACGACGTTGTCGGTCGCCTGGGCGATCATCACGTTATCGAGGCCGATCTCGCCGAGCTCGTTCACCACCACGGCCGTGTTGGCGAGCGTCGGATCCTTGAGCGCCTTGTTGAGCAGCGTCGTCTTGCCGCTGCCCAAGAAGCCGGTGAGGAGGAAGACCGGAGTTTTTTCCGCTGTCATGTACGGCGCTTGTGTTCGCCGAAGAGCTGCACCAGCGCGTCGCGCGGCCAGCGATTCGCCGAATCGTTCTCGACGCGCGGATAATTATAGGACCGCGTACATTGGACCGAGGAAGGATAGCCCGCATGAAACCCTGGGACGGCATCGTCAGCGAGGAAGACCAGAAGCAGACATTCGCGGCCGGCTTCGGCCGTCCCGGCGGCGTCGGCAAGCGGCCGGCGCTGCTGATCATCGACGTCCAGTACCGCACCATCGGCACGACGCCGAAGCCGTTCTGGGAAGCGATCAAGGAATATCCGACTTCGTGCGGCGAAGCCGGCTGGAATGCGATGCGCAACATCGCCGTG
The DNA here is from genome assembly GCA_035652275.1 of Burkholderiales bacterium. Classification (GTDB taxonomy): domain Bacteria; phylum Pseudomonadota; class Gammaproteobacteria; order Burkholderiales; family SG8-39; genus SCGC-AG-212-J23. The sequence continues at coordinate 60,756 of DASREB010000162.1, forward strand.
CTGCTCGCCGAGTTCCGCCGCAACGACTGGCCGGTGCTCTATCCGCACGTCGCGCCGAAAAACAAGGCGACCGACGGCGGCCGGCTCGCGGAGAAGGTGCCCGCGATCATGAACATCCCGCAGAAGGGCTACGAGTTTCCGTCGGAGATCGCGCCGCGCGAAGGCGACGTGCTGCTGCCGAAGAAGCACCCGAGCGCGTTCTTCGCCACGCCGCTCGTGAGTCACCTCGTCGATCTGGGTGCCGACACGCTTGTGGTCACCGGCTGCACCACCAGTGGCTGCGTGCGCGGCAGCGTGGTCGACGGCTTCGCCTATAACTTCCGCGTGCTGGTGCCCCACGACGCGGTGTATGACCGCTGCAATGCGTCGCACGCCGTGAATCTTTTCGACATGGCGGCGAAGTACGCGGACGTCGGCACGACCGCCGAGATCCTGGAGAAGCTGCGGCCGCTCGCGAAGAGCGCGGGCGCGGCGCGCAAGGTCGGCTGAGCCTCGCGTGCGCGAGGCCGTAGACGGGCGCGCCACGCGGCGCGAGCTGCGCGTCGGCGGGGCCGCTTTCGACTACTACAGCATCGCCGCGGCGGAGGAGCTCGGACTCGACGGCGTTTCGCGCCTGCCGTTCTCGCTCAAGGTGGTGCTGGAAAACGTGCTGCGCCAGCACGGCGAGGGGCGCTCGGATGGCAGCGACATCGGCGCGGTGGCCGCATGGCTCGCGACGCGCCGCGCCGAGCGCGAGATCGCCTTCCGCTTCACGCGCGTGCTGATGCCCGATTCCTCCGGCGTGCCGCTGCTCGGGGATCTGGCCGCGATGCGCGACGCGATGATCCGCCTCGGCGGCGACCCGCAGCGGCTCAATCCCGCGGTGCCGGTCGATCTCATCGTCGATCACTCGGTGATGGTCGATGCCTACGGCACGCCCGACGCCGCCGCGCGCAACCAGGCGCTCGAGCTCAAGCGCAACGCCGAGCGCTATGCGTTCTTGCGCTGGGGCGGGCAGGCGTTCGCCAACCTGCGCATCGTGCCGCCCGGCAACGGCATCTGCCACCAGGTGAATCTCGAGCACCTCGCGCGTGTCGTGTGGAGCGTCGAGCGCGACGGCCGGCGCCTCGCGTATCCCGATTCGGTGCTCGGCATGGATAGCCACACGGCGATGATCAACAGCCTCGGCATCCTCGGCTGGGGCGTCGGCGGGCTCGAGGGCGGCGCCGGCGCGCTTGGCGAATCGGTGGCCATGCTCGTGCCCGAGGTGGTCGGCGTGCGGCTCGTCGGCAAGCTGCAGCCTGGCGTAACGGCGACCGATCTCGTCCTTACCGTTACCCAGACCCTGCGCCGGCACAAGCTGGTCGACAAATTTGTCGAGTACTTCGGAGCCGGCGTCGCCGAGCTCGCGCTTCCCGACCGCGCCACGATCGCCAACATGAGTCCGGAGAACGGCTCGACCATGGGTTTCTTCCCGGTCGATGCGGAGACGCTGCGTTACCTACGGCTCACGGGGCGCGACGAGGCACAGCTCGCGCTGGTAGAGGCGTATTGCAAGGCGCAGGGACTCTGGCGCGACGCGAATACGCCGGCGCCCGAGTTCACCGAGACGCTGGAGCTGGATCTCTCGTCGGTCGAGCCGAGCGTCGCGGGGCCGAGCCGGCCGCAGGATCGCGTGCCGCTGCGCGAGGCGCCGGCGGCTTTCCGCAAATTGGCCGAGAAGCCGAAGGCGAGCGCCACGCTCAAAGACGGCGACGTGGTCATCGCCGCGGTCACGAGCTGCACCAACACGTCCAATCCGGCAGTGATGGTCGGCGCCGGGCTGCTCGCGCGAAACGCGGTGGCGCGCGGGCTCAAGCCGCGGCCGTGGGTGAAGACCTCGCTCTCGCCCGGATCGCGCGTGGTTGCCGATTACCTGGATAAGAGCGGCCTGCAGAAGTCGCTCGACGCGCTCGGTTTCCAGCCGACGGGTTACGGCTGCATGACCTGCATGGGCAATTCCGGGCCGCTGCCGCCGGAAGTGGACGACGCCATCCGCACTGGCGGCCTGACGACAGTGGCGGTCCTCTCCGGCAACCGCAATTTCGAAGGGCGCGTGCATCCGGCGGTGCGCGCCGCTTTCCTCGCATCGCCGCCGCTCGTGGTGGCCTACGCGCTTGCCGGCAGCGTGCTCGTCGACCTCGAATCCGAGCCGCTCGGCGAAGATGCGCAGGGCGGTGCGGTGTATTTGCGCGACGTCTGGCCGGAGCGCGCCGAGATCGATCGCGTCATCGCGGCAACGATCAACCCGGCGCTTTACCGCGAGCGTTACGCCGAGCTGGGCGAGGGCTCGCCGCAGTGGCGCGCGCTCGGCTCGGGCACCGGCACGACCTTTCCCTGGAACCAGGCAAGCACGTTCATTCGCCGGCCACCGTTCTTCGACGACATGCGCGCCGAGCCGGACGAGCCGGGCGACATCCGCGGCGCGCGCGTGCTCGCCATGTACGGCGACATGTTCACCACCGACCACATCTCGCCGATCGGCGCGATCGCGGCCGGCACGCCGGCGGCGCAATATCTCGCCTCGCTCGGCATCGCGCCGCGCGACTTCGTCAATTACGCGGCGCGGCGGCTCAACCACGACGTCATGATCCGCGGCACCTTCGCGAGTACCCGTGCGCGCAACGAGATGACGGCGGACGTCGAGGGCAGCTGCACGGTGCACTATCCGAGCCGGGAGCGCATGCCGATCCACGCCGCCGCGGCGCGCTACGGCGAGGAAGGCGTGCCGCTCGTCGTAATTGCCGGCGCGGAATATGGAGCCGGCTCCTCGCGGGACTGGGCGGCGAAGGGCACGCGGCTTCTCGGCGTGCGCGCCGTCATTGCCGAGGGCTTCGAGCGCATCCACCGCTCGAACCTGATCGGCATGGGGGTGCTGCCGCTCGAATTTCCCGCCGGCGTCACGCGTAATACGCTCGGCTTGAAGGGCGATGAGGTGATCGATGTTGCCGGCATCGGCCGTCCCATCGCGTTGCGCAGCCCACTGGAGTGCAACATCACCCGCAGCGACGGCAGGCGCGAGCACCTGCGCCTGCTTGCGCGCCTGGACACCAAGCGAGAGGTCGACTATTTCCGCCACGGCGGCCTGTTGCACTATGTGCTGCGGCAGCGCCTCTCACACGAGGCCGCCGCATGAATCCGTCATGGCGCCCGAGCACGTGACAGGCATGCGCCTCACGCTGTGCGAGAACATGCGTGCGGTGCCCTACGTGCCGTTCTATCTCGCGCTCGCCGGCGGCTACTGGGAAAGCGAAGGGCTCGATATCCGCCACGTGGTCTCGCCCAGCACTTCGCGCACGGCGAGCGCGCTCCTCGACGGCAGCGTCGATGTCTCGTGGGGCGGGCCGATGCGGGTCATGATGCATCACGACGCCGATGCGGCTTGCCCGCTCGTCTGCTTCGCGCAGGTCGTGGCGCGCGATCCGTTTGTCCTCGTCGGGCGCACGCGCAAAACCGCATTCTGCTGGCGCGATCTCGTCGGCCTGCGCGTCGCGCCGGCGGGCGACGTACCGACGCCGTGGATGACCTTCCAGGACGATCTGCAGCGCGCCGGTATCGATCCGGCGTCGATCGCCGGCAATCGCGTGCGGCCGATGGTGCGCAACCTCGCTGCGTATCGGCGCGGCGCGGTGGACGTCGTGCAACTGTTCGAGCCCTATGCCGATGCCCTGGTGAGCGCAGGCCGCGGGCACGTCTGGCACCGCTTTACCGAGCGCGGCGACATCGCCTACACGACCTTCTATGCGCCTCGCCGCTTCACCCGCGCGCGGCGCGAGGCGTGCCGGCGCCTGGTGCGCGGCATCGCGCGCGCACAGGCCGCGCTGTTCGCCGCCACACCGGCCGCGGTGGCCGAGGCGGTGTCGAGCTTCCTGCCGAAGGTTTCGCGCGCCGCTCTCGAGCGCATCGTCGCGGCTTATCGCGCGAGCGGCCTGTGGGCCAAAACGCCGCAGCTGCCGGCCGCGCCTTACTTGCGTCTCAAGGCGGCGCTCGTCTCGGGCGGCCTGATACGCCGCGACCCGCCGTATGAGCGCCTGGTCGACGCCGAACTTTCGCAGGTGGGCGCATGAGCGCAGTACCGACCATCGATATCGGCCCGTTCCTCGCGAACGATGCCGCCGGCAAGCGCGCCATCGGCGAGCAGGTCGCGCGCACGTGCGAGCAGACCGGCTTCCTCATCATCTCGGGCCATGGTTTCCCGCCGGAGCTGCTGTCGCGTGCGCAGCGCGAGCTTTTCGCGTTCTTCGATCTGCCGGTGGAACTGAAGAACCGCTGGCACCCGAGCGGTCCGGCCAAGCAGCGCGGCTACCACGGCTTCGCGACGCGCGGCCTCGCCTATACGCTTGGCGAGCAGACGCCGCCGGATCTGCGCGAAACCGTGTTCCTCGGGCCGGTGGAGGATCACCGCGCGTATTACGCGAACCTGCCCGAGGCGGCGACAAGCTACGCGCCCAACCTGATTCCCGAGGAGCCGGCCGGCCTCGCCGCGACGCTCGTCTCGCTCTACCGGGAGTACGAGCGCCTGGCGCGCGACATGATGCGCGTATTCGGCGCGGCGCTAAGACTTCCGGAAAGCTACTTCGACGGTACGCTCGATCGCCACTTCAGCATCATGTCGTGCCATCACTATCCGGTGCTCGAGAAAGCGCCGCTTCCCGGACAGCTGCGCACCGGAGCGCACACGGATTACGGCGCGATGACGATTCTCGCGGCGACCGATGCGGAGGGCGGGCTCGAGGTGCGCATGCCCGACGGCAGCTGGGCGGGCGTGCGACCGCGGCCGGGCGAGTTCGTCGTCAATCTTGGCGACATGATGGCGCGCTGGACGAACGACCGCTGGGCATCGACGCTGCATCGCGTGGTCAACCCGCCGCTCGGCAGGGCGCAGAGCCGGCGCCTTTCGATCGGCATGTTCGTGCATCCGAACTATGACCAGAGAATCGAGTGCGTGCCCACCTGCCTCGCTGCGGGCGAGAAGCCGCGCTATCCCGTGATCAGCGCCGGCGAGCACATCAAGCGCAAGATCGAGCGCAGCCACGAAACTGCTTGACCGCGATGGTTGGGTGCGGGCGCTTCAGCCCTGCACGGCGCCGAGGGCGCCGTACAGCTCCGGCCGGCGGTCGCGCCACCACGGCAGGCTGGTCTGCGCCTTGGCGACGTTGTCGAGCTCGACGGTGGCCACCAGTAAATCCGGGCCGTCGCTCGAGGCGAGGGCGATGACGTCGGCGCCGATCGGGTCGACGATCATGCTCTTGCCGATGTGCTTGCGGCCGTTCTCGTCGCCGGCGCGGTTGACCGCCACCACGTAGACGCCGTTCTCGTATGCCCGCGCCTGCAACGGCAGCTCCCAGGTGTTGCCGCGCAGCTTGGTCTCGCCGTAGGTCGCGGCGCAGATCGGCATGAAGATGATCTCGGCGCCTTTCAGGGCGAGCAGGCGCGAGCCTTCGGGGTACTTGCGGTCGTAGCAGATCTGGATGCCGATCTTGGTGCCGCAGAGGGTGAAGACCGGGAAATCACTGCCGGGCGAGAAGTAGAACTTTTCGTAGCTGCCGGTGCCGCCCGGCAGATTGGACGGCAGGATCGCCGGAATGTGCGTCTTGCGGTAGACGCCGAGCTGCTTGCCGCTCTTATCGATGACCAGGCAGGAGTTGTAGTAGTGGCGCCCGTCCTTCTCACCGTAGGGGAAAAGGAGCGCGACGCGATGGTCGGCGGCCGCCTGAAAAATCGGCGCGGCGCCTTTGTCGGGCAGCGCGATGAAGTACCGGTCGAAGTCGTGCGTCAGTCGGTTCGGAAAGAACGGCGTGAGAAAGAGCTCCGGGAAGCAAACGATGTCGGCGTTCTTGCGCGCCGCCTGTTCGATCATCTTGCAGGCGCCCGCAACACCGTCGCGCCAGTCGTCGCTCAGCACCGGGCCGGTTTGCGCGGCGGCGAGCGTAATCATGCGTGCCATCGTTTTCTCCTGGTACCAGATCGTATCAGCCGGCGAGGGCGATGCACTCGATCTCGATCTTCATGCCGGCGGAGAGCTGCACGCCGCAGGTGGTGCGCGCCGGCGGGTCCTTGGGGAAGAACTCGCGATAGACGCGGTTCATGTTGTCGAACTCGAGCATGTCGTAGAGGAGGATGTTGATCTTCACCACGCGCTCGAGGGACGAGCCCGCCGATTCGAGCAGGTGGCGCATGTTGGCGAGCGTCTGGCGCGTCTCGTGCGCCATGGTCCCAAGGCTGCGCTCGCCGGTCGCCGGGTCGGTGGACAGCATGCCGGAGAGGAAGATGAAATCTCCGGCGCGGATGCCGGGGCTGTGCGGCAGGTTGAAACTGCGCGAGACGTTGAGCTTCTCGTTCTGCGGCACGATGACTTCGCGGCGGGCCAAGCGCTCCTCCTCTAGACGACGGCGATGGCGTCGAGCTGCACCTTGAACGCATCCATGATGCGCACGGACCACACCGTGCGCGCCGGCGGGCCGTCGGGCACGTATTGCCGATAGACGCGGTTCAGCGCGTCGTACTCGATGCGGTCGTAAATCATGGCGCGCACCTGCACGAGGCGCGCGAGCGAGGACCCGGCGGCCTCGAGCACCAGCGCCAGGTTCTGGAAGGCGCGGTGCGCTTCGTTCGCGAGCGTGCCCTGCAGCCGCTCGCCGGTCTCGGGATCCACGGCCAGCACGCCGGAGACGAAGACGTAGTCGCCGGCGCGGATCGCCGCGCTCTGCACCCAGCCGCATTGCGCGGCCATGTCGAGGCCGGGAGAGGGCGGTGGCACCACAAGGCGGGCAAGCGGCTCGCGCTTCATTCGAAGTTATCGCTATTTGCCGCGGCGGCCCCAGACGAAGAGGTGCAATCGCCCGCCGATGAAGCGGCCGGCGCCGATCGTGCGGCTGAGCTCCTCCTGCCAGCGCTTCGCTTCGGCTTCGCTGATCGCGCCGACCTTGGCTGCCGTCTGGCCGGCGCGCTCGGCAAGATTGGCGTAGAAGCTGCCCGGCTCGCGCTCGAGCGGCATGAACGCCTGCACTTTCACCTGCTCGACGCCGAGGCTCGCGAGCAGGCCGGGCAGCTCACGCACGAGCTGGCCGTTGACGGCCGAGTGATCGCAGGTGGCGGCGACCACCCGCCGCGTCACATCGCGATCCGGATGCGCGATGAGGAAGCAGTCGCCGTCGAAGTCGAAAATGCCGACGCGGCCGCCGATGCGCGTGACTCGTACCATGTGCTTGATCGCCGGTACGGGATCGGGCACGTGAGCGAGCACCGTCGCGGCGAGGCTCGCATCGAAGCTCGCGTCGCCGAAGGGCAGCGCGCGGCAATCGCCCGCCTGCCACTCGATGCGCGCCGCGAGCCCGGCTTCTCTCGCGTATTGCGCGGCGAGCTCGAGCAGAGCCGGGCTCGCATCGAAACCAACGACCCGGCCGCGTTCGCCGACGCGTCGCGCGATAGCGCGGGTCACCGCGCCGCTGCCGCAACCGACATCGAGGACGCGCTCGCCGGCCGAGATGGCGAGGAGCTCGAGATACGCGTCGCGGGCCGACACTTCGTCGGCCGCCTTGGCGCGCAGCTCGAGCCGCGCGGCGAGCTCGCGAGCCTGCTCGCGGCTCACCCCCGCAGTATCGCGCCAGTTGCTCAGGCGTCCGTGCTCGCTCGCGGGCATGGACGGATTATCGTCCGGCTCGCGCATCGCTGGCGAGCATGCGCCATGGTAGGGTCCGCGCTCCTGCCAAAACCGCCAACGGCGGACATGACCGCGCACTGGCGTCTCTTCCTGAAAGTCACGCTGCCGCTCTCGGCGCTGAACCTGATCAACCAGGCTTCGCGCACCGTGATGGCGATCATCGGCCCGCTGCTCGCGGTGGAGTTCTCGTTGTCGGCGAGCGAGCTCGGCCTGCTCGCCGCTTGCATGTTCGTGTCCTACGCCGCGGCACAGCTGCCCGAGGGCGTGGCGCTCGACGTGCTCGGGCCGCGCCGCGTGCAGGCGGCGTTCAGCCTGGTCGCGGCCGTGGGCTTCGCGGTATTCGCGCTCGCGGATGGGCTCGCGGGCTTCGTCGCCGCGCGCGTATTGCTCGGCATCGGCGTTTCCGCGGGGCTGATGGCGGTGCTCAAGGCGAATACGCAGTGGTTCCCCCCGGCGCAAGTGGCGAGCATGAGCGGCATCGCCGGCGCGATCGGCGCGCTCGGCAGCGTCCTTACCACGACGCCGGCACAGGCCTCGCTGCCAACGCTCGGCTGGCGCGGCGTGCTGTGGGTGCTCTGCGCGATGTCTTGCGCCGCCGCCGTGTGGATCTATCTTTCCGTGCCGGACAAGCGGCGCGACGGCCCGCGTCCCGCGCTCAGAGCGGAGCTCGCGGTGATGCTGGCGATCTGCCGCTCTCCCGTTTTCTGGCGCTACGGGCCGTCGGTCGCCATGCTCGCGGTGATGAACTTCACCTATCTCGGCCTGTGGGCCGGCCCGTGGCTGCGCGACGTCGCCGGCTACGGCGGTCTTGCGCGCGCCAACACGCTGCTGCTCTATACGCTCGGCACGATCGCGGGCGTGGTGCTGATCGGCGCCGCGACCAGCCGCCGGCACGCACGCGGCCGTTCCACCGTCGGCATGATCCTCTGGTGCAATGCCGGCCTGCTTGCCGCGCAGATCGGCCTCGCCTTGCGGCCGAGCGGTGCCGCCGTGCCTGTGCTATGGGCGCTGTTCGCGTTCTTCGCCGCCGGCTCGACGCCGGGCTATGTGACCGTTGGCCAGATGTTCCCGCGCGAGCAGATGGGCCGCGTCTCGACCGCGGCGAACACGCTCACCCTGGTAGGCGCCTTCGTCCTTCAGGCGGTGATCGGCGCCATGCTCGATCTCTGGCCGCGCACGGCCAACGGCGGCTGGGACCCGCGCGGTTATTCCGCGGCGCTCGCGTTATCGATTGCGATCCAGGTCATTGTTGCCGCGCGCCTGCTGCGCGGCAGGTCGAGATCAGCTTGATGGAGTCGAGTTTGGTGGAGGCGGCGGGAATCGAACCCGCTAGGCGCCTACCCCTAGATTACCCTCTCCTATGAGAGCGAAAAGAGGGGTGCCCTGCATGACCCTATATTGCCCCCAATTTAGCCCCAAATTCGCCCCAAGAACGAGGGGGCTTATGCTTGCCTAACATGGCTGGGTTTTCGTTCTCGGATCTCGATGATTGCGCGCTCGCATACGAAGCAGGCACGCGGGGTGTTTTGGAGGAAATATTAGACGCGGAATTCGATAGTCCGGGCGTGCTCTTGGAGGCCTGCGTAACGGTCCTGTCGTGGAATGCGGGCGACTTCTCTCCACGATCGGGTGCACCGTTGGTTGAGCGGTTCCAGCGGGCAAGAAATGGCCGCACATCGCTATCGACATTGTCGAAAGAGGCGGACATTCTGTTTGCTCCTCTTCGCGGCGTTTGTTCTGATGATTTCTCAGCCTTTATTTTTGCGATTGGGATAGCAGCTCAGAATGGTATGGCCAGCGTTGGAACGCCCGATGACGCGGCTAAAGCTGTCGCCGGTGCGATCGGCGAGCTCGTCGATAACATCCGCGGTCATTCAGGCAGAGCGGAAACGGGGGTCATCGCCGGGGCTCGAATACCAAACGGGTATGAGTTCGTGGCTGCCGACTGTGGACGTGGGGCGTTGGCCGGATATCTCGAGAATCCAGAATTTGCGGACCTCAGAGATGAGGGTGATGCACTCAAGCTGGCGGTACTGGACCATGTTTCGCGGCACGGCCGTAACTCGGGCGGTGGAGCCGGGTTTCAAACCTTACTGCGAGTGCTCTCGAGACTCGACGCTAGCGTGAGAATAAGAAGTGGAGACCAGGCCCTGCTCCTCAACGGCACTGCCGCGCAGCGGGATTGCACATTGGCTCAAAAGGCTCATTTGCAGGGAT
>DASREB010000163.1:0-15839 GCA_035652275.1 Burkholderiales bacterium
CGGGGGTTCCGCTGCACGTCATTCAGCGCGGAAATAACCGAGCGCTGTGCTTCCTCGCGGATGGCGATCGACAGATGTATCTCAAATTCCTTGGGGAGGCGGCCGCACGCCACCGCTGCGCCGTGCACGCGTATGTCCTGATGCCCAATCATGTCCACTTGCTGCTGACGCCGACGGATCCTGGCGCGGTGGCCGCCATGATGCAGGACCTGGGACGCCGCTATGTGCGGCTCTTCAACGACCTCCATAGGCGCAGCGGCACGCTGTGGGAAGGCCGATACAAAGCGGCCATGGTGGATACAGAGCGATATTTTTTGACTTGCCAGCGCTATATCGAACTGAATCCGGTGCGTGCGCAGCTGGTCGACCATCCGGCGTCGTTCCGCTGGTCGACTTATCGCCATTACGCCCTCGGCGCGAACAATTCCCTCGTCAGCGCGCACGAACTCGTCATGCGGCTCGCCACGGGCGAGACGGCGCGCCGCGAGGTCTACAGGGCGCTCTTCGACGAGCCGCTCGGTGCCGAGGAGTTGGACAAGATCCGCTCCTGCACGAATAAGGGCTGGGCGATCGGTAGCGAAGAGTTCGTGCGGTGGGCAGAAACCGCGCTAGGCAGGCCGGCGAAGGCGCCGCCGCGCGGGCGACCCAAGAAGCCGGTGCCGCAGCTAGACGCGACCAGTGAAATGTTGATTCGACCCCATTTTCCGGTTTGTCCGGAAAAGTGGCTCTGACCCCATTTATCTGCCGTAGGCGTCCTCGAGGCGGACGATGTCGTCTTCGCCCAAATAAGAACCGGATTGAACTTCGATGATCTCCAAAGGCAGCTTGCCCGGATTCTCCAGCCGGTGCTTGGTGCCCGGCGGGATGTAGGTCGATTCGTTCTCGGTGAGCAAAAACGTTTCCTCGCCGCGCGTGACGCGTGCCGTGCCGCGCACCACCACCCAGTGCTCGGCGCGGTGGTAATGCATCTGCAGCGAAAGCGTCGCGCCCGGCTCGACGACGATGCGCTTCACCTGGAAGCGCTCGCCGCGCTCGATGCCGTCGTAGGTGCCCCACGGGCGGTGCACTTTGCGGTGAACCAGGCACTCCTCGCGCCCGGCGGCCTTGAGCGCCGAGACGAGCTTGCCGATCGCCTGCGCGCTTTCCTTCTTCGCCACCAGCACCGCGTCGGGCGTCTCGATCACCACGACGTCGTCCATGCCGACGCAGGCGACCATGCGGTGCTGCGCAAGGATGAGCGCATTGCGCGTATCGGCAAGATGCACGTCGCCGCGCGCGGCGTTGCCCGCCGCATCCTTCTCTTCGATCGCCCACAGCGCATCCCAGGCGCCGACGTCGGACCAGCCCGCCGCGAGCGGCACCACCAGCGCCTGCAACGGACTCGGCTCCGCGGTGATGCGTTCCATCACCGCGTAGTCGATGGAATCGGCCGGACACGCGGCGAAAGTGTGAGGATCGACGCGCAGGAACGCGCCGTCGCGCTTGCCTTGCCGGTAGGCGCGCTCGCAGGCGGCGAAGATCTCGCGCCGGAAGCTGCCGATGGCGTCGAGCCATACTGACGCACGCACGGCGAAGATGCCGCTATTCCACAGGTAGCGCCCGCTCGAGACGTACTCGCGCGCGCTGCTCGCATCGGGCTTTTCGACGAACGCCTCGACATAACAGGCGCCAGCCTCGCCGAGCGCGCGCCCGGCGCGGATGTAGCCATAGCCGGTTTCGGGGGCGGCCGGTGGCACGCCGAAAGTGACGACGTAGCCCTGCCCCGCGAGCGCGCTGCCGCGCTCCACCGCCTTCTGGAATGCCGCGCGGTCGGTGATGAAGTGATCCGATGGCACGGCGAGGAGCACCGGGTCGTCGCTCCCCACCATATGCATCGCCGCGAGCGTTAGCGCCGGCGCGGTGCCGCGGCCCTTCGGCTCGAGAAGGATCGCTTTCGGCTTGGCACCGCTCCGCGCGAGCTGCGCCTGCACCATGAAGCGGTGCGTCTCGTTGCACACGAGCAGCGGATCGCTCGCCGCCGCGAGCCCGCCGCAGCGCAGCGCCGTCTCCTGCAGGAGAGTGCGCTCGCCATTGAGCGCGTGCAGCGGCTTCGGGTGATATTCGCGCGACAGCGGCCAGAGGCGCGTGCCGGATCCGCCGCACAGGATGACCGGCTGGATCATGGTCGGCGTGACGCCGAGCTCGATCAAGAGGCGCTACTTTCCTTCGGTCGAAAAAAGGTGCTGCTAGAGCCGGGCGCTGCGACGCCGCTCGCCGTAGAGTTTCCGGTAGCTCCAGTCGCCGATAAACCGTGCGAGATAGTCCGCCCGGGCGCATTCGCCCATCTGCCGCATCTTCTCCGGGAAGGCCTCGGCCCACGCCAGCTGGCGCGCGAGGCCGCGCGCGGACCCCGCCTCGAAGAGGAGGCCGTTGCGCCCGGGTTCGATCAGCTCGGCCGCCGCGCCTTCGTCGGGCGCGATCACCGGCAGGCCGTTGGCGAAGCCATCGATCAGCTCGCGCGGCAGCGGATCATCGTCGAGCTCGGCAAGCACCAGATAGGCGGCCTGTTCGAGGCGCGCCTGCAGCTCTTCGCCTTCCAGCGACACCCGCTCGATCGGCGCGCCGGGAAAGAGCGCGAGCGCCTCCTCGAGCAGCGGACTGAGCGAGCCGAGGCAGACGCCGCCTGCGCGCGGCTGCTCACGCGGCATCGGGCTTCCAGCGGCGGGTGCGGTACTGCACGGTCGGCGTGCGCCGGGGCTTGGGCTGCGGCTCCTCGGGCAGCGCGGCGACGCGCACTTCCCTGCGTACCGGCGCGACTCTCGGCCGCTCGGGGCGCGCGCGCGGCGGCTTCGCCTGCGGCTCGGGCTGCGGTTGAGCCTCGCTCGGGTGCGCTTCTTCCTGCTCACGCTGCGCACGTCCGCGCAGGCGGCCGGAAGCATAGAGATAACCGGCAGCGGTAGCGGCGGCACTCATGGTGTTTCCTTCCTCCGGGTCATAGCGGCATCCATGCCGCTCTTTTTTCCAGCAGCTTGCAGTAGGCGCCGATCACGCGATCGGTGCGATCGAGACGACGCCGGGCGAGCGAGCGATGCAGCACCACGCCAAGCAGGTAGACCAGCGTAAGCGCGCCGATCACCGGCGCGCGCCAGCTCCATTCCGGGTAGGCCTGCACCGCAAAATCGGCGGCGCGACGCATCGCCTGGCGCAGCACCGGGACGGTCACCGGGCGCGCGTTCAGCGCGCGCTGGATCATCAGGTAGTGCAGCACATCGTCGAGCGGACTCGCCTCGGCGTGCGCCTGCCCCCAGTCGGTGACGAAGAGCTGCGAGCCGAGATTGCGGATGTTCCAGGGCGCGAAATCACCTTGCGAGAGCACGTACGGCCCAGTCCAGTAGAGGAGCGCCGTCTCGCAGTCGTGATACGACGCCTCCAGCGTGCGCATCGCTGCCGTTGGCGCAAAAGCCCGTGCCTGCTCGAGCGAGTCCTGGATCCAGTGGCAGGTGCGGCAGGCATCGAACTCGAGCGCGCGAAAGCGCGAGCGCCCGAGCGTCGCGAGGAAGCGCGCGTGGTCGTCGGTAAAGGCGCGCGTCTCGCCGCGCGCGGGCCACATGCTGATCACGATGTAGCTGCAGCCGGCAGGGCTCGGCGCCTCTTCGAGCACGCGCGGCACCTGGCCTTCGAGCGTGTCGACCGACTCGAGCTCGCGCAGCCAGCGCGCCTCGCGTGCCAGCAACCTTTCCGCCGCCTCGTCGGCCGCTCGCTTTACCAGGCCGAACGAGAGATTCACGTTATTTGCGCTCATCGATCATCGCCAGCGCCTTGGCGTAATCCACCTTGTCGAGGCGGCCTCGCAGGTGCCGGTCGGCGGCATCGAACACCGCTTTCAGTCCCGGCACCGCTGCGGCCTCGCGGCGATCGATATAGCCATCGCGGTTGCGATCGAGCTGCTCGAAGGTCGGCTGTGCGCCGCTCGCGGCGCTCATCGCATGGCGCGCGACCGAGAACTGCGCCATGACGACCGGCAGCGCGGCCATCAGCGACACGTATATCGCGCCGAGGAACAGCACGAACGTGAAGCGCTGTTGGCGCAGGCGTGCATTCATGTTGGAGATGTGCGTGTCGTTAGTGCTTGCAGGACACCTGCCCCGTGCAAGCCTCGTACCAGCCCCGCAAAATCCTGCTGCGCCAGGCGCTTAGCGCGCGGTGAGCAGTGCTCGCGCACGGTGCGCGCGTCGTGCAAATCGGACCGCGCGAGCTCCGCGCCGCTTTACTTCGTTGTTTGCTCGGGAATTTTCAGGTCGCGCCGTCGCGACGTCGTTGAGTCACTAAGCGTGTAATTGCTTCTCGCATCGCGCTCGCATCGGCCTTGCCTTGTCCGGCAATGTCGAGCGCCGAGCCGTGCCCGACGGAAGAAAAAAGAACCGGCGTTCCGATCGTGAGTGCCGCTGCCCGGTTCGGCGCGAGGAGCTTTGCGGCGACGTGTCCCTGGTCGTGCAGCATCACTATGTACGCGTCGTACTCCGCACGCTGCAGAAGCGTATCGGCGCCATATGGACCCTCCACCGCCATGCCGGCGCGCTGCGCCTCGCTGATGGCGGGCGAGATCACCTCGATCTCCTCGCGGCCAAAGGCGCCCGCCTCGCCGGCGTGCGGGTTAACCCCGCTCACGGCGACGCGCGGCCGCTCGATGCCGAGCGCGCGGAGCGCCGCGATGGTGGCTCGCAAGGTACGGATGATGCGCGGGCGGGTGACGAGCGCGAGCGCCTGCCGCACGCTGGCATGCAAGGTGACGTGCGCGATGCGGATCTCGCGAGCGTCGTGCGCAAAGCACAGCATCAACATCGCCTCGTCGGCCGGCAGTCCGCAGAGCCGCGCGACGTACGAGGGATAACCATCGAACTTGATGCCAGCGGCGTGGATCGCCGCCTCCGTGTGCGGTGCGCCAACTACCGCTTGGTACTTGCCGGCAAGCGCACCCTCGACGGCAATTGCCACGCCCTCGAGGGCGGCGCGGCCATGCTGCGGCGCGACCTTGCCTAGCTGCGGCAGGGGCTGCGGCACATCGCGGATATAGAGATCATCGAGCGCCATGCCGCACGCTGTCGCATGCATCGCAAGGACTTCGCGGCTGCCGACCAGCACCGGGTCGCAGAGCGCCCGCACCGCCGGGTCGCGCGCCGCCTTAAGCGAAATCTCGGGGCCGATGCCGGCCGGATCGCCAATGGCGAGCGCGATGCGCGGCTTCACTCGACTTTTACATGCGCGGCGCGGATCACCGCGCCCCAGCGCTCGCTCTCCTGGCGCATGAAGGCGGCGGTCTCGGCCGGGCTGTAGCCGAGCGGCTCGGCCGAGAGATCGGCGAGGCGCTTGCGCACGTCGGGAAGCTTCAGCGCTTCCTGCACGCCGACCGCCACCTTCTCGGCGATCGCGGGACTCGTCTTCGGCGGCGCGACGATGCCGAACCATGCCACCGATTCGAAGCCGGGCAGCGTTTCGGCGAGTGCCGGCACCTCCGGCAGCCCGGGAAAGCGCTTCCTGCTCGCCACCGCCAGCGCTTTCAGCTTGCCGGCGCGCACATGCGGCAGCGAGACGCCGAGGTTGTCGCACATCATGTCGACCTGCCCGGCGAGGAGATCGGTGAGCGCCGGCGCCGTGCCTTTGTAGGGAATGTGGGCGATCTCGAGCCCGCCGGCCATCGCCTTGAAGAGCTCGGCGGTGAGATGCGAGGTCGAGCCGCTGCCCTGCGAGGCGTAATTGAGCTTGCCGGGGTTCGCCTTGGCGTAGGCAATCAGCTCCGCGACGCTATTCGCCGGAACCTGCGAGTTCACCAGCAGCACGTTCGGGATAGCGCCGATCACGCTGATCGGCACGAACTCCTCCGGGTCGTAGGAGAGCCGCGGGTAAAGCAGCTTATTGATCACCAGCGGCGGTGGCGGGCTCGACATCAGCGTGTAGCCGTCCGGGTCGGCGCGAAAAACGGCGTCGGCACCGATGTTGCCGGCGGCGCCTGGCCGGTTGTCGACGATCACCGGCTGGCCCCATTTCGCCGCCAGCTTCTCGGCCACTGCGCGCGGCAGGAGATCGGCGCTGCCGCCGGCGGGGAACGGCACGATGATGCGCACCGGCTTCGCCGGCCACTCCTGCGCATGCGCTGCGAAACCGAGCATGCATGCGAGGACCAGAGCGAAGCAGCGCATGGCCACCAAATTATAATGAGCCGATGCAGCGCAGCTGGCCCGTCGAGGGCGCGACGCGGGTGCCGTACTGGGTTTACCAGGACGAGGACATCTACCGTGAAGAGCAGCGGCGCATCTTCCACGGTCCGACGTGGAACTATCTCGGCCTGGAAGCCGAGCTTCCCGACCCTGGAAGCTACGTCACCACATTCGTCGGCGAGATGCCGGTGGTGGTGGCGCGCGACAAGCAGGGTGTCTTGCATGCCTTTGAAAACCGTTGCGCGCATCGCGGCGCGCTGATCGTGATGCACGCGCGCGGCCGTGCCGAGCGCTTCAGCTGCATCTATCACAACTGGACCTACGACCACGCCGGCAACCTGACGAACGTCGCATTCCGCAAAGGCATCGCCGGCAAAGGCGGCATGCCGGCGGATGCGCACCCCGAATCGCAGGCGCCCAAAAAACTGAGGGTGGAAGCGATCCACGGCCTCGTGTTCGGCACCCTGTCGGACGAGACCCCCCCACTCGCCGATTACATCGGCCCGCAGATCCTGCCGCGCATGAAGCGCGTGATGGTGAAGCCGCTGAAGGTGCTCGGCACGTACACGCAGGTGCTGCCGAACAACTGGAAGCTCTACATGGACAACGTGAAGGACACCTACCATGCGAGCCTCCTGCACTTGTTCTTCACGCGCTTCCGCATCAACAGATTGACGCAGAAAGGCGGCGTATTCGTCTCTGCGGACGGAGCGCACCACTGCACCTATACCGAGATGGTCGAGGACCGCGGCGATGCCTACGAGGCGGGCGGCATGCGCTCGGCCGGCGGCGCGCATGATTTCCGGCTGGAAGCGCCCGAGCTGCTGGAGCAGGTGGATGAGCTCGGCGACAACGTCTCGATCCAGATCCTGTCGCTTTTCCCCGGCTTCGTCCTGCACCAGATCCGCAACTCGCTCGCCGCGCGCCAGGTCGTGCCGAAGGGCATCGATCGCACCGAGCTCAACTGGACGCTTTTCGGCTTCGCCGACGACGACGAAGCGATGCTGCGCCGGCGGCTGCTGCAGGCGAACCTGGTCGGCCCGGCGGGCTACATCTCGATGGAGGACGGCGCGGCGACCGGCTTCGTGCAGCGCGGCGTCGCGGCGTCGCGCGACCGCGCCTCGGTGATCGAGATGGGCGGCGCGACCATCGCCTCGGGCGACTCGCGCGTCACCGAGACCGCGGTGCGCGGCCTGTGGAAAGCCTGGCGCGGCTACATGCAGGTCTAATTGGTGACGCTCACCAATTTGGAGCTGCGCGCGCAGGTCGAGGAGTTGCACGCGCGCTACGCGCACGCGCTCGACTCGGACGCGCTCGAGCGCTGGCCGGAGTTCTTCACCGCCAAAGGGCGCTACCGCGTCACCACGGCGGAGAACGAGGCGCGCGGCCTGCCGCTGCCGGTGCTCTACGCCGAAGGCCAGGCGATGCTACGCGATCGCATCGCATCGCTGCGCCATGCCAACATCTACGAGCCGCAGCGCTACCGGCACATCCTGAGCGCGGTGCTGATCGACCTGGAAGGCGCGAGCCTGGTGAAGTCGGTGGCGAACTTCCTCGTAATCCGCATCATGGAAAACGGCGAGGCCCAGCTCTTCGCGAGCGGCCGCTACGTCGATCGCATCGCGCTGCCCGAGCTGCGCTACGAAGAGCGGGTCGTCATCTGCGACAGCCGGCGCTTCGATACGCTGCTCGCCATCCCGCTCTAATTGCGATCCGGGGCCGCAATCACTTTCGGCGGCGAACGCGCCGGGCGCGAATGTCGTTGAGCAGGATGGTGAAGACGAGTCCGACGCCGCCGACCGCGGCGCCCAGAAAAAGCAGGATCGCAAGTCCCGGATAGCCGAACAGGTGAAACGAAGTCTCAACGCGCATCAGGAGCGCGGCGCCGATGATCAGCGCCGCGAGCACCAGCCCGAGCGTGATGCGGTTTGCCACTTTCTGCATGCCCTCCATGAGGCGCGCCTCATCGAGCGCGTCGACCTTGATCTCGAAGTCGTTATCCGCGAGACGATCGAGAATGCGGTTGACGCGCCCCGGGAGATGCTGCACGAAGTTCTTCAGCTCCACCACGGTGCTGAAGAAGCTGCCGAGCGAGAAGTCGCGCGTCATCTGCTCTTGCGTGATGGCGGCCGCGTGTTTGCGCACGGCCGCATTGGTATCGAAGCGCGGCGCGAGCGTAAGGCCGATCTCGTCGAGGTTGAGGAGCGTCTTGCCGATCATGGCAAGCTCGGGCGGCAGGCGAATGCCGTGCTCGGCGGCGACCTTGAGGAGCATCAGCACCGCGCGACCGACCTGCGGCCGCGCGAGCTGCACTTCCATGTGCTGGCCGATGATGTCGGCCACGGCGCGGCGAAAGCCGGCTTCATCGGCCTCTTCGCGTTCCTCGGCGATGAGGAGCAGCACCTTGAGTGCGTCGTCCGGCCGGTTGTCGCTGACCGCGAGCAGCAGTTGCAGCAGCCGGTCCTGCAGCGCCGGCCGCAGGCGCGCCACCATCCCCAGGTCGATCAGCGCGATGCGGTGGTCGACCAGAAAGACGTTGCCCGGATGCGGATCGGCGTGGAAAAAGCCGTCGCGCAGCATCTGCTTTAGATACGCCCGGAAAAGCGCATCGGCCAGCCGCTCGCCATCGAGCTCAAGGCGTGCGAGCGGACTCAGCGCGGTCACCTTGGTTCCGGGGATGAACTGCATCGTCAGCAGGCGCGAGCTGGTGTAGGCCATGATCGGCTGCGGCACGACGATCTCGGGGATTTCCTTCAGGTTGTTGCCGATCGTCACGAGGTGCAGCGCTTCCTGCCGGAAGTCGAGCTCGCGCAGCATCGACTTGCGGAACTCGTGGAAGAGCCCGGTGATGCCGAAGCGGCTGCCGAACTGCGTGTGCTCTTCGAGAAACGCGGCGAGCTCGCCGAGTGCCTCGAGATCGTCGAGCACCTGCTCGCGAATCCCGGGCCGCTGCACCTTGAGCGCCACCGCCCGGCCATCGCGCAGCACCGCGTAGTGCACCTGCGACAGCGACGCCGCCGCGACCGGCTGCGGCTCGATCCGCTGGAACACCTTCGAGAGCCGCGCGCCGATGTCCTCGCCGAGGATCTTCTCCACCTCGGCAAAGGCGAAGGGCTGCACATCGTCCTGCAGGCGCGTCAGGGCTTCGGCATACGCCGGTGGGATGATGTCCGGCCGCGTCGAGAGGAGCTGGCCGAGCTTGATGTAGGTGGGACCGAGGCGCTCGACATCGCGCGCCAGCTCCTCGGCCTCGGGCACGCTCGCCGTGCGCTCGTCCGGCTCCTGCGGCAAGAGCTCGTTCAGCCCGGCGCGTGCGACGAGATCGCGCCGTCCATACTTCCATAGGAGCAGCGCGAAGTCCTTGTAGCGCTTGAGGTGCTCCGGCCGCAGCGACAGGTTCACTGCCGCCGTACAGCAATTTGCAGGCCCGGCGCGCGATCGTAGGGCCGACGACGCGTGCTAGGCTCCGCGGTCGTTCTCATACGAAACCATTCATGACTGAAGCCGCCTCCCGCGCCTCCACCGGCATCCTGGGCCTCGACCACATCCTCGGTGGCGGCTTTACGCCGCATCGCCTCTACCTGGTCGAAGGCATGCCGGGGTCCGGCAAGACCACGCTCGCTTTTCAGTTCCTGCTGGAAGGCGTGCGCCGTGGCGAGCGCGTGCTCTACGTGACGCTGTCGGAAACCGAAGAAGAGATCCGCGCCGTGGCCGCCTCGCACGGCTGGTCGCTCGACGACGTCATGATCCGCGAGCTGGTCCCGGCGGAGAACAGCCTCGAATCGAACCAGCAGTACACGGTGTTTCATCCGTCCGAGGTCGAGCTCACCGAGACAACGCGCAAGATCCTCGCCGAGGTGGATGAAAGGCGCCCGGCGCGCATCGTGTTCGATTCGCTCTCGGAGCTGCGCCTGCTCGCGGGCAATCCGCTGCGCTACCGGCGCCAGATCCTGGCGCTGAAGCAGTTCTTCGGCGGGCGCCGCTGCACGGTATTGATGCTGGACGACCTCACTTCCGCCGAGCACGATCTGCAGGTGCAGAGCATCGCGCACGGCGCCATCATGCTGGAGCACGCCACGCCGCACTTCGGCACGCAGCGCCGGCGCCTCTCCATCACCAAGTTCCGCGGCAGCGCGTTTCGCGGTGGCTATCATGATTACATCATCCGCCGCGGTGGCCTCGAGGTGTTCCCTCGCCTGGTCGCCGCGGAGCATCGCCAGGCCCCGACGCGCGAGCAGATCTCGAGCGGCGTGAATGAGCTCGACGCGCTGCTCGGTGGCGGCGTCGAGCGCGGCACCAGCACGCTGATCGTCGGCGCGGCCGGCAGCGGCAAGTCGACCATCACGGCGCTCTTCTGTGCGAACGCATGCGAGCGCGGTCAGCACGCCACCATGTTCATCTTCGACGAGAGCGCGAATACGCTCTTCAGCCGCATGGCCGGCCTGCGCGTGGACCTGCAGAAACACGTCGACAGCGGGCGCCTCACCGTGCGCGAGGTCGACCCCGCGGAACTCTCGCCCGGCGAGTTTACGCACGCCATCCGCCTGGCGGTGGAGGAGCGCAAGTCGGCCATCGTCGTGATCGACAGCCTGAACGGCTATCTCAACTCGATGCCGGACGAGAAATTCCTGGTGGTGCAGCTCCACGAGCTGCTTACCTACCTCGGCCAGCAAGGCGTGGCCACGCTGCTGGTCGCCGCGCAGCACGGCATGATCTCGAGCCACATGAGCGCACCGGTGGACGCGAGCTATCTCGCCGATTGCGTGCTGCTGCTGCGCTACTTCGAAGCCGAGGGCGAAGTGCGCCAGGCGGTTTCCGTGATCAAGAAGCGCGGCGGCGAGCACGAGCGCAGCATTCGCGAGTTCCGCATGGCCGGCGGGCGGATCAGCGTCGGCCAGCCGCTGCGCGACTATCGCGGCGTGTTCAGCGGCGTGCCGGAGAAGCGCCCGAGCACGTGAGCGAGCCGGGGCGCGAGGCGCTCGAGAAGCGAGTCCTGATCCTCGCGCCGTTCGGCCGCGATGCCGAGCTATCGCGCTCGGTGCTCGGCGACATCGACTGCCGCATCGTCTCGAGCCTCCCTGAGCTGGTACTCGAGCTCGAACAGGGCGCCGCCGCCGTGCTGGTCGCCGAGGAAGCGCTGAACGCCGACCTGACGCTGCTGGCGGACTTCATTGCGCACCAGCCGGCCTGGTCCGATCTGCCGGTGCTCGTCCTGACGCAGCGCGGCGCCGATTCGCCGGGTGCGCTGCGCGCGCTCGAGATCTTGGGGAACGTGACGCTGCTCGAGCGGCCGCTACGCGTCGCGGCGCTGCTCAGCACCGTGCGGGCCGCCCTGCGCGCGCGAGAACGGCAGTACGTCACCCGGGCCCACTTGCGCGAGCGCGAGCTCGCCGATCAGCGCAAGGACGAGTTCCTCGCCATGCTGGCCCACGAGCTGCGCAATCCGCTCGCGCCGATTCGCTATAGCGTCAACTTGCTGCGTCTGTCGAACGGCGCGCCGGCCGCCCCCGAACTGTGGGAAATGATGGACCGGCAAGTAAGCCACATGGTGCGGCTGGTGGACGACCTGATGGAAGTCTCGCGCATCACGCGCGGCAAGATCGAGCTGCGCAAGCAGCGCCTCGCGCTCGCCGCTGTGCTTGGCGCCGCCGTCGAAACCAGCCGGCCGCTGATCGAGGCGGCGAAACACGAGCTGACGGTCGAGTTGCCCGACGAGCCGTTGCTGCTGGAGGCCGATGCGGTGCGCCTCGCGCAGGTCTTTTCCAATCTGCTCAACAACGCCGCGAAATACACCAATCCCGGGGGCAGCATCCGCGTTGCGGCGTGGCGCGACAAGGCCCACGTGGTGGTTTCGATCCTCGACAATGGCGTCGGCATGTCGCTCGAGACGCTCGGCAGCGTGTTCGACATGTTCGTGCAAGGCCGCCCGAGCGCCGAGCGCCAGCAAGGCGGCCTCGGCATCGGCCTCACCATCGCACGCCGGCTGGTCGAGATGCACGGCGGCACGGTAAGCGCGCACAGCGACGGCGTCGGCAAGGGCAGCGAGCTGCTTGTGCGCCTGCCGCTTGCCGAGCCGGCGGCGCACACCGGCGACGCGCTTGCGGCGACGCCCGCGCCGGCGCGCGGCGCCCTGCCGCGCGTGCTGGTGGTTGACGACAACGTCGATGCCGCCGACGGCCTCGGCGCGCTGCTCGAGATGCTCGGCGCCGAGGTGCGCGTGGTGCACGACGGCGAAGCGGCGCTTGCCTCCGTGGCGAGCTATCAGCCGGCGGTCGTGTTCCTCGATATCGGCATGCCGGTGATGGACGGCTACGAGGTGGCACGCCGCCTGCGGCGCGATGCGCTCGCGCAAGACGCGAAGATCGTGGCGCTGACCGGCTGGGGGCAGGAACGCGACCGCGCCAATGCCCGCGCAGCCGGTTTCGATCACCACCTTGTCAAGCCGCCCGACGTCGGTGCGCTCCAGGCGGTGCTCGATTCAGTGTCGCGCTAACCGCAGCTCGAGGTGGCGCTTCACGTCCGGCCATTCGGACGCGAGCACGCTGTACATCGCGCTGTCGCGCACGCTGCCGTCCCGCCGCACCGCGTGATGGCGCAGCACGCCGTCCTTCTTCGCGCCAAGCGCTTCGATCGCGCGCTGCGAAGCGAAGTTGAAGTTGTCGGTGCGCAGGCCCACCACCTTGCAGCCGAGCGCGTCGAAGGCGTGGCCGAAAAGCAGCAGCTTGCACACGGTGTTGACGTGCGTCTTCTGCCAGCGCCTGGCGTACCAGGTGTAGCCGATCTCGACGCGCTCGGCTTCTCTGACGATGTCGTGATAGCGCGTCGAGCCGACCACCGCGCCGCTTTGCAGCTCCCGCACCACGAACGGCAGCATGTGGCCGGCATCCTGGCCGGCGAGCGCCTGCGCGATGTAGCGCTCGGTCTCCTCCGGGCGCGGCACCGAGGTGTACCAGAGCTGCCAGAGCTCGCCATCGGCGGCCGCGGCCGCGAGCGCATCGCGATGCCCGCGCGCGAGCGGCTCGAGGCGCATGCCATGGCCTTCAAGCGTGAGCGGGCGCGGCTCCTTCATCGCCGCCGAGTCTACAATGCTCGCCTGCGTGGACAAGGAAAAGACCCGCCAGGCGATCGACAAGGTGTTTCGCGACATGGCGGGCGCGATGAGCGCCGGCATGGCGCTCCTCGGCACGCGCACGGGGCTCTTTTGCGCCATGGCGGGCAAAGGCGCCATGACGCTCGACCAGGTGGTGCAAGCGAGCGGCCTGCAGCGCCGCTACGTCGAGGAATGGCTGCGCGGCATGGCGAGCGCCGGCTACCTCGATTACTCGCCCGACGCGCAAAGCTACGAGCTGCCGGAGGAGATGGCCTATTTCGTCGCCTCGGAGGGCACGGACCATTTCGTCGGCGGCATGTGGGAGATGGTGCCGCCGCTCCTGCGGGTCGCGCCGCAGGTGGCGGCTGCATTCGCGAATGGTGGGGGCGTCCGCTTCGAGGAGTTCGGCGGAGACTGCGTCAACGCGCTCGATCTCATCAACCGCGGCCAGTACGAGCAGCGCTTCGTCGATTACTGGCTGAGGGCGCTGCCGCAAACGCTCGAGCGATTGCGCGCCGGCGGCCGGGTACTCGACTACGGCTGCGGCTCGGGCCGCGTGGCGATCGCCATCAAGAAAGCCTTCCCCGCCGCGCAGGTCGCTGGATATGACGTCGACGCGAAATCGATCGCGCGTGCGCGTGCGGCTGCCAATGGATTGCAGATTGCCTTCGGCACCGAAACACCGAGCGGGCAATTCGATCTCGTCACCATCTGCGACTGCATCCACGACCTCGGTGCGCCGCTCGAGACGCTGCGTGAGATCCACCGGCTGGTCAAAGCCGACGGCACGCTTTTCATCGTCGAACCGAAGGCGGCCGACCGGCTGGAAGATAATCGCCATCCGGTGGCGACGATGTTCTACGGCTTCAGCCTGTTTCACTGCATGACGCAGTCGCTTGCGCGCGGCGGCCCCGGACTCGGCACCTGCATGGGACCGCGCAAAACCGAGGAACTGGTGCGCCAGGCGGGCTTCCGTGACTTCCAGATGCTGGACATCAAGAGCATGACCAACCTCTTCTACGCCGCAAAACCATGACAGACCTTGCGCCGAGCGGCCGGCTGCGCATCGGCCTCAACTACTCGAACTTTCTGCTGGTGCTGGGCGACGACGCGCAGGGGGAGCCGCGCGGCATCGCGCCGGATCTCGGCCGCGAGCTGGCGCGCCGCACCGGGCTCACGCTCGAGTTCGTCAAGTTCGACGGCGCCGGTAAATTATTCGACGCGGTGAAGAGCGCGGCGTGCGACGTCGGCTTCCTCGGCGCCGAGCCGCAGCGCGCGAACGAGGTGGAGTTCAGCCCTGCCTACCTCGAGATCCCGGTGACGTTCCTCGTCCCCGCGGCTTCGCCGATCAAGACGCTGGCGGAGGTCGATCGCGAGGGCGTGCGCGTCGCGGTGTCGGAGCGCAGCGCCTATGATCTTTACCTGACGCGCACGCTGCAGCAAGCGAAGCTCGTGCGCGCGGGGGGAATTGCGGCGTCTTACGATGCGTTCATGGCGCAGAAGCTGGAAGCGCTCGCGGGCCTGAAGCCCAAGCTGGTGGAGGAAGCGGAGCGCACGCCCGGCTCGCGCGTGCTCGATGGGCAGGTCACCGGCGTGCAGCAGGCGATCGGCGCGCCGAAAGGCCGCGCCGCGGCGGCGAAGTTGCTGCGCGAATTCGCCGAGGATGTGAAACGGTCCGGATTCGTCGCGCGCGCGATTGAAAGGCACGGCGTGCGCGGTGTAAAGGTGGCGACATGAACGAATTGCGCGTGTACTGGCGGCCCGGCTGCTCGAGCTGCGTGAAGGTGAAGGAGTTCCTGACGAATCTCGGCGTCGACTACGAATCGGTGAACGTCTCGGCGCGGCCGGAGGCCATGGAAGAGCTGCGCGCGCTGGGGGTGCGCACGGTGCCGGTGGTGGCGCGCGGCGCCGAGTACGTCTTCGCGCAGGAGCTCGCCGACGTCTCGGCGTTCATCGGCCGCAAGGTGGATTTCCAGCGCCTGCCGCCGGCGGCGCTGTACGACAAGTGGCAGAAAGTGCTGGCCGCGGCGCAACGCCATGTGATGCAGCTGCCGCCCGAGCGGATCGGCGAGCGCGCCACCCCGGGACGCGATCGCAGCATCCGCGACCTCGCGTATCACATCTACCAGGTACCCGATTCATTCCTGCAGGCCGTAGAAGACGGCGTGCAGGACCTCACCTCGGTGTACAACGCACCGCCACCGCCGGACGTGGCGCGTGTCGAGCAGATTCGCGACTACGGTCGCTCGGTTAGCGAGCGGCTCGCTCGGTGGTGGCGCCGGGATGGCGCGGGTGCTGCGCGGGCGAAGCTTCAAACCTATTACGGCGAGCAGCCGCTGCACCACGTAATGGAGCGCTGCACCTGGCACTCCGCACAGCATGCGCGCCAGATCATGGCCGTGCTCGAACGCTTCGAGATCGCGCCCGAGGCTCCGCTCGGCGCCGCCGATTACGCCGGGCTACCGATGCCCGTCGCTCTCTGGGAGTGAGCGCTTGAGGCTGCTTCTTGTCTGGCTGATCAACACCATCGCCCTGATCGCCGTCGCCTACCTCCT
>DASREB010000164.1:0-11200 GCA_035652275.1 Burkholderiales bacterium
GTAGTTCGCGAGGCGCGACTGCGCGCGCTCGCCGATCTCGTCGTAGCGCTTGACCGCCTCCGCGCTCGAGCGCTCCTTTTCGAACTGCGAGATGTCGGCGCCGGAGACGAAAGCCTTGTCGCCCGCACCGGTCAGCACCACCACGCGGATCGCCGGATCGGCGCCGAAGTCGTCGAGCACCCGGGGGATCGCTTCCCACATGTCGAGCGAGACGGCGTTGCGTCGTTCGGGGTTGTTGAACACCAGCCAGCCGATGGCGCCCTCGCGGCGCGCGATGATGCGTTCTGTCACACGACGCCCTGCTTGCGCAGCCCCGCGATCTCGCCCTCGCCGTACTCGAGCTCGCGCAGGATCTCGTCGGTATGCTGGCCGATCTCGGGCGTCGCGGTCTTCAACGTCGCCGGCGTGCGCGAGAGCTTCACTGCCTGGTTCAGGATCTTGAAGCGACCGAGGCGCGGATGATTCACTTCCACCGCCACACCCAAATGCTTGACCTGGGGGTCGGCGAACACCTCGTCCATCTTGTAGATCGGCCCGCAGGGCACGCCGATGCCGTTCAGCGCCTCGATCCAGTCGGCGGAGCTGCGCGCCGCGAGCGCCTTGTTCATCTCGGCATTGAGCGCCGCGCGGTTCTTGGCGCGGAGCTCGTTGGTCTTGAAGCGCTCGTCGCCGGCCAGGTCCTCGCGGCCGAACAGCTGGCAGATGCGCTTCCACATGCCGTCGCCGGAGGCGGCAACGTTGATGTAGCCGTCCTTCGTCTTGTACGCGGAGGTCGGCATGCTGGTCGGATGGTCGTTGCCGACCTGGGGCGGCACGTCGCCCTTCATGGTGTAGCGCGCCGCCTGGAAGTCGAGGAGCGCGATGCCGGCCTGCAGGAGCGAGCTCTGCACCCACTGGCCGCGCCCGGAGTGCTCGCGCTCGTAGAGCGCCGTCAGGATGCCGAGCGCGGCGAAGAGGCCCCCGGCCACGTCCGCCACCGCGCAACCGACGCGCATCGGCCCCTGCCCGGGGGCGCCCGTCACCGACATGATGCCGCTCATGCCCTGGGCGATCTGGTCGAAGCCCGGGCGATCGCGGTACGGCCCGTCCTGGCCGAAGCCCGAGATGCTCGCGAGGATGATGCGCGGATTGATCTTGGCGAGCGACTCGTAGTCGATGCCGAGGCGGAACTTCACGTCCGGCCGATAGTTCTCCACCACGACGTCGGCCGTTTTCACCAGCCGCGTGAGCACCTCGCGCGCCGCCGGCTGCTTGAGGTTGAGCGTCATCGCGCGCTTGTTGCGGTGCAGGTTCTGCATGTCGGGGCCGTCGCGCGGGCCGCCCATGTTCTCGTTCGGATCCACCCCCGGCGGCGACTCGATCTTGATGACGTCGGCGCCGAAATCGGCGAACTGCTTGACGCACGTCGGTCCCGCGCGCACGCGCGTAAAGTCTAGAATGCGCAGGCGCGAAAGGGCGGACGAGGCGGCGATGGCGAGCATGGGAATATTCTAGCCGCCAGCCTGTTTCGTTCTGCGGTTGGTTCAATACTCGATGAGGAGGGACAAGCAATGAAAACCATGGTGGCGATCATCGCGATGGGCGCCGCAGTTTCCATGTTTGCCGGCTGCGCGGGTTTGCGCGACAAGATGCCTGACTGGATGCCAGGCAGCGGCGCGATCAAGGTGAGCCTCGCGCCCACCGAGGAAGTGCCGCCGGCGAAGTCGGAGGGCAAAGGCACAGGCAGCTTCCGTGTCGCCGAGGACGGCACCATCACGGGAAGCGTGACCACCGAGGGCGTGAAGGGCACCATGGCGCACATTCATCAGGGCGCCAAGGGCCACAACGGCCCGGTGATCGTGCCGCTCACCAAGAATGGCGACAGCTACAGCGTGCCCGAGGGCAAGAAGCTGACCGCCGATCAGATCAAGGCGCTTAAGGAAGGCAATCTCTACGTCAACGTGCACAGCGACCGCTACAAGGGAGGCGAGGTACGCGCGCAGCTGCAGCCCTAGCGCTTCTTGCCTTCACCCTAAACGCGGCCGCTCAATACCCTGAGCGGCCGCTGCGCTTCATCGTGCCGCAGGCGCCCGGCAGCGCCACCGATAACGTCGCGCGGGTCGTGGCGCCGGAGATGGCGAAGCAGCTCGGCCAGCCGGTGGTCGTTGACAACCGGCCAGGCGGCGCGCTCACCATCGGCATCGACGCTGTGGCGAAAAGCGCCCCGGATGGCTACACCATCGGCATGGGCCCGGTCGGCGCGCTTGCCATTACGCGGCACATGGTGCAACACCTCCCGTACGACATCGAGCGGGACCTGCAGCCGGTAGCGCTGATTTCCAGCGGTTACATGCTGCTCGCCGCCTCGCCGAAAGCGCCGTTCACCAGTGTGCTCGAGCTGATTGCCCATGCCAAGGCGCATCCCGGGAAGCTCTCCAACGCCTCTTCGAGCAACGGCTCCCCGGGGCATGTCAGCGGCGAGCTCTTCAAGTACATGACCGGCACGGAGATCGTGCATGTGCCCTACAAGGGCGGCGCACCGGCCATCGCCGACCTCATCGCCGGCAACGTCGAATTGATGTTCGAGAGCACCAATTCCATCGCCCCGCACGTGCGCGCCGGCCGCGTGCGCGCGCTCGCCGTCACCGGCACGCGGCGCGCGCACAGCCTGCCCGAGGTGCCGACGATGATCGAGGCAGGCGTGCCGGGCTACGAGGTGACCGCGTGGAGCGGCGTCATCGCACCGGCCGGCCTGCCGCGCCCGGTACTCGAGCGGCTGAACGCCGCAGTGAACGCGGCGATCAACGAGCCGGCGACGCACACGCGCCTCGCCGAAATGGGCAGCGAAGGCGGCGGCGGCACGCCCGAGGAGTTCGCCGCGCTCATCCGCCAAGACTCGGCGAAATGGGCCGAGGTGGTGCGACGCTCCGGCGCAAGGATCGACTGAGCGTCGCAAGCGGTACGTAAGCCGGCGCGGTAATAATCCGGCGATGGACGACCCGAAGCCTCAATACCTCGTGCCGCGAGCTCGGCTCATTGACGAGCATCCGGAGGCGCACGTGCCGTTCATCAAGCGCCTCGGCCCCGGCTTGATCACCGGCGCGGCGGACGACGATCCGAGCGGCATCGCCACCTATTCGCAGGCCGGTGCGCAGTACGGCTATGGGCTCCTCTGGTCGGTGCTCTTCACCACGCCGCTCATGATCGGCATCCAGGTGATCAGCGCGCGCATTGGGCGCGTTACCGGCCACGGGCTCGCCGCGAACATCCGCGAGCACTTCCCGCGGCCGCTCCTCATTACCGTGGTGGGGCTGCTGCTCTTCGCCAATACGCTCAACATCGCCGCCGATCTTGGCGCCATGGGCAATGCGCTTGAGCTCATCGCCGGCGGCAAGAGCGAGATCTACATCGTGTTCTTCGCGCTGGTGTCCTTGAGCCTGCAGATCTTCGTCCCCTTCCCGCGCTATGCGCCGATTCTGAAGTGGCTCACGCTCGCGCTCCTCGCCTACGTCGGCACCGTGCTCGTCGTCCAGGTGCCGCTCGACGGCCTGCTGCAGGGAGCGCTGCTGCCGCGCCTCACGAAGAGCGGGGAATACGCCGCGATGTTCGTCGCCGTGCTCGGCACCACCATCAGCCCGTATCTTTTCTTCTGGCAGGCCTCGCAGGAGGTCGAGGAGCAGCGCGCAACCCACGGCCACGAACCGCTGCGCGAAGCGCCCGAGCAGGCACGCGCGCACCTGCGCCGCATCAAGCTCGACACCTATGTCGGCATGATCTATTCCAACGTGATCGCGCTTTGCATCATGCTCACCACGGCGGTCACGCTGCACGGCGCCGGCATCACCGACATCGCGACCGCCGAGCAGGCGGCGCAAGCCCTGCGCCCGATCGCCGGCCCCTTCGCCTTTCAGCTTTTCGCGCTCGGCATCATCGGCACCGGCCTCCTCGCCGTCCCGGTGCTCGCGGGCTCGGCGGCGTACGCGGTGGCCGAGAGCCTGCGCTGGCCGATCGGCCTCGGCCTCACGCTTGCCGAAGCGCGCGGCTTTTACGTCGTGCTGAGCGTCGCTACCCTGCTCGGCGTGGCGATCGATTTTTACGGCGCCGATTCGATCCGCATGCTGGTCTGGGCGGCGATGGTGAACGGCATCATCGCGGTGCCGATCATGGGCGTGATGATGCTGCTCGCTGCGAAGCCGGCGGTGATGGGCCCGTTCGTGATTGGCGCCCGCCTGAAGGCGCTCGGCTGGCTCGCCACGGCCGTGATGGCCGCCGCGGTCGTCGCGATGGTGGTGCTGCTCTAGAGGTTTTTCAGCAGCTCGAGGATTTCGCTCGGCTCAGCGGGCTTCGCCAGGTAG
The DNA here is from genome assembly GCA_035652275.1 of Burkholderiales bacterium. Classification (GTDB taxonomy): domain Bacteria; phylum Pseudomonadota; class Gammaproteobacteria; order Burkholderiales; family SG8-39; genus SCGC-AG-212-J23. Next base: position 4,335 of record DASREB010000164.1, read on the forward strand.
TAGTCGAAGCCACTCATCTCCGCCCGCAGCTTGCCCGACTCGCCGGCCCACGCGGTGATCGCGATGAGGATCGGGCGCGTGCTTTGCGGATGCCGGTTAAAGACGCGCGCCGCCTCGTAGCCGGTGAGCCGCGGCATCCGAATGTCGAGCACCACGATGTCGGGCTGGAAGGTGCGCGCTGCCTCGATCGCTTCGCGGCCGTCGTAAGTCGTGCGCACCGCGTAGCCCTGCTCTTCGAGCAGCACCGCGAGGCCGTCGGCCCAGTCGCGGTTGTCATCGGCAATCAGGACGCGCTTGGTTCTTGCGCCGTAATGCGTCGGACGTTCTTCTTCCGGGGCCATCATCTCCCAGCGGTCGGGACGGGTGGGTTCGCTCGCTTGCAGCATATGCGCTGCAATCTACGCCGGCGCTCTGCGACATTCAACCGAGAGTGGTGTCACCGTTCGGTGATGGTTGTAGTCCGGACCATGACATGCGACGGCGCGGCGCGGCCGTAAAATGGCGCCAATGAAATTCGAGCGCGAGTTGTCGCTCCCCACCTCCAGCATGGGTCGCTACTCGGAGGAGTTGCACGACCGCCTCGGCGGCATGCGGGCACTGCTCGAGGCTTTGCCTGCGGCCATCTACACGACGGACGCCGAAGGCCGCATCACGAGCTACAACGACGAGGCGGTGCGCTTCGCGGGCCGCGTGCCGCAGCTCGGTGCCGATTCCTGGTGCGTCACCTGGAAGCTGTACTGGCCCGACGGCACCCCCCTGCCGCACGACCAGTGCCCGATGGCGATCGCGTTGCGCGAGGGGCGGCCGGTGCGCGGGGTCAGCGCGATTGCAGAGCGCCCAGACGGCACGCGCGTTCACTTCATGCCGTACCCGACACCGATCAAGGACGCGTGCGGCAAGGTGATCGGCGCCGTCAACATGCTGGTCGACGTCACGGAGCAGAAGCGCGCCGAGGAAGCGCAGGCGAGGCTCGCCGCCATCGTCGCCTCATCGGTCGACGCCATCTACAGCACGTCGCTCGACGGCACTATCCAGACCTGGAACCAGGGCGCCGAGCAGTTGTTCGGCTACAGCGCCGCCGAGGCGCTCGGCCAGCCGGTGACTCTGCTCATCCCCGAGGATCGGCAGGCCGAGGAACGCGAGCTTTCCGAGCGCATCGCGCGCGGCGAAGTGGTGGTCAACTTCGAAACCAAGCGGCGCGCAAAAGACGGCCGCTCGTTCGACGTCTCGCTCGCCGCCTCGCCGATCCGCGACGCCGCCGGCCGCGTGGTCGGCACCTCGCGCATTCCGCGCGATATCACCGAGCGCAAGCGCGCCGAGGAGGCGCGGGCGCGCCTCGCGGCGATCGTCGCCTCATCGGACGACGCAATCGTCAGCAAGTCGCTCGACGGCATCATCCGCACCTGGAACAGCGGCGCCGAGCGCATGTTCGGCTATAGCTCCGACGAAGCCGTCGGCCGGCACATCACGCTGATCATTCCCGAAGATCGGCACCACGAGGAAGACATGGTGCTCGGCAAGGTGCGCCGCGGTGAGGTCGTGGATCACTTCGAGACGGTGCGGCGCACGAAAGACGGCCGTCTGCTCAACATCTCGCTCACGGTGTCGCCGCTCCGCGATGCGCGCGGGCAGATCATCGGCGCCTCGAAGATCGCGCGTGACATCACCGAACGCAAGCGCATGGACGCGCGGCTCGAGGGGCTGGTGTCCGCGCTGCGCGAAGCCGACACGCGCAAGGACGAGTTCATCGCCATGCTTGCGCACGAGCTGCGCAATCCGCTCTCGGCCATCGCCGTGGCGACGGACCTGCTTGCGCGCTCGAAGATCGACGACCGCAAGGCGCGCTTCGCCGTCCCGGCGATCGAACGCCAGATGCGGCAGCTGCGGCGCCTGGTCGATGATTTGCTCAATATGGCGCGCATCACGAGCGGCAAGCTGGTGCTGCGCAAGGAGCCGCTCGAGCTGAAGGCTTTCGCCGACCACGCGGTCAGCGACTACCGGGCGCTGGTGGCGAACGGCACCTCGATCGTCCTGCAAGGCGTCGAGGCCTGGGTCGACGCCGATCCGGCACGCCTCAAGCAGATGATCGAGAACCTGCTCGACAACGCGACGAAATATGGCGGCCGCAACATCACCGTCACGGTCTCGGCCGGCGGCCAGTGCGCCCATGTCAGCGTCCAGGACGACGGCCAGGGCATCTCCCCGCAGCTGCAGGCCATGCTGTTCCAGCCCTTCGTGCAAGGCGAGCAGCCGGCCGACCGCGAGCAGCGCGGGCTCGGTCTCGGTCTCGCCCTGGTGGAGCGGCTCGCCTCGCTGCACGGCGGCAGCGTCGACGCAACAAGCGAAGGACTCGGCAAAGGCAGCACCTTCACCATCAGCCTGCCGCTCGCGAAGCCGGCGGCAACCGCTGAGCGCCGTCGCACGCCGGTGATGACCAAGCGCCGCGTGCTGGTCGTTGAAGACGAGGTCGACTCGCGCGACGCACTGAAACTACTTCTCGAGACTGAAGGCCACGAAGTGTCGCTGAGCGGCAGCGGCGCCGCCGCGCTCGAGGAGATCACGCGCTTCCGGCCCGACATCGCGCTCGTCGACATCGGCCTGCCTGGCATGGACGGCTATGAAATCGCGCGCCGCGCGCGCGCTCTCGAGGCCGGCAAGCACCTCAAGCTGATCGCCATCACCGGCTACGGCGGCGAGGCCCACCGCCGGCGCGCCAAGAGCGCCGGCTTCGACATGCATGTGGTGAAGCCGATTTCCTACGAGCAGCTGGCGCGCGTCTTCAGCAGCTGATCAGCGTCGTTCCCGCGAAAGCGGGAATCACTCCAACTTCAGATTCGCCTTCTTCACCACGTCGCGCCACTTCTGGATCTCGGTGGCGAAGAAGCGCTTGAACGCCGGCTGATCGCTCTGCCACAAGGTGACGCTGGCGCCGGCAAGCTTTTCCGCCGTCTCCGGCTGTGCCAGCGTCGAGCGGATATCCGCCGCAATCCTCGCCGCGAGGTCGGGCGCCAACCCGGCCGGCGCGAAGAAGCCCTGCCACAGCGTCGCCTCGTAGTCGGGCAGGCCCTGCTCGGCGATCGTCGGCACGTCGGGTGCGCCCGGGAAGCGCGTCTTGCTGGTCACGCCGAGCGCGCGGGCGCGTCCCGTCTTGTGCAGCGGCAGGCCCACCGGCATGCCGGCAAAGTAGTACGCGATGCGCCCGCCCATCACATCGGTCGCCGCCGGCGCACCGCCCTTGTACGGCACGTGGATCGCGCTGATCCCGGCCATCAGGTTGAAGAGCTCGCCGCACAAATGATCAGAGTTGCCGACGCCCGAGGACGCGAAGCTCAATTTTCCGGGCTCGGCCTTGGCGCGCGCGATCAGCTCCTGCACGCTCTTCGCCGGGAAGTCGGGCGCGACGATGAGAATGTGGGGCGTCGCCGCCACCGGCGCGAGCGGCACGAGATCGCTCTCCGCCCTGTACGGCAGGTTGGGCAGCGCCGCCGCGCTGATGGCGAGCCCGTTCTGCGCGAAGAGCAGCGTGTAGCCATCCGGCGCGCTCTTCGCCGCAGCGTCGGCCGCCAGGTTGCCGGCCGCGCCCGCGCGCGTCTCGACGTAGACGCTCTGCTTCCAGTGCGCCGCCAGGCGATCGGCCATGACGCGCGCGACGATATCGGTCGAACTGCCGGCGGCATAGCCGACGATGACGCGCACCGGCTTGGCCGGATATTGCGCATGCGCGGTGCTGGCAGCGAAGAGCAATGCGAGCAGGAATCGCATGGTCACCTCAGTCCGTACATCTTCTTGCCCGGCACCGGCATCTCGGCCGTGACGATCTCGCCGTTCGCCGAGTCGGTGATGTAGAGCGTCTTGCCTTTGAAGGCGATGTTGGTCATCAGCCGGTGGTCCTTGCCCGCATGGGCAATGTGCGTCGGCAGGCAGTTATTGTCGAAGCGCCAGATGCCGACCCCGAGGTGGCAGACGACGAGCCCGTCCTCATCATCTGTCTCTATCCCGTCCGGGCCAGCGTGGCCGCCGGAGAGCTGGATGGCGACTCCGGTCTTTGACGGCGTGCCCCCTTCCATGAGCGGCAGGCGCCAGATCTGCTGCGAGCGGGTGATCGCAACGTACACCTGGCTATTTTTCTTGTTCAGGGTGATGCCGTTCGGCGACGGCGCATTGCTCGCCAGCTTCTGCAGCTCTCCGTTCGTCCGCAACCGCCATACCCGGCCGGTCGGATCGGCGATGCCGCTTTGCCCCTGGTCGGTGAAGTAAAGGTCGCCGTTGTCGGCAAAGTGCAGATCGTTCAGCCCCTTGAAGCTCTCGCTGAACGCGCTGCCGAGCACCTCCTCGACCTTGCCGCGCTTCGGATCGAGCGACAGCAGCCCGCGCCGGTAGTCGGCAATGAAGGCCCGGCCGTCGCGATGGAACTTGAGCCCATTCGGCCAGCCGTCGTACTGGACCGCGACCTCCCACTCGCCCTTTGGACTGATGCGGAAAACGCGCCCGTTCGGTATGTCGACGCACCAGAGGTTGCCCTGCCGGTCGAACGAGGGACCTTCCAGGAAGCTGTCGAGCGCCGCGCCCTGCCGGTTCGGGATCGACCAGGCGCTGCGGCGCTTCTTGCGCATCTTGGCGGGCAGCATGGTGAAGCGCTGCACCTCCACCTTCTTCACCGGCTGGAACGGGTTCAGCATGGAATGCGGCGCAGAATAAGGGTGTTCACCCTCGGCCCACAAGGAGACCCCATGAAACGCCTCGCTTTGCTGCTTCTCGCTTTCGCTTGCGCCAGCGCCTGGGCGCAGACCAATGTCCGCGTGCGCGGCACCATCGAATCGCTGAACGGCGACGTCCTGTCCGTGAAAGCGCGCGATGGCCGCAATATCCAGCTGCATCTCACGCCTGATGCGCAGGTGGTCACGGCGAAGAAGACCACGCTCCAGGAAATGGGGCCAAACGCCTACGTCGGCGTCACGTCGGTGAAGGGCCCCGACGGCCAGCTCGTGGCGAAGGAAGTGCATGCGCTTGGGCCGCAGGTGCCGCAGATGCATGGGCCCTGGGACTCGACGCCCAACTCCTTCATGACCAACGCCAACATTTCGAGTAACGCGCAGACCGGCGGCGGCAACGAGCTCACGCTGAAGTATAAGGACGGCGAGCAGAAGGTCCTGGTAACGCCGGAGACCCAGGTGGTGACGTTCGTGCCGGGCTCGCGGGCCGACCTGAAGCCCGGAGAGACGATCTTCGCCGGCGCGCGCGTCGAGTCCGACGGCAAGTTCGTCGCGCCGCGCGTCTCCGTGAGCAAGGACGGCGTCAAGCCACCGCAGTAGAGAAATCGTCGTCGTTCCCGCGAAAGCGGGACCCGGCATTCAGGAAACTGGGCCCCGCTTTGGCGGCGGAGACCGCCTATTTAGCTGTTTTGCCGGCGTTCGTGCCGGCGATGCGGCCGAACACCGCGCCGTTGGTGAGTCCCGAGCCGCCGGGATAGTTGAACCAGAAGATGCCACCGACCAGCTCGCCCGCGGCATAGAGGCCCGGGATCGGCTCGCCGTCCGAGCTCATCACCTGGGCGTCGGTGTTGATCTTCAGGCCGCCGAAGCTGAACGTGATGCCGCAGGTCACCGCGTACGCCTCGAAAGGCGGCGTGTCGAGGGTGTTCGCCCAGTTGCTCTTGTTCACCTGCAGGCCTTCGGTGCGGCGGCCGTCTTTGACGTTCGGATTGAACGCGATGTCGGAGCGCACGGCGGCGTTGTATGTGCGCAGCGTCTCGAGCGCGGTTTTCTGATCGGTGTCGTCCATCCTGGAGACGAGCTCTTCCAGCGTGTTGCCGCTGATCTTCGTCACCTGCCGGATGCGGTACTCGTCCCGGAGCTGCGCTTTCACCTTTGCGTCGAAGATCTGCCAGGCGAACTGCTTCGGCTGCTGCAGGATCACGCGACCGTACTTGGCGTAGGTGTAATTGCGGAAATCGGCACCCTCGTCGACGAAGCGCTTGCCATCGGCGTTGATGTAGACACCCCACGGATACGAATGCTTCTGGAAACCGTCGCCGACGGCGAGGTCACCGGTTTCGGGCGCATTGCGGTCCCATGCGACCGCGTGGCAGCCCGACCAGTTGCCGGTCGCTGCCGCACCGACGTCGAGTGCCATGCGGATGCCGTCGCCCGTGTTGAAGCGCGTACCGCGCACCTTGGCGAGCTCCCAGCCGGGGCCGAGGTACCGCGTACGCCATTCGGTGTTCGCCTGGAAGCCGCCGGCCGCCAGGACCACCGCTTTGCCGGCAATGCGCTCTGTGCGGCCTTTGTGCTTTACGACCACCCCGTGTACGCCGCTGTCGTCGGCGATTAGCTCGGTTGCGCGCGCGCCGTACCAGATCTCGATCCCCGCCTTTTTCGCGAGCTGCGTCTCCGCCTCGACCAGCCCCGGCCCGCCGCCGACCGCCTCCACCGTGAGCCCACCCCAGAACTTGAACTTGCCGCCGATCTTGAACGCCTGACGCCCCCAGGCCGCGGTGAAGCGCACGCCGCGTTTTCGCATCCACTGCGCGGTCGGCAGGCTTTGCTTCACCAGGATCTCGGTGAGGTCCGGATCGCAGCGATATTCTGTGAGCCGCGCCATGTCGTCGAGAAACTGTTCGGTCGTGTAGGTGCCGAAGTCCGTGTTGGCGATTTCCTCGGCCGTCAGGTCCGGGATCAGGGTCTTCAGATCCTCGGCGCCGTTGTAGACCAGGCGGAAAAGCCCGGCGGTGAAGCGCGAGTTGCCGCCGGATTCGTCCTGCGGTGCACGCTCGAGGACCAGCACCTTCCCGCAGTGCTCGCGCGCCGCGAGCGCCGCGCAGAGCGCCGCGTTGCCGCCGCCCACCACGATGACATCCCAAGCCATCA
>DASREB010000165.1:0-3339 GCA_035652275.1 Burkholderiales bacterium
TAGATTGATCGCTCCGGTACCCCCATTGGTGAGCGCGTTCGCAATGTTGATGTTGCGGTCGGCGGTGAGCGAGAGAGTGTGCGTCGAGGTGTAAGTCACCGGCGTATTGACGAAGATGTCGCCATTGCCGGTCCCGGGCACGGAACTCGTGTTCACCGACACATTGGTATTCGCGAGCGCGTTGGTCAACTGCGTGACGTTCAGATTGGCGACGCTCGAGGTAGGCAGCAGCAGAAAGCACGGACCGACGCTCGGACATGTGCCGCCGCTGGTGGCGTTGGTGCTGATCGTGATGTTGGCCGGATCGAGCAGTAGCGAGCCGGTCGCACCGAACGGTGCGTGTGTGTCGACACGCCCGGCGAAATCGAGCCACGCGCCGCCCGAGACCTCAACCGAGCCGCCATCGCCGCCTCGCGCACCGCCCGTGGCAGTGATCTCGCCATAGAAGCGCGTCGCCTGGTCGGACCACACGACTACGCGGCCACCGTCGCCGCTCGTTCGGGCGCTCGCGTCGAGTTGCACATCGCGGCCCACATAGACGGCGGTGGCGTTTGGCTCCGGGCCCGTGCCACGGAAATTGCCGCCGACAAGGATCTGGCCGCCGCCGAGATCGCCCGACGCATCGATGCGCGCCGTACCGACAACGCCGACGTTGTCGCCGAGCAGCTTGATGCTGCCGCCGCGCGCGGTGCTGCTTGCATCGATCAGGCCGTCGGCGAGCACCTGGCTGCCGTAGATTTCGACCTGGCCGCCGCCGGCCGCCGAGACGATGGAGCTTGACTGCAGCGTAACGTCATCGCCGGCGAGGCGTACGACGCCATTGGCGTTTTCCACGCTGCGCGCCTCGATGATGCCGCTATTGTTGATGACCGAGCGCGCCAGGCTGTCGAGCGCCTTGGCGCTGAGCGTGACGCTGCCGCCATCGGCGCGCAGTACGCCGCTGTTATCGAGCTCCGCCTGCAGCGCGCCTTGGTCGACGCGGATCTGGACGAGACCATCGGCCAGGTACTCGACAGTCGCGGCGTTCGCGGCGACAAGCGACACGGCACCCTGCGGCGCTTCGATCGTGCCCGCGTTCTGTACGCGCGGCGCAACCAGCGCTACCGAGCCACGCGCTGAGGTGCGGATTGCGCCCTGGTTGACGATGGTGCCCGCGGCGCCATTGCCGCGAAGCACATAGCGGCCCGACATGAAGTCCGCCGCCGACATGTCGAGCGTCGACGCGACCAGGCCGCCGACATTCACCTCGGCGCCACGGCCGAAAAGAACGCCGTTCGGATTGATCAGGAAAACCTGGCCGTTGGCGCTCAAGTGGCCATAGATCTCGGAAGCGCCGGCGCCGAGCACGCGATTGAGCGCGATCGCGCTCGAGGAAGGCTGGTTGAAGGTGACCGAAGCCTGCGAGCCAATGTTGAACGATTGCCAGTCGAGCGCAGCGCGCGCGCTCGACTGCTGGATGGACATGGCGGCGCCGCTCTGGGTGACCGTTGCCTGACCGCCGACCACGCGCGCGCCGGCAGGGAGCGTTGTGCTCTGGATGGACTGCGAGCTCGCCTCGACTACGACGGTACTCAGCGCCAGCGCAACGGCTGTGCCGAGCATTCCTCTCTGCGGCACCACTCCTCCGGCTCAGTACAGCAGGCCTGCCTGCAACCAGAGCCGGGCTGCCCTGTCCGGTTCTGCCGTTGCCGCCTCTCCTCCGAGCTTGTGAGCGTACCAACCGCGTACGAACCAGGCGCCCGGAATGGCCCACTCGGTTCCGAGGCCCAAGTCTGAAAGATGGCGCACGTTTGCGCCGTTAAATCCGTCCCATAGCCGGTGATTGAGGCGCGATCGGGCGTGATCGAGGAACAGCAACGGCGTGAGCCGCCCGCCGCGCCAGCTGCCCGCGTCGTAGCGCAGCTCGATTTGTAAAAGATGTACATCGTCGCCGGCCGCCTCGCCGGGCGGATAGGCGCGCACGCCGGTGATCCCGCCGACGGAGAACTTCTCCGAGGAATCGAGATTGTCCGCGGCGAGCTGGCCGGTGTAGGTGAGCGTGAGGCGCAGCTTGTCCGTCAGCGTTTGCAGGCGATTGGCGGCAAGCGACACCTTGCGGAAATCGCCCCGCGTACGCGCAGTGGCCGCGTCGCTCACGGCGAAGTCCGGGCTGTGCAGCGCAAGCGTGCCTTGCGTCAGCAGGACTTGGAAGGCGGTGAGGCCTCCGCCAAGCACGCCGTCGCGTGCATCACCGCTGCCACCCCAGCGCACGAGGCTCATGCTCCTGTTGTTCTTCGTACCGAAGGCGCCGAGGCGGTCCACCAGCTCGCGCCGCTCGGCGACGAGCTGCGCGCGCAGGTTAAGGTCGGCGGTACGCACGGCAGGGTAGACGAGCGTCGCGCCATAGCTGCGCGCCGAGCCGCTGGCGTCGAGCGCGCTGAAAACGTCACCGAGCTTGTACTCCGTGTCCGTGACGTAGCCGCCGGCGCGCAGGCTGGTGTAGCCGAGCGGCGCGTCGTACGAAAGTTGTACCGAGCCGAGATTGGCACCCGAAGTCAGCGCGCGCACGCTCAGCCGGTCGCCGAGATGAAGCGGCGAATTGAGGGTGGCCCCGCCGCTCAGGCGATAACGCCCGGTATAGCGGCTGCCGGCGTTGTCGACCGAGACGTCATACTGCGCGAACGGCGTGGGCGCCACTTCGAGGATCAGGTTGGTGAAGCCGGGCTGCGTTCCCGCCTCAAGCGTCGCCTTGGGCTGGATACCGGCGAGATCGGAGATGAGCAGCACCGCGCGCTCGAGCGTCGGGCCATGCACGACCGCGTCTTCGCGCACGTTGCCGAGAAGCTCGCGCAGGCGTCGTTCGCTGATATCGCTCGCGTTGCTGATGTCGATGCGCTGGTAGCGGCCTTCGACCACGCGCACTTCGACGATGCCCTCGCGTACGTCCTGCACCGGGACCAAGGCGCGCGCGACGATGTAACCGTGCGCGCGATAGAACTCCGTGATGCGATCTGCAAGCGCCTGCACCTCCGCAAGGCGCAACGGGCGCTCGGGCTGGCCAAGCAGCCCGGCCAGCCGCTGCTCGGGAAATACCGTCGCGCCGGTGACGCGAAACGAACGAACGAAAAACGGTGCGCTATCGCCTTTCGACTCGCCCGGGGGCGCAATGCGGATCTGCGGCGCGGCCGGCTTCCTCGGGGGCTCCGGCAGGCGCAACTGCTCCTGGATACGGCCCGCGTCCGGCGGCGGTACCTGCGCGCTCGCCACGATTGCTTGCATGGCCGCGAGCGCCAGCACGCAACGAGCACCGCCCCTGCCGGCCGACCGCTGCCCCAAGTAAGCAAACCCTCCCGCGGCGGA
>DASREB010000166.1:0-37461 GCA_035652275.1 Burkholderiales bacterium
AGCGCCATCGCCACGTTCTGCTCCACGAGCAGCATCGTGACACCGCTCGCGGCGATCGTGCGGATCGTTTCGAAGAGTGCGGTGACGATCAGCGGCGCCAAGCCGAGCGACGGCTCATCGAGGAGCAGCAGCCGCGGCTCCGCCATCAGTGCGCGGGCAATGGCGACCATCTGCTGCTGTCCGCCCGAGAGCGCGCCGGCGCGCGCCTCCAGCCGTTCGGCGAGCACGGGAAAGAGCGTGCAAACTCGCGCGAGCGATTGCGCCCGGCGAGCGCGTGCCGTGGGGTGGAAGGCGCCGAGCTCCAGGTTCTCGCGCACCGTCATGCCGGTGAAGAGCCGCCGACCCTCCGGCACGATGGCGATGCCCCGGCCGCAATAGCGATGCGCGGCAAGCCGCGAGACGTCGCGCCCCTCCAGGCGCATGGCGCCGGCGTCGATGCGATGCAGCCCGGCGATGGCATTGATCAGCGTCGTCTTGCCGGCGCCGTTCGGCCCGACGACGCACACGGTTTCGCCTTTGGCGACGGCGAGTGAAACGTCGATGAGGGCCGGCGCCGCGCCGTAGGAAACGCGGATGCGCTCGAGCTCAAGCATGGGCTTTGCCCAGATAGGCCTCGACCACCGCCGGGCGGCCCATCACCTCGGCGGGACTGCCCTCGGCGATGACGCGGCCATAGCTCAGCACTACGATGCGATCGGTGAGCTGCATCACCGCGCGCATCACGTGCTCGACGAACACGATGCTCGCGCCTTGCGCGCGGATGTCCTTCACCAGTGCGATGGCGCCGTCGATCTCCGACGGCGTCATGCCCGAGAGCACCTCGTCGAGCAGTAGCAGCTGAGGCCGGGCGGCGAGCGCGCGCGCCAGCTCCAGAAACTTCCGCTGGTGCAGGTTCAGCTCGCCCGGCAGCGCCGCCGCTTTCGGCGCGAGCGCGGTGTACTCGAGCCAGCGCCGCGCCTCGCGCTCCGCGTCCGGGCGCGCGAGCGCCGCGTGTCCGAACATCGCCGCCAGGGTGACGTTCTCATGCACGCTCAGGTGCGAGAAGGGCCGCGGGATCTGATAGGTGCGCGCTACACCAAGGCGCGCGATGCGATGCGCCGTCAACTCCTCGATCTCCCGACCGGCGAAGGCAATGCGGCCGGCATCGGCGCGGTAATGGCCGCTCACGACGTTGATGAGCGTCGACTTGCCGGAGCCGTTCGGCCCGACGAGCCCGAGGATCTCGCCGCGCCGCACTTCCAGGTCCACCTCGGCGAGCGCCTGCACGCCGGCGAATGCCTTGCTCACGCCCTGCGCGCTGAGCAGCGTCTCGCTGGCTGGCCCCCGGTGTTGAATTGGCGCATTGGCGTGCGCGAATTCAAGACCTGGCCCCGGCTTTGCGCGCCGGCGCAGGAAGTGGCCGAGCACGCCCTGCGGCATGAAGAGGATCACCACGATCAGAATCACGCCGACGGCCGCGCGGCCGGCGACCGCGTAATCGCTCGCGGTGAAGGCATAGAGGAGCGCGGTGACGATCGCCGCGCCGATCGCCGGCCCGAGCCAGTGGCGCGTGCCGCCGAGCACGCTCATCAGGACGACGCTGAGCGGCACCACGATGGAGAACGTCTCGCCGACGGTAACGTAACTCACGAAGAGCGCATGGATGCCGCCGGCGACGCCGGCGAGCGCGCACGAGATGGCGAGCGCGGCGAGCTTGTAGCGATAGGTCGGCACGCCGAGCACTTCGGCGACATCCTCGTCATCGTGGATGGCGAAGAGCCCGGCGCCGAGCGCCGCGCGCTGGACCGCGTATGCCGTTCCCAACGTAACCACAGCCGCGGCGAGTGCCAGCAGATAGAAAGTGGACGGCGCCGTCGCGGCAAGCCGCGGCACAGCGACGGCGGCGAGCGACACGCCCGGCCCGCCGTCGATCGGTGTGTTGAGGATCACCGTCGCGAGCACGAAGCTGACGGCGAGCGTGAGAAGCGCGAAGAGCTCGCCGCGCAGGCGTCCGGCGCGGAACACCACCGCGCCGATGGCGACGCCGAAGAGCGCCGCCAGCGCGGCGCAAACGGGCAAAGTCCACAGGAACGGCATGCCGGCCTTCGTCGTGAGCGTCGCGGTCGTATACATGCCCGCGCCGAAGAAGGCGCCGTGGCCGAAGGAGAAGTATCCGGAGTAGCCGGAAAGGATGTTCCACGAGGTGGCGAGCACGATCCAGTGGAACACGAGATACAGGAACGATTCATAGAACGCCGGCAGCTTCAGCAGCGGCACGCACGCCAGCGCGACGCCCGCGGCCAACAAGGCGCCGAGCGTGCGCATCTAGAATTTTTCCGGCCGCAGAAGGAGGAGCGCGATCAGCAGCGAGAACGACACGACCGGCGCCCAGGACGGCGCCGTAAACGCCGCAGTGAGCGCCTCGCTCACGCCGATGATGATGCCGGCGACGAGCGGGCCGAGCGCGCTGCCGAGGCCGCCGAGCATCACCACCGCGAACACCACGCCGACCCAGGCGTAGATCTGCGACGGGGCGAGCGTGTAGGAAAGCGCGATGCAAAGACCCGCGACGCCGGCGAGCGCCGCGCTGATGCCGGAGAGAAGGAGTGCGAGCGCGCTTGCGTTGACGCCGAACGCCTGCGCAATGGCCGGGTCCTCGGCGCTCGCGCGCAGTGCCTTGCCGAAGTCGGTGTAGCGTAGCGCCGCCCAGAGAGCGAGCGACAACGCCACCGCCAGCACCAGCGTGATCAGCTCGGGCAGCGGCAGGTAGAGCGCTCCCAGGCGGTAGCGCACGTCGCCGTAGTGCGATTCGAGCCGGCGGAAGTCGGCGCTCCAGATCCACTGGATGCCCGCCTCGATGATCACGGTTAGGCCGAAGGTGATCAGCAGCGAATTGAAGGCGCTCACCGCGAAGCGGGCGAAGACCCAATGCAGCGCTGCGCCGAAGGCAAAAAATGCCGGGACGATGAACGCCAGCGTCAGCAGCGGATCGAGCCCGGCGAGCGACAGCTGATAGGTGAGATAGGCGCCGAGGAACGCGAGCGCGAAATGCGCGAGGTTGATCTGCTCCAGGAGCCCCCAGGCGAGGCTCAGCCCGAGGCCGAGTAGCCCATAGAGCGCGCCGATGAAGACTCCGGATGCGAGCGACTGCGCGAGGAGCCCGACGCTCGGCACGGTGCTCAGCGTAAAAACGGGGTCAGATCCACATTTCCGGAAACTAAAGTGGATTTACCGCCGTGTCCGGAAATGTTGATCTGACCCCAATTTCTAGGGGGCAAGGAGCTTCGCGCCCGGGGCGGCGAACTCGGGCGGCCAGACGACGAGCCATTTGCCGTCCTGCAGCTGCTTTACTTTGTAGAGGCGAGCGCCCGGCATGTAATTGCTCGGCGTTTCCCAGCGCAGCGTGCCGATGATCGTGTCCACCGGGTGCTTTTTCAGCCAGGCGGCGAGCGCCTTGTCGTCGATGCTGTTCGCGCCGTTCACCGCCGCCTCGATCGTCTGCCAGGTGGCGAAGGAACCTGCCGCCTGCAGCTCGACCTGATTGTCGGGAAGGTTGGCCTTGGCGGCGCGGTCGTTGAATGTCTTGACGAAAGACGCGGCAACCGGGTTGTTGGTGAACGGCGGATGCTGCTCGAAGGTAGTGAGCGCGAGCGCGTGCTGCCCGGCCGGGGCTTTCGCCAGCGGCCCGGGCGCCGGGAACATGTGGAAGTGGATCGGCGGCGTGTAGTCGATCTTGCGCAGCGCGTCCACCAGCAGCAGACCTTCGACGCCGATCGCGCCGATGAAGAGAAAGTCCGGGTTCGCCTCTTTCACGCGCGCCGCGATCGCGCCGTAATCGCGATTGCCGAACTCCCATTCGAGAAAGGTCACTTCTTGCAGGCCGCGCTTCTTCGCCACATCCCGGGCGCCGACCGAGATGAAGTGCACCGACGGGAATTTGCTGGTGACGATCGCCACGGTCTTCGGCGGCTTCGGCGCGTGCGCCACGGCGTCGAACACGAGCTCCGGCAGGCTCACTTCCGGGTCGGCCGGCAGGCCGCCGGTCGGGAACTGCATGTCGTACTTCAGCAGCGACGGCACGCCCGCCGTGTGATGCCAGATGATCTTGTTGTAGCGCTGCGCCACGCCGACCGCGGCCACGATATTCGCAGTCGCGTAGGGGCCGATCAGCAAGTCGACCTTGTCGACGGTGATGAGCTGCTCGTACAGCGTGCGCGCGAGATCCGGCCGCGACTGGTCGTCCTTCAGCACCCACTCGACCTTGCGGCCAAGCAAGCCGCCGCGCTTGTTCAGCTCCTCGACGTAGATCTCGCCCGCGACCTTGTGCACCGCGCCGGTCGCCGAGAGCGGTCCGGTAAGCGCGAGCGTGCTGCCGATCTTCACCGTCTGCGCCTGCGCCGCGGCGCACAGGCCCACGAGCGCAAGCGCGCCCCACAGTTTGCCTAGCTTCATTGCCCCCTCCTCCTAAGGTTGCAGGATGACTTTACCGGTCCCGGTTCGCGCGTCCACCCGCCGATGCGCCGCCGGCGCGTCGGCGAGCGGCAGCACCTGGTCAATCAGCACGCGATAACGGCCTTCTGCCGCCGCCTTCAGTCCAAGCTCGACGTCGCTCGGCAGCACGGCTCCGAAGCTGCCGTACACAGTCAGTTGCTTGAGATAAAGCTGCTTCGCATCGAGCGGCACCGTGCCGCCGCCGTGGGCGCCGGCGGTGATCAGGCGGCCGAGCCGCGCGAGGCAGGCAAAGGCCTTTGGGAACAATTCCGGATCGCCGATGTTCTCGAACACCACGTTCACGCCCTGGCCGTCGGTGATGCGCTTCACTTGCGCTTCGAGGTCCTGGCGGCGGTAGTCGATGCCGTGATCCGCGCCCAGGCCGAGCGCCGCCTGCACGCGTGCGTCAGCACCCGCAGCGGCGATCACCTTGGCGCCGAAATACTTCGCCACCTGGATGCCGGCCGCGCCGAGCCCGCCGGCCGCCCCCATGATGAGGATCCACTCGCCGCTCTTGAGCCGGGCGAGATCGCGCAGCAGGCTGAAAGCGGTCGGCGCATGGCGCGCGACGACGGTGGCAGTGGGGAAATCGACGCCGTCAGGAATCGGCCGCGTCAACGCCGCCGGTACCTTCAGGTATTCGGCATAGCCGCCCCAGCCGTGCACACCGAGGATCGACGGCGGCGCGGATGGCGACGGCGGCTTGAAGAACTGCATCGTGACGACGCGATCTCCGACTTTGCGCTCGGTGACGCCGCTGCCGACAGCCTCGACCACACCGGAGGGATCCACGCCCAGCACGTGCGGCAGCTTGACCGGGGTCGCGTATTTGCCCGAGCGCACCACGAGATCGAGCGTGCGATTTACCGAGACGGCGTGCACGCGGATCAGCACCTCGCCCGGGCCCGGCGCCGGGGTCGGCACCTCCTCGAGGCGCATGACCTCGGGCGGGCCGAACTCGCGCAGAACGACTGCCTTCACGGAATCGCGTGCGTGATGAACGACTGGGGCGGCGGCGTGCCCCATTGCGAGACGAGGCCCTCTTCGGCCGAGAGCAGGTTGGGCGGCGTGCGCGCATTCAGCACATCGGTATCGGTCCAGTGCTCGTGCACGCGGCCCCAGGGGTCCTTCCAGTAGTCGTAGATCTGGCTGCCGAGCAGATGCCGCCCGATGCCCCAGACGTGCTCGTACTTGTTGGCGAGCTTCAAGTACTCGTGGCCGAGCATCAGGTCGTCGTAGGTCGGCACCTCGAATGACAGATGGTTCAGGCCGGTGTTCGGTCCCTCGAAGCACAGGAACGTGTGGTGATCGACGTACGTGTCGCCGCGGTCGCAGCGGTTGAACGAGGCGATGATGTTCTCCTTCGGGCCGGCGTACACCTCGTCCGACGCAATGAAGCCGAGCATCTCGCGGTACCAGCGGGTCTTTTCCTGCGCGCCCTGGCACATGAGCACGGCATGCGCAATGCGCTTCACCTGTGAGGGGCCGCGCTCGAGACGCATCAATTGGCCCGCGCGGCGCAGCTTGTCATGGCCCCAGTTCACCGTGGCGTGCTTGCGCACCGGCAGCTCCTCGACCGCGCGCTGGCCCCAGATGACGTCGACGTCGTAGCCAAGCGGGTCGGTGAGCCGCACCCGTTTGCCGCCAGCGGGCTCGTCGAGGTTCTCGATGTTACGGGCGCCCGGGGCCTTTGCGATCTTGCGCAGATCCTCTTCGCTTTCGACATGGAAGCCGAGGCCCAAAAACTTCGACGGCCCGAGGTGCGTGACATGGATGTACGGAGTCGGATCAGTGCCGCGCATGTAAAGGCGGTCGTTGGTGCGCTCGCTGCGCACCATGCCGAAGCGCGACAGGAATTCTTCGGCCTCATCCAGGCTCGGCGACTGCAGGCGGCCGAACGCGAGGTCGCTCACTTTGACGACGGGCATTGCAAACCTCCTCCAAGGCTGACGGCGCAATCATAATGCGGCCTGTGCGGGCGATCGTCGCCATTTTTACAGCCCTGATCGCGCTTGGCGCCGCGGCCGAGGACCCCTACCCGAGTCACAGCGTGCGCCTGGTGATCGATACCTCGCCGGGCGGGGTGACCGATCTCTTCGGCCGACTGGTGGCCGAGGCGCTCACGCCGCGGCTCGCGCAGACGGTTTACGTCGACAACAAGCCGGGCGCTTCCGGCAACGTGGCGATCGACTTCCTGGTGCGCTCGCCCCCCGACGGCTATACGCTGATGATTGCTTCAGGCGGCGGCATCGTGGTGAAGCCCTTCCTCGAGCGCGGCCTCACCTTCGACGTGATGAACGACCTCGTGCCGGTGTGCAACGTCGCCGAGGTGGCGCACATCCTGGTCGTGCCCGCGAGCGTGCCGGCAAACGATGTGGCCGAGTTCATCAGCTGGGCGAAAGCGCAGCCGGGTAAGGTCAACTACGGCTCCGCCGGCGTTGGCAGCCCGCCGCATCTCTCGATGGAGCTCTTCGCGCGCGTCGCGGGGCTCAAGCTCGTGCATGTGCCATACAAGGGCGTGGGCGGTGCGCTGCCGGATCTGCTCGCCGGCCGCGTGCAGATCATGTCGATGGCGATCGGCTCGGCGCGCCCGTATCTCAAAACCGGTCAGCTGCGTCCTCTCGCCGCGGGCGCGAAGCACCGCCTCACCAACCTGCCCGACGTGCCCACGGCCGCGGAAGCCGGCGTCGCGGGCTGGGAGATGAGCGCCTGGTTCGGCGTGTTCGCGCCACGCGGCACGCCCGACGAAGTCGTGCGGCTCCTCAACCGCCAGCTGCAAGCGGTGATCGACGAGCCAAAGGTACGCCAGCGGCTCTACGACGCGGGCGCCGAGCCGGTCGGCGGCACGGCCGAGTCGTTCGCTGCGCGCTACCGCGCCGACCACCGCATGTGGGGACAATTCATCCGCGAAATCGGCCTGAAGACGGAGTAAGCATGGCGGCATTGAAGTCGCGCTTCATCTCGCACGGCACGCTGGGATCCAAGGATCTGGAACGCACGCGCGAATTCTATGAACAGTTCCTCGGGCTCGAGGTGGTGCGCACGAGCCCGGTCTCGCTGATGGTGCGCCTCGGCGGCCAGCATGTTTACGCGGTCGTGCTGACCAAGAACAAAGAGCGCATGCCGCGCTGCTATCACAACGGCATCGACGTCGCGAGCGAAGCGGAAGTCGATGAAGCCTGGCGCGTTTGCCAGGCGCAGGCGAGCCAATGGGGCCTGCACGACATCGCCAAGCCAGCCGAGCGGCACGGCACCTACAGCTTCCTTTTCTGGGACGCGGACGACAACGCGTGGGAAGTGCTGTCGAATCCGCAAGGCGGCTACACCTGGATCTTCGAGCAGGGCGACCTCGAAGGCCGCGGGCACTTCGAAAAGGGCTTCAAGGACCGGCGGCCGGACCGGACGTGAATTTGTGCACGCCGAGTGCACACATATATGTATGTGCTCCTGACGGCGGCGCCCGGGACCGGCAAGACCACCGTGATGCGCCGCCTCGCCGAGCGCCTCGCCGATGCGCGCATCGCCGGCTTCTACACCGCCGAAATACGCGAGCGCGGCGAGCGCCGCGGCTTTCGGCTCATCGCCTACGACGGCAGCGAAGCGCTGATCGCGCACGTCGAGCTGCCAAAAACACGTCGCGTGGGGAAGTACGGCGTCGACGTGGCGGCCATCGATCGCGCGAGTGACGCGACGCTTGCGCGCGAGCGGGGCGTCGAACTTTACCTGGTGGACGAGATCGGCAAGATGGAATGCCTCTCCGCGCGCTTCGTCGCGCACATGCGAGCTCCTGACGCTGACGCGCGCGAACCGCGATGCAATGCCGCAGCAACTGCTCGAGCGTCCGGAACCAATGAAACACCGAAAGGGTCACTAGCAAATGCTTCGCTTCGCCGCCATCATCGCCAGCCTTTGCGCCACCAGCGCCTTCGCCGCGCCGCAGCTCGATCAGATCAAGCTGCCGGCCGGTTTCCGCATCACGGTGTATGCCGACAACGTGGCCGGCGCCAGGTCGCTCGCGCTCGGTGAGCGCGGCACGCTGTTCGTCGGCAGCAGCGAGGGCAACGTCTATGCCGTGCCGGCGGGCGGTGGCGCGGCGCGCATCGTCGCGCGGCGCTTGAACGCGCCGCACGGCGTGGCATTCCATGACGGCGCGCTCTATGTCGGCGAGATGGGCCGCATCACGCGCTACGACGCGATCGAGAGCCACCTGCAGGATCCGCCGAAGCCCGTGCTCGTATCGGGCGATCTGCCGAACCATCCGCATCACGGCTACAAGCCGATCCGCTTCGGCCCCGACGGGCTGCTCTACGTCGGCATCGGCTCGCCGTGCAATGTATGCGAGCCCGAGGGCGAATACGGCACCATCAGCCGCTTCACTGCCAGCGGCAAGCGTGAGATCTACGCGCGCGGCGTGCGCAACAGCGTTGGCTTCGACTGGGACCCGCGCACCAGGGAGCTCTGGTTCACCGACAACGGGCGCGACAACCTGGGTAACGACGTGCCACCCGATGAGCTCGACCACGCGCCGCGCGCCGGCATGAACTTCGGCTTTCCGTACTGCCACGGCGGCGACGTCCCCGATCCGAGCTATGGCAAGCGCCATCCGTGTTCCGACTTCGCGCCGCCCGCGCGCAAGCTGGGCGCGCATGTCGCGGCGCTCGGCATGCGCTTCTATACCGGCACGAAATTTCCGGCGGAATATCGCGGCGCCATCTTCATCGCCGAGCACGGCTCCTGGAATCGCAATCCGAAGTCCGGCTACCGCGTGAGCGTGGTGCGCGTCGAGGGCGGCAAGGCGGTGAGCTACGAGCCCTTCGCCAGCGGCTGGCTGCAAGGCGACGACGCCTGGGGCCGGCCGGTCGACGTGATCGTCGCACCGGACGGCGCGCTCCTCGTCTCGGACGAGCGTTCGGGCGTTGTCTACCGCATCGACTACACCGGCCGCTGACCGGCCCTGCTACATCTTCGACCCGGAAGCACGGTGGTAGTGCTCCCAATAACCGTCGCTCCAGCCGGCGAGGTACTCGGCCTCAGCGGGTTGCACGCCGAATTGGCGGCATTGATAGGCGTACTGGTCGATCCGCGCCTGCTGGCCGATCAGCCCGTCGGCTTCACCCTGCTCGCGCCAGTTCGCCGTGCGGCATTGGTTCTCGCTCATCGACGCGCAGCCGGCGGTAAGCGCGATGAGCGTGAGTACGACAGCTCGTTGCAAGTAATCGGTCATGGCAGCCTCCGCGGAGCGTACAGGCGCTGCGCGGCGCTTATTCCTGCGCGAGCGCCGAGTTCTCGAGATTGGTGACGAGCATGTGTCCTGGCGCATGGGTGATGCAGAACGATGGCTTCGCATCCAGCACCACCGATTGAGGGGTGATGCCACAGGCCCAGAACACCGGCAGCTCGTCGTCGTGCACTTCGGTCGGATCGCCGGCCCACGGTGTCGCGAGATCGCCGACGCCGATGAGATCCGGCCGCCCGAGGTGCACCGGTGCCCCGTGCGCGCGCGGATAGCGCGAGGTGATCTCGATCGCGCGGATGGCGTCCGCCGCCTTGAACGGCCGCATCGAGACGACCAGCTTGCCGCGAAAGCGGCCGGCCGGCGCGCAATCGATGCTGGTGCGGTACATCGAGACGTTGCGTCCCTGCTCGACGTAGCGCAGGCGCAGTCCCGCCGCCATCAGCGCTTCCTCGAAGCTGAACGAGCAGCCGAGGACGAAGGTGACGAGGTCGCTGCGCCAGAGATCGCGCAGGTCGCTCACTTCCTCGGCGAGGGCGCCATCGCGAAACACCCGATAGCGCGGCACGTCGGTGCGGATGTCGATGTCCTCGCCGAGCTCGGGCAAGCGCGGGTCGCCGGGCTGCGACACGGCGAGCAGCGGACAGGGCTTCGGATTGCGCTCGCAAAAGAGCCGGAATTCCTCGGCGTACTCGCGCGGCAGGATGCAGACGTTGCCCTGCACATAGCCCGGCGCGACGCCGGCAGTGTGGCGGCGGAAATTGCCCTGCCTTATGGCGCGGCGGATCTCGCGCGGCTCGTCCATCGGCCGAATGATAGCGGTTAAGATACGCCGCTCACGGCGAGCACCGGAGGAGGCGTTGGCGAGCAAGAGCGATTACATCCCGAGCGGGGTCATTCCCGCCGTGCTGCTGCCTTTCCACGAGGACCTCACGATCGACGAGGCCTCGTATCGCGCGCATCTGCGCGACGTCGCCGCGGTGCCCGGCGTCTCGGCGATCACCGTGAATGCGCATGCGTCCGAAGTGGCCTCGTGCACCTTCGATGAGCAGCGGCGCGTGCTGGAGATCAGCCGCGAGGAGCTGCAGCTGCCGATCGTGCAAGGCGTGTATGCCGACGGCAGTCTCGAAGCCGCGCGCATCGCGCGCATGGCGTCGGCCGGCGGGGCGTGCGCGCTTCTCGTATTTCCGCCGAACATCTATTACTTCGGCCAGCGGCCCGAGATGGCGCTCGAGCACTTCAAGCGCATCGCCGACGCGACCGATCTGCCGCTGATCGCCTTTCAGTATCCGGTGGCGACGGGCTACGGCTACCCGTGGGCGACGCTCGAGCGCATCGTGGAAGAGGTGCCGAGCGTGCGCGCGATCAAGGACTGGTGCGCGAATGCGCAGCTGCATGAGCGCCACATCCGCCTGCTGCAAGCGCGTTCACGGCCGGTGAATGTGCTGACGACGCACAGCTCGTGGCTGCTCTCGTCGCTGGTGCTCGGCTGCGCCGGCCTGCTCTCCGGCTCGGGCTCGGTGATCGCCGATTTGCAGGCGCGGCTCTTCCGCGCGGTGAAGGCCGGAGACCTGGAGGAAGCGCAGCGCATCCATGAGCGCATCACGCCGACGGTGGAAGTGTTCTACGCCGAGCCGTGGGTCGACATGCATAACCGGATGAAGGAAGCGCTGGTGGTTCTCGGCAAGCTGCCGCGCGCAGTGGTGCGGCCACCGCTCGTCAAGCTCGCGCCTGTCGAGATCGATCGTATCCGCGCCGCGCTGGCCGCGGCCGGGCTGCTGCAAAAGACACCATCACAGAGGAGAGAGACATCGTGGGTCACATGAAACGCGTAGTGCTGGCGGCCGCGGCGGCGGCGCTTGCGCCGGTCGCCGGCGCGCAGCAGCCGGTGAAGATCGGCATCGTCACCTTCCTGTCCGGCCCGGCGGCCGCGCCCTTCGGCGTGCCGGCGAAGAACGCCGCCGAGTTCGTGGTCGGCGAGTTGAACGCCGGCAAAGCGCCGGCGCCGTACAACAAGAAGGGCTTCGGCGGTGCGCCGATCGAGATGGTGATCCTAGATGAGGCCGGCAGCACGACGACCCAGGTCACGGAATTCCGCAACCTGGTGCAGCGGCAGAACGTCGATCTCGTGGTCGGCTACGTCTCGAGCGGCAACTGCCTCGCGATCGCACCAGTCGCTGAAGAGCTGAAAAAGCTCACCAACTTCTTCGACTGCGGCACGCCGCGCATCTTCGAGGACGCGAGCTACAAATATGTCTTCCGCACCTCGCCCACCGCGACCATGGACTCGGTCGGCGCCGCGCTTTACGTGAAAGACGCGAAGCCGAATGCCAAGTCGATCGCCGGCCTGAACCAGAACTACGCCTGGGGCCAGGATTCGTGGGGTGATTTCGAGCTGGCAATGAAGGTGCTCGTGCCGAACATCGAGGTGAAGACCTCGCAGATGCCGAAGCTCTTCGCCGGCCAGTACAACGCCGAGATCTCGGCGCTGCTCTCGGCGAAGCCCGACGTCATCCACTCGAGCTTCTGGGACGGCGACCTCGAGGCGCTCATCCTGCAGGCCGGACCCCGCGGGCTGATGAAGCAGAGCCTGACCATCCTCACCACCGGCGAGACCGCGATGCACAAGCTTGGCGCGCAGATTCCCGACGGCACGGTGCTCGGCGCACGCGGACCGTTCGGTCCTTATGCACCGAACAACCAGTACAACAAGTGGTTCCATGGCGGCTTCGTCGGCAAGTACAAGGACGAGCCGAACTACGCGTCCTACCAGATGGCGCAGGCGCTCCTCGGCGTGAAGCTCGCCTGGGAGAAGGCGCAGGACGCCAATGGCGGCAAGGCGCCGACCAATGAGCAGGTCGGCGCGGCGCTCGAGAACCTGAGCTTCGAAGGCCCCGGCGGACCGGTGAAGATGGCGAACGGCAAGGGCCACCAGGCGATCATGGAAACCGCCTATGGGCAGACGAAGCTTTCCGGCGGCAAGCTGACGGTGGTCAACGTGAAGCGCTACCCCGCGGAGAAGGTAAACCCGCCGGAGGGCATGAAGGCGGCCGACTGGATCAAGGGCGGCTTCAAGGCCCAATAAAAAGAGGGACAGTCCCTGTTTTGCGTAAATAGGGACTGTCCCTGATTTCCGACTGAACGAGCTTCTCTCCGTCGCGGTAGACGGCGTCATCTACTCGGCGTGGCTGTTCATCGCCGCGCTCGGGCTGACGCTGATTTATGGCGTGATGAAGATCGTCAACGTCACGCACGGCAGCTTCTACGCGATCGGCGCCTATGCCGCGGCCTCGCTCACGGCGGCGTGGCTCGCGCGCGGCTTTCCGCCGATGCTCTCGTACGTGGTCCTGGCGGTGGCCGCGATTGTCGTCGCCGGCCCCTTTGCCATCCTCATCGAGCGCGTGATCCTGCGTTTCATGTACGCGAAGGACGAGGTGGTGATCCTGCTCGCGACCTATGCGCTGTTCCTCATCCTCGAGGACGTGATCAAGCTGATCTGGGGCGTGAACCCGTACTTCATCGCCGAGCCGTACGCGCTGCTCGGCAGCTTCCAGGTCGCGGACATGGCCTATCCGACCTACAACCTGCTGCTGGTCGCGGCAGCGCTGGTCTTCGGCGGCGCTCTCGCGTGGCTGCTGCACAGCACGCGCGCCGGCAAGCTGCTCCTCGCGGTGATCCACGATCCGGAAATCAGCCGCGCCATGGGCGTGAACGTCAGTCGGTACTACCTCGCGACCTTCGCGCTCGGCTCGCTGCTCGCGGCGCTCGCCGGCGCGTTCACCGCGCCGACGGTGTCGGTGGTGCCGGGTCTCGGCGTCGACGTGATCGTGCTTTCCTTCGCGGTGGTGGTGATCGGCGGGCTCGGCTCATTGCCCGGCGCGGCGCTCGGCGCGGTGATCGTCGGCATCGTGCGCTCCCTCTCGGTGCACTACATGCCGCAGCTCGAGCTCTTCGTCATCTACTTCGTGATGGCCGCGGTGCTGGCGGTGCGGCCGCGCGGCCTTTTCAGCCTCGCCGAGCCGCGCAAGATATGACGCGTGATCCTGCCCCTGCCGTCATCGCCATCGCCTTCATCGCGCTGGCGCTCGCGGGACCGTGGCTGCCGCAATGGGCCCTCTTCATCATCACGATCGCCTATGCGCGCGGGCTGGTCGCGCTCGGCTTGCTGCTCCTGCTGCGCGCCGGGCTGGTGTCATTCGGCCAGGCGCTCTTCTACTGCCTCGGTGCCTACGCCGCCGGCGCGCTCGGGCGATTCTTCGGCGTCGCCGACATCTTCATCGAGATGCTGGTGGGCGGCGCGGTGGCGGCGCTCGTCGCCTTCATCCTCGGCTTCCTGCTCGCGCGCTATCGCGGCATCTTCTTCGGCCTCTTGAGCCTCGCGCTCTCCATGATCCTGTACGGCCTGCTAGTCAAGACCGAGGCGCTCGGCTCGACCGACGGCTTCAACATCGCGCCCTCCACCCTCTTCGGCATGCGCCCGCCGCCCGATTGGGTGCGCTACAGCGTGCTGCTATCCGCGGCCGCGGTAGCGAGCCTGTGCGCGCTTGCCGTGCATCGCTATCTGCACACGCCGATGGGCCGCCTTGCCCCGGCGATCAAGGACAACGAGATCCGCGTCGAGTACATGGGCGCCTCGGCCCGCAAGGCGGTGCACGTGACGTACGTGATCGCCGGCGGCCTCGCCGGCATCGGCGGCGCGCTTGCGGCCACTGCGGTGGGCCACATCGATCCGGACATGGCGTACTGGACCACGTCCGGCGAGTTCATCTTCATCACCATTCTCGCCGGCACCGGCAGCGTGGTGGCGCCGTTCGTGGGTGCCCTGCTCTACGGCTCGATCCACACCCTGGCCTACGGGCTCTCGCCCAACACATGGCAAATGAGCCTCGGGCTAGCGTTGCTGGTACTGATCGTGTTCCTGCCCGAAGGGCTGTGGTCGCTCTTCACCCGCTATGCCCGCCATTCTTGACGCGCACGGTCTGTGCAAGCGCTTCGGCGCCGTGACTGCGGCGCAGGACGTGAGCGCCATGATCGACAAGGATTCGGTGGTCGGGCTGATCGGCACGAACGGCGCCGGCAAGACGACATTCATCAACATGATCACCGGGTACCTCAAGCCGGACGCCGGCACCATCACCTACGAAGGGCGCGACATCACGCCGCTCGCGCCGCGCGAGATCACGCGGCTCGGCATCTGCCGCTCGTTCCAGATCCCGCAGCTCTACAGCTCGCTCAGCGTGCGCGAGAACATGATGGTCGGCTTGGGCATCGTGCTCGCCAATGCCGGACACGGCGGCTTCTTCTCGCGCGGCGGCATATGGGACACGCGGCCGGTGCCAGGTTACGGCGAGCCCGCGTCGCAGGTCGCCGAGCAGATCCTCGCGCGCTACGGCCTTGCCGAGTACGGCGAGCGCAACGCGCAGGTGCTGCCGGGCGGCGTGCGCAAGCTCCTCGACATCGCGCTCACGATGGTCGCGCGGCCGCGCGTGCTCCTGCTCGACGAGCCCACCAGCGGCGTCTCGGCGCAGGAGAAGTTCGGCATCATGCAGATGGTGCTCGACGCGGTGCGCGCCGAAGGCACGACGGTGCTCTTCGTCGAGCACGACATGGAAGTGGTGAGCCGCTTCGCGCAACGCGTGCTCGCCTTCTACGACGGCCGCATCATCGCCGACGCCACGCCGGAAATCGCGCTCGCCGACCCCGAGGTGCGCCGCCATGTCGTCGGGCGGCTGAAAGCGAACGACCATGCTTGAGCTGCGCAACCTGAGCGTCGCCATCAACGCGGTGCAGATCCTGCGCGGTGTCTCGCTCTCGGTTCCCGACCAGACGATGATCGGCCTGGTCGGCCGCAACGGCGCCGGCAAGACCACGCTCATGAAGACGGTGATGGGCCTCCTCAGGGCGGCCGGCGGCGGCGTGCAATTCGACGGTCGCGATCTGCTCGCCGCGCCGACGCATGCGCGCGTGCGGCTCGGCATCGGCTACATGCCGGAAGATCGCCGGCTGATCCCTGATCTCACCGTGGAGGAGAACGTGCTGGTCCCCGCCTGGGCCGCCAAGCTCGCCGACGCGCGCGAGCGCCTCGAGCGCGTCTACGGCCTGATTCCCGAGATGCGCGCCTTTGCGCCGCGCAAAGGCGTGGCGCTCTCCGGTGGCCAGCAGAAGCTCGCGGCACTTGCGCGAGCACTGATGTGCGGCACGCGGCTTCTGGTACTCGACGAGCCGTTCGAAGGCGTCGCGCCGGCGCTGGCGCAGCGGCTCGCGGAGGTGATCGCCAACCTCAAGCGCGAAGGCATGTCGGTGCTGCTCTCGGAATCCGACCTGCAGCACTCCGAGCGGCTGGTCGACCGCGTGGTGGTGATCGACCGCGGCGCGATCGCCTAGGGCGCCTTGCCTTGCAGCTCGGCGAGCTGCCGGCGCAATTCCTTCTCCTCCTGCCAGCGCGCCGTCTCGTCGCGGATGAACGCGGCGATCGCGTGCGGCTTGCCGTCCGCGCCGGGCAGCAGGCAGACGGTGAAGGCAATCGAAAGCGCGCGCCCGTCCTTGTGCGACGCCGGCACGCGTAGCAGCTCGGTGCCGTAACGCGTTACGCCGGTGCGCATCACCGTTTCGAAGCCGCGCCAATGGCGCTCGCGATAACGCGCGGGGATGATAAGGTCGAGCGAGGCACCGAGCGCGTCGGCCTCGCGATAGCCGAAGATGCGCTCCGCTGCGGCATTCCAGAAAATGATGCGCCCCGCCGCATCGACGACGACGATGGCGTCGCCCGCGGCGCGGGCGAGCGCGGCGAAATCAATGGACAATGGCTTCACTCCACCGGCTGGGGAATTCGCCATGCACCGATTCTGCGCTTTCGCGCTCCTCGTTTGCGCGTCCACCGTCTGGGCGCAAAGCTATCCGAGCAAGCCGATACGGCTGATGATCGGCTACACCGCCGGCGGCTCGGCCGAGGCCGGCGCGCGGCCGCTCGCGCGCGCTCTCGAGCCGCTCCTCGGCCAGCCGCTCGTCTTCGAGTACCGGCCGGGCAACGCCGGTGGCGTGGCGATGGAGGCCATAGCGCGGGCCGCACCCGACGGCTACACGCTCTACTACTACGACAGCGGGCCGCTCACCGTCGCGCCGCATCTCGCGAAGGTCGGCTACGACCCGATCAAGTCATTCACGCATCTCGGTCACGTCTGCGGCAGCGGCAGCCTGCTGGTGGTGCATCCCTCGACACCGTTCCGCAGCGTGAAGGACGTGATCGACATCTCGAAGCGCGAGCCGGATAAGTGGAGCTACGGCACCTCGGGTGTCGGCGGACCGCATCATCTCTCCGGCGAGTACTTCAAGAACGTGACGGGCGCGAAGCTCTTGCACGTGCCTTACAAGGGCGGCGGACCGGCGATGACCGATCTGATGGGCGGCCAGATTCCGATGCTCTTCTCGTCGCTCGGGCCGGCGGTCGGCGCAGTGAAGAGCGGCAAGATCCGCGCGCTTGCCGTGACCTCGCCGCAACGCTCGGCGGCTTTTCCTGAGGTGCCGACGATGGACGAGATCGGGCTGAAGGGCTTCGATTCGACCGCGTGGTACGGAATCCTCGGGCCGGCCGGCCTGCCGGCGGAAGTCGTCAGCCGCTGGACGCAGGCGCTCGCCAAGGTCGGCACGGACAAGGCGGCGCTCGAGCCGATCAACGCCACGGGCTGCGACGCAGAGATCCTGCCGCCCGAGAAGACGATCGAGAAGATCCGCGCCGACTCGGTCAAATGGGGACGCGTGGTACGCGAAGCGAGCATCAAGGCGGAATGAAAAAGGGCGCCGCATGGCGCCCTTGGCGACTCAGTTACAGCACGCCTTAGCGCTCGGGCGCCGACTCCACGCCCGGTGCCGCCGGCAGCGGCACGCCGCCCGGTCCGCCAACGAACGTAAGCGGCGATTGCGCGGGCTGCTGGCCGACGCCGGGCTTGCTCCAGTCGCACACGCCCTCCGCGAAGACGGCATTCAGACGCGTCCACTGCAGGTCGGTGAACGTGCTCGGCGGATAGTCGACGCGGCTGAGCGGCTTCAGCTGGCACTTGAGGATGTTCTCGGCGAGCGGACCGCCGGCGACCTGGCGCGGTGAAGCGCGCTTCGCCAGGCGGCCAAGGCCGTCGGCCGCGGTTTGCGGCGCATCCGCGTCGCACACCGCCATGTCGTACACCGGCGTGGTAAAGCTCGGGTCGGTTGACAGATAACAGAGATCCGTTGCCTTCACGCCCGGGTGGGTTGGATCCACGGGGTCGACCGGCCTGGCCGCAATGACCTGCGCGTGAGTGCGCGCCGAATTAAGCGTTTCCTTCGGCGCACTGGCGTTGAGGTTGGTCAGCCACTTGTCCATCGTCAGGAACGACGGCACGGTCACCGCGGCGATCTGCGTAGCGTTACCCGGCAGGAGACCAGTGCCGTAGCGCCACATCACCTGGTTGCCATGATCGCCGCCGTTGTCGGCCTCGATGCGCGCGCGTTCAGAAAAGCTGCGCCAGATGTAGTGAATGCCCTGCTCGTCCCAGCCGCGCGAGTCGATGATCGGCAGCTGACCGAGGTGCGCGCCGCTCGAGAGGATCCCGGCCCGGTAGGCAATGTCGAGCGCCTGCAGGTCGGCGGTACTGCGCGCCGCGCGGCGGTTCGAGTCGGCATCGAAGCCGCCGATCTTCTCGTTCAGCGTCACGAAGTCTTCCGGCGTGATGGCACCGGACATCAGCGCGCCCAGCCCGTACTGGATACCGACGTTGTCGCCGGTCTGCCGCGCGCGCACGCTGCCCGGCGCGTTTTCGTTGGTCGTCGTGCCCCACACCGCCGTGGCGAGGTCCGGGTCGCCGCAGCGCGTGCCGTTCGGATTGGTCGCCGCGTCATAGACCAGCGCGGCCGGCAGCAAGCAGTTGTTGCGCGGTGCGCCGCTTGGCGCCACGACACCCGTCGTGTTGTTTACTAGCTGCGGAACGTAGTTGCCCGGCTTGTTATTGAAGCCGAACGCGTTGTTCCACGAGTTGCAGCCAAGGTGGTTGTAATGGCCGTTGATAGCCGCTTTTTTCTTGTTGAAGGCCGCGCAGCGGTCTCCCGTGCTGCAGTCCGTGTTGACACCCTCGGTCGCCATCAATGCCTTCCACGCCGGGCTGTCGTAGGTGTTCACCAGCAGCACGCAGTCCGTCACTTCCAGACCGGTGGTGATGGAGTCCGGGTAGTCGCACGAGGGCTGAATGCCGTCGAGCAGTCCCGGATAGATCGAGGCGACCGTGTTCTGCTGGATCGACCCGCCCGAGCAGCCGTTGCCCATGGTGTAGGCGATCTCGCCATATGTGTCGACGATGTGCTCCTTCATCATCATCACGGTCTCGGCGACGAGCACGCGGTTGGAGTTGTAGAGCGAGTCGGTGAGGCTGTTATCAACCACCATGAAGCCGCGCGAGAGCGCCTGGTCATCGGCCCAGTTCTGCTCGGTGCGGAATTGCAGGCGCGGTTGACCGGTGGAGGCACCGAAGCTGTAGACGACCTTGCGGTTCCATTGCGCCTGCGTATCGAGCGCCGTCCAGGGCTGCGACTGGTTGAAAAGCACGGCGATGTCGTAGATGCCGCGGTTCAGCGTGCCGCGCTCGACGCGGACGATGTAGGGCACCGTCAGACCGTTCGTGGTGGTGGTCGTGGCGAGATCGGCCGGATTGCTGCCGAGCGTGTAGGGCTTAAAGCAATTATTGGTCGGCGGCGCCGCCGGCGGGCTGGGGTCCGGAAGCGCGTTCGAGCACCCTGGCGTCGTCGTGCGGTAGAAGTACTTGTACTCGGTCGCGATGTTGCACTGGGCGTCGATGGCGGTGGTCGAGAGCCCGCTCGCGTTGGAGGCCGGCGTGTTGCCCGACGCAGGGACCGGCGTCGGCGTGGCGCAGATCCATGGCTGGGTCTGCGAGCCGAGCAGGACCGGACCACCGATCGGATGGTTGGTGATGGTGAGTGAGCCACGCGGCCGGCCTTTGCCTTGACCGTTCGAGTCCGCCAGGAACTCGTTGCGCCCATTGACCAAGCCGGTGAGCACGCCGCGCATAGTGCGCGCGGCCCCATCGGTGCGGAAGCTCGCCGTGACATCGCGGCCGTTGAGGTAGAGCCGCACATGCTGCAACGGCGCCGTCTGCGGCACGCCGACTTCAACCAGCGCATCGCCGCCGCTGATGAAATCGGCGCGATTAGAGAGCGTGCGGATTTCGAACTGGCCGGATGCGTTGTCCTTCGCGAATGCGAGGACCGCAAAGCAGCCAAGCAGCGCCGCAAAGGCGCGCGCGATTAACGACATGGTCTCCTCCCCGGAGTGGAAACACGAGATGAAGGGCCCGCACGCGGGCCCTTCATCGTAGCAACTGCGTTCTCAACGACAGGCGTCAGGCACACGTGAGGACTTGCCGCGCTCGTCCCAGCGCTCGTTCTTCGGATCGAAAACTTGCGGCACCAAGAAGTCGTTCGGATCAATGAGCAGGCGGAATTCCGGCCACTCACTCTGCGGGAGGTTCATCGCGAGCGCGGTTTCGCGCCAGGCGATCTTGTGATAGATGCCTGAGCCCTTCTGCGCGACGTCCGTGATGTGCCCGGGGTAGTAGACCTTTGGCTTGAGATGCTGTGTCACCTTGATGATGTCGCGCTGCTGGTTGTTGGCGGCGCCGAGGCTTACGATCGAGCCTAGCAGCACGTCGGTTGCCGGCAGCCGGTCCATCAGGTCGTACAGGCTCTGGCCAATCGCGGCCGCGAGCGCCTTCTTGTCGGCCGGCGTCGCCGGATCGTTGTACTGCGCGAGCGTCACGAGGCCGGGATCGGTGCCGATCCCTTCGGTTGCCGGGCCGGCCGAATTCAGCCAGACGAAGCTGAAGTGGTTGTCGCCGCGCAGGACGAACTGGTAGAGGATCGTGATTGCGCCGCCGGGAATTCCCGTAACGCTACCGAAGCCCGTCGTGGTCGTGTTCATCTGCCCGGGCACGGGCGTGGAGCCGGGCGCCGTGGGCGGCGTAAACGACGTGCCGGTGGGGAACATCGCGGGGTACGTCACCGTCGGTGGCGGGGTCGTGATCGTGCGCCCAGCGTAGCGCGGGTCGGCAAGATCGAAGAGCGTAGTGTGCGTGAAGTGCGGATCCACCGGCGCCGTGCCGGAATGGATGAACTTGAATGCCAGGATGCAAACCTGCGGATCGAGCGCTGACAGGCGGGTCGCTTTCGAGCGGCCAGTCGTCTCGTCGTACTGTCCCGGCCGCGAGCCGGCCGGCACGACCTCGACGCACTTCACCGGGTTGCCGTCGGGAATAATCTTTGCGCCGCCGTTCACCGCGTTGGGGTCGTTCCACATGCGCTGCACATCGAGCTGCATGATCTGGCAGGTCTCGGCGGACGCGTAGATCGTGGCACCGCTCCATTTTGCGACATAGGCAGCGTTGTCCGCATGGTCGCCGTGACCGTGGCCGAGGAAGATCGCCTCGGGCTTCACCTCGGCAAGGTCTTTCGGCAGCAGCGGGTTGTAGCGTCGGTCGATCGGCGAGGTCGGCAGCTCGGGCCGGCTGAGATAGCTGTCGAGCAGAACCACACGGCCGAGCACTGAGGCGACGTAAGTCGTGTTAGTTGCCCAGGAGAAGATCACCTTCTCCTTGTCGACTCGACCTTTCTCGTCGACGTTCTCGACGCCGAAGATCTTTTGCCGCGCCTTCACTAGCGCGGCGCGCGCGGCATCGTTGTCGTCGTCGCGATCATGAGCGAACGCGACGCCAGCGAACGCGACGAGCACCCCCGCCGCGCCAACCGCGATTCTGAAGCGTTTCATGTTGTTCTCCCGATTGAAAGGATCATCGAACGACGCCGGCGTCGTACACAACCTTGCCGCCGACCACCGTCAGGACGGGGGTCGTGCGGCGCGCCTGTGCGTCGCTTACGCTGAAATAATCGCGATCGAGCACAACCAGGTCACCGAGCTTGCCTTCTTCGATAGAGCCAAGGTCGTTCTCCCGGTTGAGATACCAGGCGGCGCCGCGCGTATACATGTGGAGCGCCTGCTCGCGCGAGATCTGCTGACCAGTATTGATCTGCTGGCCGAGCACGTTGAGTCCGGTGGTCGCGTAATGCATCGCGAACCACGGGTTATGCGGTGCGATGTGCACGCCGTCCTCGTGCAGCGCGAGCGGGATGCCGCTGTCCACCATGACCGGGTAATACGGACCAACCGGCTGGCCGTCGCTACGCGGCACGCTGTTCAACCACTTGAAACCCGAAGCCGAAACACCGCAGTTCAGCGCTTTCAGTCGGCTAAGCTGATCAGCGGAAGCGACTTCGGCGTGTTGCAGGCCCCAGCGCAGGTCCGTGATGCCGAACTCCCTATCCATCGCCTCATAGGTCGACACCACCTGCTCGATGTTCGTCCTGTTCGGCTGGACGAGCGGACTGCCCAGTGGCGCAGGCGGAGGGATGCTGCCCGCCTGCGCATTTTCGTTGCGCCAGCGCGCCTTGGCGACCAAACGCTGTGACTCGTACCACACAGCATAGTTGTTCGCGTCAGAGGGCAAAGCAAACGGCGCCGCCCACTCGCCGATGCCGCCGGTGCGCACCAGGTCGTCGCCGTGGAACGGGAACTGGTTCTTCAGGCGCTCGCGCAGTTCAGGAAGTTGGCTGTCGAGCGACGAGGGCAGCTCCGGGCGGAAACCTTGGTTGTGCAGGAAGTTCATCTGCAGCCGGATCACCGGTGTGTCAGCACGGCGCAGCACGCCGTCGCGGTGCAGCGAGAGCCAGGCGTCGTACATGCGGTAATGGTTGAGCGTGAAGAGGGCGTCGGTCGGCTGCGGGTCGTAAAGCGCTGGGTTGAGCGACGCGTCGGCCCTCGCGACCAGCGTCTGGTCGAGCACCGCCGTGATGCCAATGCTGGCTGAGTACGCCATCGCGTCGAGCGCACTTCTCTTCTTGTCGTCGAACGTCTGCCGGATGCGCAGGTGATAAAGCGCGCGGTTCGCCATGCTTGGGATGCCGCCAGGCATGGCACCAGCGAGCGTGCCGTCGGCGGCGACGGTGCAGCCGCCGGCGAGCGGCGCGGTCGCACTTTCAAAGAACGCCTTGCCGAGCGAGTTGGTGCGCGCCGGACCGCCGCCGCCTTGGTAGAGGAACACCGGCCGGTCTGGCACCGCGCTGTCGATTTCCTGCAGCGTCGGCAGGCGCAGCTCGGCGAACATGCGCGGCGTGCCGGCGCCCATTGCGGTAATGAACTGGCCCGGCGGCACGTCTCGCCGCCGCGCCGCAAGTAGCGCCAGTACTTCGGCAACGCTCGAGGCGAGTTCCCACTGCGCGACGTGGTACCCCGGGCGGTTGGCGAGGCTGACGAAGTGCGTGTGGCTTTCGATCAGGCCGGGCACGACGGTGCGGCCGCCGAGGTTGATGACTTTCGCGCTGCCATATTGATGCGCCGCGCTGCCAACAGCGACGAAGCGCCCGTTGCGGATGGCCACGGCACTCACCACTGGATTCTTCTCGTCCATGGTATGGATGCGGCCATTGACGAGAACGAGATCGTCGCTATCGTTGTCGTTCGGGCTGCCGCCGCCCTGCGCTGCCCGCGCACCCGCGGGCAACGTGACGCCGAGGCCAGCCCCCAGCGTCGCCTTGAATAGATCACGGCGCGAAAACTTGCTCATGTACCCCTCCCCAATAGATGTTTGTTCTGCAGTTGCAACGCTACACGGCGCGCGACGCTCTAATCATTCCGAGTACTTGTGGATTCATATGCGAGCCTCATGAATGGCTAAGATGAGTGGGCCGAAACCCATGGATCATCTCGGTTGCGACGTGTTGGTCATTGGCTCGGGCGCCGCGGGCATGTATGCGGCGCTCGCGGCCGCGCGCGCCGGAAGCCGCGTGCTGCTCGTCGATCGCAGCCTGATCGGCCGCGGCGGCGCGACCGTGATGGCGCAGATGACGGTGGCGGTGGCGCTCGGCGAGGAGGTGCCCGACCACTGGGAGCAGCATCTCGCCGACACGCTGCAGGCGGGCCGCGGGCTGTGCGATGAGCCGCTCGCGCAGCTGCTCTGCGAACAGGCGCCGGCGTGTATCCGCGAGCTCGATACATGGGGCGTGGGGTGGGCGCGCAAGAACGGCCATATCAGCCAGGTGCAGGCGCCGGGACACGACCGGCCGCGCTGCGTGTACGTCGACTTCGTCAATACCGGTCCCGCCGTGTCGAAAACGCTGCGCGCCCAACTGCAACGCACGAGCGAAGTCCAGCGGACCGGCGACTTGCTCGTCACCGAGCTGGCGTTGCGCGACGGCGTGTGCGTGGGCGCGCATGCGATCCACGTGGCGAGCGGCCGCAGGGTCACGATCGCCGCGAAGGCGACGATCATCGCCACGGGCGGCCTTACGCGCCTTTACGCGAGAAATAGCGCGTCACTCAACATGGGCGGCGACGGGTACGCACTCGCTCTCGCCGCCGGCGCCGAGCTGATCGACATGGAGTTCGTGCAGTTCTTTCCGATCGGGCATCTCGCGCCGCGCCTCGTCGGCATGGATCCGATCATGTGGGACCCGTTTCGCTACAAGCTCGGCGGACGGCTGCTGAATGCGGAGCGGCGCGAATTCCTCGGCGAGGCCGGCCGCTATGCGACCGCGCGCGACCAGGCGACGTATGCCATCCTGCAGGAGGTGTCGGATGGACGCGGTTCGCCGCATGGCGGCGTCTGGCTCTCGTTCGAGCACTGTAGCGAGGCCGAGCTGCGCGCCGCCTTCGGGCCAATCATCGACCGGCTGGCCGCAAACGGCATTAATCTCACGCGCGCGCCGATCGAAGTCGCGCCGATCGCGCATTACCACATGGGCGGCGTTCGCGTAGACGCGGACATGCGGACCGCCGTGCCGCATCTTTTCGCCGCCGGCGAAGCGGTCGGCGGCGCCAACGGCGCGAACCGGCTCTCGGGCAACGCCATCACCGAGGCGCTGGTCTTCGGCCGCCGCGCCGGTGAGCGGGCCGCCGCGCTAGCCGCGTCGATGGCATTGCCGAGCGTGATGGCGGCGGCGCGGCCGACGGCGACGAAGCGCGACATCAATCCGGCGGCGGAGATCGTGCAGCTGCAGAGACTGATGAATGAGCATGCCGGGCCGTTGCGCACGAAGGTCGGCCTGGAGCGCGCGCTGGAGCACATCATGCACCTCGAGGCGGCGTGTACCGACATCGGTGAGCCGAGCGGCGCGTTCGACGCCGCATGGCTGGATCTGCATGACCTGGCGAGCATGCGGCTCGTCGCCGAATGCATCACGCGCGCCGCGCTTGCGCGCACGGAAAGCCGCGGCGCGCATCAGCGGGACGATTTCCCGCAAACAACCACGACGTGGCAGCACCATCAGCGCATCCGGCGCGGCGAGCGAGGGTTGAGCATTGAAAGCTAGTCTGAAGGTGTGGCGCGGCACGCCGGGCACGCCCGCGCGCTACGAGCGCTACGAGGTGCCGTTCGAACCGGGCCAGACGGTGCTCGATGGGCTGCGCTGGATCCGCGTGCACCGGGATCCGACACTCGCGATTCGCTACTCGTGCATCAACGCCAACGCGTGCAAGGAATGCATGATTCGCGTCGACGGCAAGACGGTCTATGCGTGCACCACGCGGCTGGCGGAGCGCGAGATGACGCTCGAGCCGCTGCCGAACAAGGAGCTCGTGCGCGATCTGGTGACGGAGATCGCGCCGCCGGACGAGCGGCTCTAGCCGATCGTCACCGGCTGGGCCGTTGGCCGTGTGGCGACGAACGACGGCCGCTCGGCGAGGCGGCTTGCGAGCGCTGCGAGCCGCGGCTGGCGAGCGCGCCAGTCGAGCTCCGGATAGCGCAGGTCAAGATAGCCAAGCGCGCAGCCGGTGGCGATCTCCGCCAGGCCGAAGCCATGCGCGCTGAAGTACTCGGTGGCGAGCAGCCGCTCGAGCTCCGCGAGCGCCGCCGGCACCTTCGCCGCCTGGCGCGCGAGCCACTCGCTGCTCTGCTTCGCCGCCGGGCGCGCGCGCTCGGTGACGATGAGCACGACCGCATCGCAAACCCCGTCGGCGATCGCTTCGACCTGCTTGTGCAGCACGCGCAATGCTGGGTCGCGGGGAATGAGCGCGGGCGGCGCTTCGAGAGTTTCGAGGTATTCAATGATGACGCTCGAATCGTGCACCACGCGACCATCGTCGAGCACCAGCGCCGGGACCTTGCCGAGCGGATTGGCGACGATCGGCTGCTGCCACGGGTTCTGCACCACGGTGTCGTGCGCGATGCGCTTCTCCAGCAGCGCGATGCGTGCCTTGCGGGCGAACGGGCTGGGCGTCGCGATGTAGAGCTTCACGCGTCGAGAAGGCGTTCTTCAACGGCCTTGATCTGCAGGGCGAGGTATTTCGAGTAGATGCGGCACTGGGCGAAGCTGCCGGCGATGAACCACAGGCCCGGCTGCGGCGTGCGCTGGAACATGTTGCGCAGCTCCTGGCCTTCGCCGAAGCCCCACACCGGGCCGACGCGCTCGGCCATTTCGCTGCCGAAGAGCTTCGCGACCAGCGCTTCCTGGCCCTTGTAGCCCGTCGCCAGCACGACGAGATCGGCCAGCAATTTTTCACCGCCGGTGAGCTCGGCGCCCTCGGCGATGAATTGAGCGATGTCGTCAAATTGAACCAGGCGAACTTTGCCCTCGACCAAGAGGTCTGAGCAGCCGACGTTGAAGTAGTAGCCGCCGCCGCGTGTGAGGTACTTGAACTGCCAGCCGGTGTCGTCCTCGCCGAAGTCGAGGCGAAAGCCTTTGCGTTTCAGCCGATCGAGCAGCGGGGCGTCGAGCTCTCTTGCGTGCGCGGTGGCGAACTGG
This sequence comes from Burkholderiales bacterium, assembly GCA_035652275.1. Classification (GTDB taxonomy): domain Bacteria; phylum Pseudomonadota; class Gammaproteobacteria; order Burkholderiales; family SG8-39; genus SCGC-AG-212-J23. Next base: position 26,534 of record DASREB010000166.1, read on the forward strand.
TGGCTCCTTCGCGCCAGGGCGAGCGGAACCGAGGTGGTGATGAGATCGCAATCGTCGATCGGCGGGCCTTCGCTGTAGAGACCGTAGACGAGCTGCGCGCTCGGCTCGATATTGACGATGAGCGTGGGCGAGCGCTGCACCAGCGTGACGGCGGCGCCGCTTGAATGCAGATCCTGGGCGATGTCATGGCCGCTGTTGCCGGTGCCGATGACGAGCGCGCGTTTGCCGCGCCACGGCTCGCCGTCGGTGTAGGCGCTTGAATGCACTACCGTGCCGCGGAAGTTGGCGAGGGACGGAAGCTCCGGCACGTTTGGAATGCCGCTGACACCGGTAGCGAGCACCACATGCCGAGGCTGCAAGCCGGGCTCAGTGCCGTCGGCACGCTGCAGGCGGACCGACCAGCGCTGCGTGCGCTCGTCGTAGCGCCCACCGAGAAATTCGGTGCCAGTCCAGTAGTTGAGCTCGAGTGCCTCGACGTAGGCCTCGAACCAGCTCGCGAGCATGTCCTTCGGGATGTAGACGGGCCAGGTCGGCGGGAAAGGCAGATACGGCAGGTGATTGACGTGCACCTGGTTATGCAGGGTGAGCGCGTGGTAGCGCCGCCGCCAGTTGTCGCCGGCACGCGGCCAGCGATCGACGATCAGCGCATCAACGCCAAGCGCCTTGAGGCGCGCTGCGATCGAAAGGCCGGCCTGGCCGCCGCCGACCACAAGAACCTGCGGATCCCGCCCGCTGTAGGCGGCGGCTGCGCGACGCTTGTCGAGCCAGTTCGGACCCGAAAAGTCGCGCGAGTACGACTGCCCGGTCGGCCGGCGCGCGCCGGTGCGCTCTTCGTGCCCGCGCAGTTCTTCGAGCGTTGTGAGGAGCGTCCACGCGCGCGGCGGGTCATCGTTGCTTTCGGCGAGAAAACGCACAACGCCGCTGCCGGGACCGGCCACGCTCTCGAAGCGGAAGATCGCTTCGATGCATTTTGCGCCGGCACGCGTTGCATGGCGCGGCGCGGTGCGCGCCGGATCGGTGCGAAAGCCGCTCGCGCGCACCCCCGGCGCCTCGAGTGCGAGCTGCGCGGCGATTGACGCAGCCCCGCTCAGAGTGCGGATGCGCCAGCTGAACGCCAGTACGTCGCGCCAATGGCCGTCGGCGCAAAAGAGGACGGCGAGCGCAGCAGGGTCGCCGGTGCCGAGCGCCTGCTCGAAGCGGGCGAGCCAGTGATTGGCGAGCGCCGCGAGCGTGTCGGAACCGGCTTGCATGCGACTTACAACTTACACCATAGCGGTGCAAAATCCGCAAAATGAAGCACCGTGTTTTGTCCCGGCCCGAGAGCGAACAGTTCTCCGACTGCGCGCCGTTAACGGGCGCCCGAGGCGCGACGGCGTCGCGCCGGCGGGCCTCGTAAGAGATGGTGAGAACCCCGCGCCGAAAGGCTCTTTTGACATACGGGAGCTGCCGTGGCGGGTGAAGATGCGCCTCGTGCGAGCGACCCACGGGAACCCACCGACGCCATGACGCTCCTCCTCGACCCGCAAGCGATCGAACAGATCCGGGTAGTGGAGCGCGCCATCGGCCGCCATGATCTCTTCTCGGAGCTCGTCACCAAGCTCGAGGGAAACCTGAACGGCTTCGGTCCGGCATGGCTGGATCTGATTGCGCGCGGCGACACCGTCGGAGCGACGCGTGCCGCCCACACGCTGAAAGGCACTTGCCGCCAGCTCGGCGCGGCGGCCCTGGGTGAGCTTTTTGCCGACATCGAGCGCGCCGCCAAGGCGGGCGATTACGCCGCAGCGAAGCGCAAGTTCGACGCCGGCGGAACCCTGATAGCGCAGTCGCTCGAGGCGCTGAAGAGCGCCTAGGCGCGCGCGCGCCGCGGCGCCGCCGACCCCTTGATCTGTGTGCGATGCATGACGCGGCGCGCCCGCGCATCGAAGGCATCGCGCCGGTGCATGGTGGTGCGGTTATCCCAGAGAACCAGGTCGCCGAGCGCCCAGCGGTGCCGGTAGACCGCGGTTTCGACGAAGGACCAGATCTCGTCCAGCAGGCGCTCTGACTCGTCGAGCTCCAGTCCCACGATGTAGGCGTTGCGCCGGCGGCCGAGGTAGAGCGCCGCTTCGCCCGACACCGGATGCTCGATGACGATGGGGTGCGGGGTGCCGACCGAGCGGCGCGGATCATTGGACGCGGCAAGGCCCTTGCGCAGGTTGCCGCCGGAATCGTAGGTGCCGTCGTGCTTGATCTCGAGGTCGAGCAGACGCTGGCGCAATGCGTGCGGCATCTTGGCAAGCGCGAGCTTCATGCTGGCGAAGCAGGTGTCGCCGCCTTCGGCCGGAATTTCGAGCGAGTAGAGCATCGACGCATCCGGCGGGTGCGGTAAATAACTCATGTCGGTGTGCCAGGCGGCTTCACCGTCGCCGAGGGCGCCGATCGGCTCGCCGCGTGCATCGAGCACGTTCGAGACGATGTAGACATCGGGGTATCCCGGCGGCGATTTCCGGCCGGCGCCCTGGTTGGGCGGCGGATCGAGCGTGCCGAAATGCCGCGAAAACGCGAGCAGGTGATCGTCGGACAGGCGCTGATTGCGGAACAAAATCACATCGTGGCGGTACCACGCCGCCTTGATCGCAGCGACCTCTGCGCTCGTCACGCGCGCGAGATCTATGCACTGGATTTCCGCGCCGAATGGAGCGAGCGTACGCACCTTGATGTCGAGTACGGCGGACATGCAGGCGACATCATAGCTAAATACCTAGGCACTTGAATTGCAAAAGTAAGTGATGGGCGCAAAGGCAGCTTCACTGCCACGCGATACTAGCGCCCGCAAATAACTTGATGGGGAGGACCGGCAGTGGCTGACATGATTTTGGTGCTGTGCATCCTGATGAGCGCGTACTTCATACGCGGCATCACGGGTTTCGGCTCCGGGTTGATTTCGGTGCCGCTGCTTGCGCTATCACAGCCGCTGCACTTCGCGATTCCACTCGTGCTCGCGCTCGACTTCACCGCCTCGGTGATCCTCGGCAGCACGAACAACAAGAAGGCGAACTGGTCGGAGATCAAGGTGCTGCTGCCCGCCGGCATGGTCGGCGCGTGCATCGGCGCCTTCGCGCTACTCAGCCTGCCGAACAAGCCGGTGCTGGTCGCGCTCGGTGCGTTCACCATGTTCGTCGGCTTCCAGAACATCTTCGGGCTGCAGCCGGTGGGGCGCCTGTCGCGCTCGTGGGCCATCCCGGCGGGACTTGCCGGCGGCGGCGCGGGAGCGCTCTTCGGTGTCGGCTCGCCGCCTTACATCATCTACCTCACGCGCCGGCTGCAGGACAAAGGCGAGGTGCGCGCCACGTTTTCGTGGCTGATCGCCATCGACGGCGGCTTCCGGCTCGGGCTTTTCCTGATCGCCGGCCTGCTGCTCGAGCCGAAGCTGCAGATCGCGTATGCCCTCGGCCTCGCGCCCATGGCGCTCGGCCTGTACATGGGCAACAAGGTGCATCTGGACATCACGAGCGAAGGCATGTTGCGCGTGGTAGGGGCGCTGCTTATGCTGAGCGGGTTGATGCTGTTCCTGAAGGTGGCCACCTAGAAGCCGCTGATACGGGGGGAACGATGACGTTGCTAAGGGCACTTACCGCGGCCGCGACGATGCTCGCTGCCGTTATTGCCGTGCAGACCCCGGCGTTCGCCGGACCGCAGCCTTACAGCTTCTACGTGCTGCACCAGCGCACCATTGCGCTGACCGCGCAGTACTGGAACCCGATCCTCACGCACGTCAGCGCGAAAAGCGGCGTGCCGCTCGACTTGAGGCTGGCGAAGACGGCGCAGGAAGGCAATGCGAATGCCGAGGCCGGCAAATACGATTTTCTCTACACCAACCACTTCTTCACCCCGGAGCGCGACCGCCTCGGCTACAAGGTGATCGCCCGTCCGGCCGGTCCGGGCATCCGCTCGCAGATCGTGGTGCCGGTCGATTCGCCGATCAAGACGCTGAAAGACCTGGAGGGCAAGGAAGTCGGCTTCGTCTCGCCCGATGGCTTTACCGGTTATTGGCTGCCCCTCGACGCACTGCTCAGGTCCGGTGTGCATATCAAGGTGGTTTTCACCGGCAACCAGGAAGCGTCTTCGGCGCAACTGCGGCTCTACAAGATCGCGGCGGCCGGCGTGAACAGCTCGGTGATGGCGCGCTACGGGCGGCGCGAGGCGTTCGAGTACCGCGCGCTGTGGACCTCCGAAATGTACGGCGACCTTTGCATCATGGCGAATCCGAAGACGCCGCCAGAGAAGGTCGCTGCGGTCAAAGCCGCCTTGATCAACATGGTGAACGATCCCGAAGGCCGCAAGATCCTCGAGGCCGGCGCGGATCTCCTAAAGAGCACGAGCGAGCTCGGTTTCGTCGGCGCGGATGACCGCGAATACGACAACTACCGTAAATTCTTCAGGACCACCAAGGTACCGCAGGTCAAATAGTCCAGCGCCCGAGAGAGGCGCGAGCCGACATGAAAAACATGCGCGTGTTTCGATTCTGGACCAACTGGGGACTGATCTCGCGCCTGATGCTCGCCGTCGGCGTGGCGATCGTCGCCGGCGGTGGCGTGCAGACGGCGCTGCTCCTCGCCGAGGGCCGAGCCGAGCACTCCGCGCGCCTGCTGCGTGAGCAAAAGGAGATCCTCACGTTCCTCGCGCCGCTCGTCGCGGACCAGGCGCTGGTCGGCGAGTACGAGGCGATCAGCCAGCTGCTGAAAAGCCAGGTTAAGAGAGGCGAGGTCGACAAGTTCACCTGGACCGACCGTGACGGCAAGAAGATCATCGCCCTGGACGTGCCCGATATCCTCGACGCGCCGGCCTGGTTCGCGCGCGTCGCGACCATTGATCACGGCCAGGAAAGCGTTCAGGTGACGGCGGGCGGCGTCGGATACGGCACGCTCAGCGCCGACATGACGCCGATCAAGTCGCAGAACCGCCTGTGGCAGCAGTTCGTCAAGCAGCTGCAGATCGTCGCGGTGACGCTGTTCCTCATGCTGCAGTTCATTTGGCTCATCTTCCGCGGCAACCTCGGAACGCTGCGCATGCTGGCCGAGGGTGCCAACCGCTTCAGCCAGGGCGACCACGCGGTTCGCATCACGCCCGAGGGCGCGCCGGAAGTGGTGCTTGCCGCCGACGCGTTCAACAACATGGCGAACAACATCGAGAGCCTGATCGCGTCCCTCGGCAAGAGCGAATCGAAGAACAAGCTCCTCGCGACCATCGTCGAGCAGTCGAGCGAGGCGATCTGGACGCGAGACCTGGGCGGCAAGATCACCAGCTGGAACTCCGGCGCGGTCGCCATGTTCGGCTTTTCGTCCGAGGAAGTGATCGGCCGCGAGCTCGATGTGTGCGAGACCACGCCCGAGGAAGAGCGCTCGCGCGTGCAGCGGCTGCTCGGCGGCGAGAAGTTCGCCTACGATGCGCGCGCCATCACGCGCTCCGGCGGCGCGATCGATGTGCAGGTGGCGATTGCGCCGCTGCTCGATGATGCCAACCGCTGCATCGGCAGCATCGCCGTGGCGCGCGATGTAACGCAGCACAAGCGCAGCGAGGAAGCGCTGCGCCTCGCGCGCGAAGCGGCCGAAGCGGCGAACCATGCCAAGAGCTCGTTCCTCGCGCGCATGAGCCACGAGATCCGCACGCCCATGAACGGCGTGCTCGGCATGACCGAGCTCCTGCTCGAGACCGGGCTCACCAGCACGCAGCGCAAGTACGCCGAGACCGTGCAGCGCTCCGGCAAGACCCTGCTCGGCATCATCAACGACCTGCTCGACTTCTCGAAGATCGAGGCCGGCAAGCTCGAGCTCGAGAACGTCGACATGGACCTGCGTCGCACCATGGAGGACATCGTCGATCTGCTGGCGGAGCGCGCCCGCGCCAAGGGCCTCGAGCTCGCGTGCAACGTGCCACCCGATCTTGTGACCCAGGTGCGGGGAGACCCGCTGCGTCTGGGCCAGGTGCTGACCAACCTCCTTGGCAATGCCATCAAGTTCACCGACCAGGGCTCAGTCGTGATGCGCGTCGGCGCCGTGGAGCAGAGTGCAAGCCGCGTCACCATGCGTTTCGCCGTCACCGACACCGGCGTCGGCATCAGCCCGGAAGCGCAGTCGCGCATTTTCGAAGAGTTCGCGCAGGCCGACGGCTCGACCACGCGCAAGCACGGTGGCTCGGGCCTCGGCCTCGCCATCAGCAAGCAGCTGGTCGAGATGATGGGCGGGGGCATTCATGTCGAATCGGTGGTCGGCGGCGGTTCGACCTTCTGGTTCACCGCCAGCTTCGAAAAGCAGGCCGGTCAGAGCCACGCCGAAGCTCCCGGCGCACCGCTCGGACTGCTCACCGGCGCGCGCGCGCTGGTCCTCGAAGCGAGCCCGATCAACCGCGCCATCCTGCTCGAGCAGATGACCAACTGGGGTATGAATACGCGTGTTGCAGACACGCCGCAGCAGGCGGTCGAGCTGCTGGTTGATGCCGCCTCGCGCAGCCTGCCCTATGACATCGCGATCATCGATCTCGGATTGCCGGGCGCCGATTCGTTCGAGCTCGCGCGCAGCATCCGCTCGCGGGAAGACATCGGGCGCGTGCGCCTGGTGATGCTGACGCGGCGCCATGTCGAGATCAGGACCGCGCGCGAGGCGGGCTTCGATGCCTGCCTGATCAAGCCGGTGCGCCAGACCGTGCTGTACGAATGCCTGGTGAACGCGCTCGCTGGCCACGCGCAGGACGCGCTCGCCGCCCCGGCGGCCGTGCTGCCGCCGGAGAGCGTCCCCCCCGGCAGCCGAGGCCGCATCCTGCTGGTCGAGGACAACGTCATCAACCAGCAGGTGGCGCTTGGCATATTGCAGATCCAGGGCTACGGCGTGACGGTGGCGAACAACGGCAAGGAAGCGCTCGACGCCTGCGAGCAAGACGACTTCGACATGATCCTCATGGACTGCCATATGCCGGAGATGGACGGCTTCGAGGCGACGATGGAAATACGCAAGCGCGAGCAGGCGTCGCGTCGCAAGCGTGTGCCGATCGTGGCGTTGACCGCCAACGCGATGGCGCAGGATCGCGAGGAATGCCTGAACGCCGGCATGGATGACCATCTGAGCAAGCCGTTCAGCATGCAGACCATGCACGAGATGCTGGAGCGCTGGGTGCCACGCCCGGCGTCGCCGCAGCCGAAGAGCGCTCAGGCCGAAAGCGCGGCGAGCGAACAGGCGGCGGTAATCGACCGCCAAGTGCTCGACTACCTCGCGACCTTGCGCACGAACGGCAAGCCAGAGCTGCTGGCACGCACGATCAACCTCTACCTGGCGGAATCACCAAAGCTCGTGCAGAAGCTGAAGCAGGCGGCCGCGGCGAGCGATGCCGCCGAGCTTGCGCGCTCGGCCCATTCGCTCAAGTCGTGCAGCGCCAACGTCGGCGCGCGCCTCCTGAGCCGCTATTGCGGTGATATCGAGGCCTCGGCGCGCCGCGCCGACACCGAAGAGGCGCGCAGGATCGTCGCCAAGGTGGAGGCCGAATATGGTCGCGTGCAGGCCGCGCTCAGCGCGGAGTTCGAAGTGCTCGCGACCGGCAAGCTCTAGGAGGACTCTAAAAATGAGGAAAGCAGTCATCGTTGCCATGACACTGCTCGCGGCCGCTTGCGCGTGGGCCGACGAGTGGCCGGTCAAGCCGGTGCGGTTCATCGTGCCTTATCCGCCGGGCGGCGGCACCGACGTCATCGCGCGCATCCTGCAGCAGCCGCTGTCGGACGCGCTCGGGCAACAAATCGTGATCGAAAATCGCGGCGGTGCGGGCGGTGCCCTCGGCACCGAAGCGGCTGCGAAGTCGGTGCCCGACGGCTATACGTTGCTCTTCACGCTTTCCTCGCACACCATCAATCCGCTGCTCTACAAGCTCAACTTCGACGTCGAGCACGATTTCGCGCCTGTGAGCCTAATCGTCAGCGTGCCGCAGCTCATCGCGGCCTATCCGGGCGCTGCCATTGAAAACATGTGGGACGTGGTCAAGATGGCGAAGGCGCACCCCGGCAGCCTGCCTTTCGCGTCGGTCGGCAATGGCACGCCCTCGCACATCGCGGGCGAGCTGCTGAAGCTGCGGGCCTCCATCGACCTGATCCACGTGCCCTATAAGGGCGGCGGCCCGGCGCTCGCCGATACGCTCGGCGGCCAGGTGCCGCTGCTCATCGTGAGCATGCCGGCGGCCATGTCGCACGTGCGCGCCGGCAAGCTGCGCGCGCTGGCAGTGACCACTGCCAAGCGCAGCCCGGGTGCACTCGAAATCCCGACCGTCGCCGAGGCGCTGAAGATTCCCGATTATGAGGTGGATTCGTGGTACGCCATGTTCGCCCCGGCAAAGACCCCGAGCGCCATCGTGACGCGCATGAACAAGGCGATCGTGCACTCAATCCAGTTGCCCGCCGTGCGCCAGAAGCTGCTAGAACAAGGCGGCGACCCGGTGGGCTCGACGCCCGAAGAGCTCGATCACGTCGTCAAGACGGAGCTGCGCAAGTGGGCTGAAGTCATTCGCGAGGCGCACATCAGGGTCGACTGACCCGTAGAATCCTCCCCCGCGAACAACAACGGGAGGGGACATGCGTAGCAAGCTCTGGATGGCGGTGCTCGCTCTCGCCGTCGCGCCGGCGGCGGCGCAGACGCCGCCGCCATCGCCGATTGAACGCGGCAAATATCTGGTCGAGGGGATCCTCACCTGCGGCAACTGCCATACCCCGCGCGGCCCGGGTGGCACGCTCGACACGGCGCGGCGCCATGCCGGCGGACCGCAGGTCTGGGAAACCGCCGAATACCGGGTGCATCCGTCGAATATCACGCCGGACAAGGAATCCGGCATCGGCGCCTGGAGCACCGAGCAACTCAAGGCGTCGATCCGCGACGGCCGGCGCCCCGGCGGTCAGCAGCTCTCGCCACAGATGCCCTCCGCGTATTACAAGATCTTCACGCCGGCCGACCTCGACGCCGTCGTCGCCTATGTGCAGTCGCTGCCGCCGGTGGCGCACAAAGTCGAGCCGCCGGTGTACAAAGTGAAGCGAATGACGGTGGACGTGCCACCGGGCGCAGAGAAGCCGCTCGCGGTCGCGGCGATGAAAGATCCGGTCAAGCGCGGCTTCTATCTCGCCACCGTCGGTCACTGCATGGAGTGCCATACACCGATCGTGAACGGCCATCGCGACTTCAAGAATGCCCTGGGCACCGGCGGGGAGCGCTTCGAAGGTCCCTGGGGCGTGAGCGTCTCGCGCAACATCACCGCGCACCAGGTGAACGGCATCGGCGCCTGGACGGACGACGAGGTGAAACGCGCCATCACCCAGGGAGTGCGCAAGGACGGCAGCAAACTGCGCCCGCCGATGGGCTTTGCCTGGTACGCGACCATGACGCAGGCCGATCTGGACGCGATCGTGCGCTATGTGCGCACGATTCCGGCGCGTTAGTCAAAAGGTGTGAAGCTCCGATAGTCCGCAATGGCGGCCGCAGCGCCGCTCCGTAGAGTGGCGGGCATGTACAAGCGCGCCCTGGCCGTATCGGAGCTGCAGTACGGCATGTACGTGGCCGAGCTCGACCGGCCGTGGATCGAAACGCCGTTCGCATTCCAGGGATTCGTGCTGCAGACGGAGCGCCAGCTCCAGGCGCTGCGCAAATACTGCCAGCACGTTTTCGTCGACGTCGGCCGTAGCGACGGCCGGGCGATGAGCGCGCCGGCGGCGCCGCAGCCCGCCGGTGCGGCTTTCGCAATACACGGCAATGCGGGCTACGGGCCGCAAAGCGAGCTCGCGCACGAAATCGCAGCCGCGGGGACGCTCTATTCACGAACCTGCAAGGCGCTCGAAGTGATGGTCGAGCCGCTCGAGCAAGGCGGCGCGGCCAGCCTCGACGCCGACCAGGTCCAGGAGCTGGTCAAGGCGCTCGCCGACAGCGTGATCCGCAACCCGAACGCACTGCTGCTGCTCTCGAAAGTGCGTGAATCGCAAGCCGCCGCGCACGCGCGCGCGCTGCAGGTGTCGGTGTACATGATGGTGTTCGGCCGCTTCCTGCAGCGCGAGCCGGACGACATCCGGCTGCTCGGGCTCCTCGGCCTCTTGCAGGACGTCGGCCGGGCGCGGCTGCCCGCGCCGCTGCTCTTGAAGCACGGCAAGCTCACCCCGGAAGAGAGCGAGACCATGAAGTGTCACGTCGAGCTCTCGGGGCATATCCTCGGCATCACCAAAGGGCTGCCGCGAAACCTCGCGAGCCTCGCGCTATTTCACCACGAGCGCCAGGATGGCACCGGGTACCCGCGCGGCCTGCGCGGCTACCAGATCGGCCTGCACGGCTCGATCGCCGCGATCTGCGATGCCTACGAGGCGCTGTTGGCGCCGCCGCCCTATGGCGAGGCGCAGTCGCCAGCGGATGCGGTGAAGCACCTGCTGAAGGAGCGCGGCACGGCGTTCCACGGGCCGCTCCTCGAGCAGTTCATTCGCTGCATGGGCGCATTCCCCGTGGGCAGCGCGGTTGAGCTGACCTCCGGCGAGTTTGGCATCGTGGTCGACGAGCACGTCTCACAGCGCCTGAAGCCGAAGGTGCTCGTGCTGCTCGACGATTCAGGCAAGCTGGTGCGCTCGCGCAAGATCCTTGACCTCGCGAACGAGCCGCAAATCCGCATCCGCCGCACGCTCGAGCAGGGACAGCTCGCGTTCGATCCGCGGCAGCTTTTCTAGTCCGCTTTACTCCACGCGCCGAGTCGGCGCAGCGCCTTAGGCCGCCTGATGCTCGCGCGAGCGCGTCGCGTTCGCCCGCGACACCGCCGTCTGCACTCCATGAGGGCGCCGATCGCCGCATCGGCTGTCTCAAATGTGAGGAATGCCCGATTGCCGGCGGTATCGACGAGGCGGCCCAGATGCGGCTGCCGCCGGCCGCTCGCCAAAGCGGGCGAAATACTCA
>DASREB010000167.1:0-8294 GCA_035652275.1 Burkholderiales bacterium
GGCAAGTCGACGCTCATGCGCGCGCTCACGGGAAGCGAGGCCCTGGTCGCGGACAAGCTCTTCGCGACGCTCGACACCACGGTGCGGGCGCTCCAGCCCGAGAGCGTTCCGCGCGTGCTGGTGAGCGACACGGTGGGCTTCATCAAGAACCTGCCGCACGGGCTGGTCGCCTCGTTCAAGTCCACGCTGGACGAGGCGCTCGAGGCGTCGCTCCTCGTCCATGTCGTCGATGCGAGCGATGCCGGCTTCGAGCGGCAGCTCGCGGTCACCGACGAAGTGCTCGACGAGATCGGCGCGCAAGGCGTGCCGCGGCTGCTGGTGTTCAACAAAATGGATAAGGGCGGGGACGAGGCGGCGCTGCGCGCGCGCTACCCCGGGTGCATCGTGATGAGCGCGAAACGGGAGGGCGACGTCGAGCGGCTGCGCGAGGCGATCGCGGCCTTCTTCCAGAAGAGCCTGGTCGAGGCCGAGCTTTACCTGCCGTGGTCGGCGCAGAAGGAGCGCGGGCAGATCTTCGCCACCTGTACGGTGCTCGAGGAGCGCGCCGATAACGACGGCGCGTTCCTGCGCGTGCGGGGCGAGCCCGAGGCGGTGCGGCGCCTGCACGAGCAGTTCGGTCGCCGGTAGATGCAGCAAGTCGCCGCGCTCGAAGAGGTGCTGCGCTACCACGAGCGCACCAAGCATCACTTCAACCGCTTCGCGCCCGGGCCCGGCGAGCTCGACTGGGCGAACCAGCCCGATCCTTTCCGGCGCTACGCGGGCGCGCCGCTCGCGCGGCTGCCGATCCTCGGCGCCGACGAGGAGCCGCGCTCCCCGGCGTACGAGAGCGTGTACGCACTGGGCACGGTGCCGAGCGTGCCCGTCACGCTGCGCGCGCTGTCGCGCCTGCTCGAGTACGCGCTCGCGCTCTCGGCGTGGAAGCAGGCCGGCGGCACGCGTTGGGCGCTGCGCGCGAACCCGTCGAGCGGCAACCTGCATCCGACCGAGGGCTATGTGCTCATCGCCGGCATTGGCGAGCTGGGCGCGCTGCCCGGGCTTTTCCATTACGCGCCGCTGGAGCACGGCCTCGAGCGGCGCGCCGACTGTCCGGCGCCGCTGTACGAGCGGTTGATGGACGGCTTCCCGGCGCAGGCGTTCCTCGTCGGCCTCGCCTCCGTTTACTGGCGCGAGGCCTGGAAGTACGGCGAGCGCGCCTTCCGCTACTGCCAGCACGACGTCGGCCACGCGATCGGCACGGTACGGATCGCGGCCGCGACGCTCGGTTGGTCGGCGCTGGTGCTGGACGGCGCGGCGGACGCGACCATTGAGCGCCTCCTCGGCCTCGACCGCGGTGAGGACTTCGACGGCGCGGAGCGGGAGAGCGCGGAGCTGGTGATGGCCGTCTGGCCGGGGTCGGCCGGGAGCAAAGCGTCGAGCCTCGATGCGCAGGCGGTGGAGGAGATGCGACAGCAGCGCTGGTACGGAAAAGCGAACCGCCTGAGCCGCGACGATCCGGTGCCCTGGGAGGCGATCGACCGCGTCGCCGAGGCATCGCGCAAGCCGTGAGCTCCGCCGGCGAGATCATTCACCAGCGGCGGAGCCTCCTCGCCTGCGACGGCCGGACCTCCATCGCCGCCGCGCGGTTCTTTCGCATGCTCGAGCGCGTCATGCCGCGCGTCGAGCTGGACATCGCGCGCCGTCCCATGCCGTGGGACGCCATCCCCTGGGAGCCGGCGATCCACTTCGGCCTCTTCGTGCATCGGATCGAGGGCATCGAACCAGGGCTGTATGCGATGGCACGCGATCCGCGCAAGGTGCAACTCCTCAAGAAGAGCATGCATGCCCGCTTTGCGTGGGAGGCGCCGCCGGGCTGTCCCGGGGATCTGCCGCTCTTTCTCCTCGAGCGCGGCGACGCACGCGAGCTCGCGACGCAGGTGAGCTGCCGGCAGCAGATCGCGGGCGACGGCGCGTTTTCGCTCGGCATGATCGCCGAATACCAGGCGAGCCTGGTCGCGCACGGGCCGGCGTTCTACCGGCGCCTCTTCTGGGAGGCGGGCGCGATCGGGCAGGTGCTGTACCTCGAGGCGGAAGCGGCCGGCGTGCGCTCGACCGGCATCGGCTGCTTCTTCGACGATCCGGTGCACCAGGTCTTCGGCTTCAGCGACCTCGCCTTCCAGTCGCTGTACCACTTCACCGTCGGCGGGCCGGTGGACGATCCGCGCCTGACCACGCTGCCCGCCTACGGCGCGAGGGTGAAGGCTTGAAGGGACGATTTGCATTAGTGGGCGCCCGGAAAGCGGCGGGCAAGCCATCTGCGCGAGAATAGCCGCCCGCATTGGAAGGACTCCCCATGGTGAAAGGCAAGACGGCGCTCGTGACCGGCTCGACGTCGGGCATCGGCCTTGGCATCGCGACGCGGCTCGCGGCCGACGGCGCCAATATCGTGCTGAACGGCTTCGGCGACGCCGCGCAGATCGAGGCGCTGAGGAAGGATCTCGCGGCGAAGAACGGCGTGCAGGTCGTCTACGACGGCGCGGACATGACGAAACCCGACGCCATCGCGGCGATGATGAAGAAGGCGATCGACAAGTTCGGCGCGATCGACATCCTGGTGAATAACGCCGGCGTGCAGCACGTGGCGCCGGTCGACGAGTTCCCGGTCGACAAGTGGGATCTCATCATCGCGCTCAATCTCTCCTCGGCGTTCCACACCACGCGCCTCGCGCTCCCGGCGATGAAGAAGCGCCGCTGGGGCCGCATCGTCAACATCGCCTCGGCCCACGCGCTGGTGGCGAGCCCGTTCAAGTCGGCGTACGTGTCGGCGAAGCACGGCCTTGCCGGCTTCACCAAGACCGTGGCGCTCGAGGTGGCGCAGCAGGGCATCACGGCGAACGCGATCTGCCCGGGCTACGTGCGCACGCCGCTCGTCGACAAGCAGATCCCCGAGCAGGCAAGAGCGCACGGCATCAGCGAGGACCGCGTGATCCGCGAGGTGATCCTCGCGCCGCAGCCGACCAAGGAGTTCGTGAAGGTCGAGGAGGTCGCGGCGCTCGCGGCCTACCTCTGCAGTGATGCCGCGGCGGCGATCACGGGCGCGATGCTCTCGATCGACGGCGGCTGGACGGCGGAGTAATGACCGCGCGTCACGGGCAGACGGTGCTCGTGCTGCAGGGCGGCGGCGCGCTCGGCGCCTACCACGGCGGCGTGTACGAGGGGATGCACGAGGCGGGGCTCGAGCCCGACTGGGTGATCGGCACCTCGATCGGCGCGATCAACGGCGCCATCATCGCCGGCAACACCGTCGAGACGCGCCTCGAGCGGCTGCACGAGTTCTGGCACGGGATCGAGCAGGGCGCGCCGCCGCTGGGGTCGCCACTTTGGCAGCCGCTGAATGGCGCCGTCGCGCATTGGGCGACGATCGTCGGCGGCGTCGACGGCATGTTCCGGCCGCGTGCGCCCTTCCTGATGAATACTCCGGTCGGCATCGAGCGCGCCTCCTACTACGACAACTCTCCGCTGCGCGAGACGCTGGGCGCGCTGGTCCATCCCGAGGTGCTCGCGCAGAGGAAGCCGCGGCTCACGGTCGGCGCGGTGAAGGTGGCGCGCGGCGAGATGCGCTATTTCGACAGCCGCCACATGGAGCTCACGCTCGATCACGTGATGGCCTCCGGTGCGCTGCCGCCCGCGTTCGGCGCGGTGCGCATCCGTGGCGAGGCGTACTGGGACGGCGGCGTCTACTCGAACACGCCGCTCGAGGTGATATTCGAAGACGATCCGCGCCGCGACTCGCTGGTCTTCGCCGCCAACGTCTGGCAGCCGGTCGGGCCGGAGCCCGCGTCGCTGTGGGAGGTGCTCGGCCGCCAGAAGGACATCCAGTACGCGAGCCGCGCCGACAGCAACATCGCGCAGCAGAAGAAGATCCACCACATGCGGCGCGTGATCCGCGAGCTGGTGAAGAGCCTGCCGCCGGAGAAGCAGGCGGAGCCCGACTGCCGCGAGCTCGCGGCGTGGGGCTGCCACACCACGATGCACGTGGTGCGCCTGCTCGCGCCGGCGCTGGCGAGCGAGGATTACTGGAAGGACATCGACTTCAGCGCCGAGGGCATCCGCGCGCGCTGGCAGGCCGGGCTCGACGACGCGCGGCTAATGATCGAGCGCGCGCCGTGGCAGGCGCCGGTCGATCCGATGGAAGGCGTCGTGGTGCACGAGCTGTCGGCGCGCACCGAGGCGCGCGGTCAGTCGACCTGAATCTTCGCGGCCGCGGCGACGCTCTTCCACTTGCGCGACTCTTTGGCGACGAAGGCGCTCGCCTGCTCGGGCGTCATCACCAGCGGCTCGACCGCCATGGCGGCGAGGCGCGAGACGTAGTCGGGATCCGCGAGGATCTTCGCAGTCGCCTCTCGTAGCTGCGCCTGCACGGGCTCCGGCGTCTTCACCGGCACGCCGATGCCCCACCAGGTGCTCGACACGACGCCGGGAAATCCAAGCTCGGCGAAGGTGGGCACGTCGGGCATCACCGTCAGCCGCCTCTCGTGCGCCACGGCGAGCGCGCGGAGCTTGCCGCTCGCGAGGTTCGATTTCAGCGTGGTGAGGTCGTTGATGATCATGTCGACGTCGCCCGAGAGGAGCGCGAGCATCGCCGGCTGCCCGCCCTTGAACGGCACGACCAGGAGATCGATGCCGGCCTTCTGCTTGAAGAGCTCCGCCGCCATCTGCACGATGGTGCCCGGACCCGAGGAGGCGATGGTGTAGCTTCCGGGCTTGCGCTTTGCCATCGCCACGAGATCCGTCGCGCTCTTCGCCGGCAGGCCCTCGCGCACCGCGAGGAGGTGCGGCGCGCTCGCGATCAGGCCAATAAGCGCGAACTCCTTCCAGAAATCGTAGGACAGGTTCTTCATCACCAGCGGGTTGATCACCATGGTGCTCGTCGTGCCGAAGATGAGCGTGTAGCCGTCGGGCGCTGCGCGCGCGGCGGCCGCCGTGCCAATCGAGCCGCTCGCGCCGTCGTTATTCAGCTTGACGATCGGCTGTCCGAGGATCCCGGCGAGGTGCTGGCCGTAGACCGTCGCCACGATGTCGGCCGGCCCGCCGGCGGGGAAGGGCACGATCATGCGGACCGGCTTCGTCGGATAGTCTTCCGCGAACGCCGCGCAGGCGAAGAGCAGCAACAGGATGCGGATCGCGTGCTTCATGCAGTGCTCCCTAAGTCGTGGACGCATTCCTTGTATATCGCGCGGCGCGCGACGAATCCCGGGTGTGCAGGCTATGGGCGAGGCTGTCATGCAATATGCCAGCACATTCATGAGAAACAAACATGAATTGAGAACTACGAAAAATCAATTGATCGCTGGACAGCGAGTATTGTTGAAGCAAGCCTTCCGAATCGCTATGCCAATTGGGAATCGTGGCGTGTTCGAGCTGCGATCCTGGCGCTTACCTTTGGAGGAAGCGGGCGAATAGATAAAGTCTGTAGAAGCAAGCTGCAAGCGAGACGCGCGATCCAGATTCGAGAGGACTCGCCCCCGCGGGCCCTCGCGCGAGGTCCAAGGCGGTCGTTGTCGGCCTTGGTTGAGCAGCAACACTGCAGTGGAGGAGAAACGATGAATAAGCGGGAGATCGTAAAGCTATTGGTAATTGCAACGGCCGCCGTATCCGGTCTGTTACTCGGTGCTTCTATCGCCTCTGCACAAGCGATTGCGTCCGACGGATTTCCGGGGTCGGTGCCCAAGGCAGTCTGTGGTCCCGGAGATCATACGGAAAGCGGATTGCAGGGCGAGACGACGGTGCAGGAACGTTTCGGCGGCGATTCCGAAACCGCCTACAACTGCAATCTGGAACTGGTGGGCCAGGAGCCCCAACGCGACTATCAAGGAGCCTATTCGCAGGACGGGCCGGCGTACTACGGTGACTGCGCCTACTACGGAACGGACCGTGCTGCTACTTTCCAAGGCATCAAGGTGATCGATGTCTCCGATCCCGCGCATCCGGTGGTGAGCGCGCACTTGACCGACACCCCCGCGGCGCTTAACCCACACGAGACGGTGGCGACCAATGCCAAGGCTCGCATCCTCGTCGCCGGGCAAAACGGTGGGCCGAACTTTGCGGTTTACGACATTTCCGACTGCCGCCACCCGGTTCTGAAGTCCAGCATCAACTTGCCAGGCAGCAATGGTCACATGGGGGCGTTCGCCGCGGACGGCAAGACGTACTATCTCAGTCAGAACCCCTGTTGCAGCGGCACCGGCGGTCCCCTGTACATCGTGGACCTGGCCGACCCGTCCAATCCGAAGCAGCTTCCCACCTGGACCTTCACGGGCAATGGCAGGCCCCACTCGCTAAATCTGAACCCGCAGGGCTTCGCGCCCGGTCTGGGTGAAGGGACGCGGGCGTACATGGGGCAGGGCCGCAGCTGGCCGTTCGCCGACGCCCCGGACGGGCTGGTAATCACCGACGTCAGCGACTATCAGTTACGCCGCCCCAATCCGCAGATCCGGATCGTCAGCACGCTCTTCTACCCGGACCAAGGGACAGCCGAGTCCATGATCCCCGTGAAGATCAAGGGGCATCCGTACGTCATCACCATCGACGAGGCCGGCGCCGCCAGCGCCGTGGACGGGTGGCCTGGCGCGTGTGCCCGAGGGTTCTCCGCTTTCGGTTACCCGAATATCGTCGACGTCGCCAACGAGACGAACCCCAAGATCATCGCGAAGATCAGGATGCAAGTGGCCGACCCGGCGAATTGCGCGGCGTTGCTCGCCGAGACGCCGCCGGATATTCCCGGAACCGCGCCAGGGACCAATTTGCCGGCCATTTCGGGGACGACCAACTACAGTGTAGAAGCATGCGTCGCTGACAATCCCGACGATGCCAGGATGCTCGCGTGCGGTTCTCAGAATGCTGGCTTGCGCGTTTTCGACGTAAGCGATCCAACCCATCCGAAGGAGATCGCATACTGGAAGTCAGGGGCCCCGCGGGCGAGAATCCTTCCCGCCTCAGGCAGCTGGGCGGTGGGCGTCGATCGAACCGTCGACAAGATCGCTCACTGGCCGCGCTGGGTCGTCGTCGGCAAGGGCAATGGCAAAGGCAACGGCAACGGCGTTGGCGGCGCACCCGGCAACTCAGCCGATATCCAGCTCTGGACCGTCAGCGATGGCCACGGCTTTCAGGTTCTCCGCTTTTCGAAGCGTTTCACGGCGCAACACAAGGATCTCTTCGAAAACACGGTCACGTCTGAACAAAGCAGGTAGCAGACCTGGCAAAGCGCAAGACCAGGGCAAACGGGACCCGCTTCGGCGGGTCCCGTCGTTTTTGCGTCGACAGTTCATCGAGCCACGCTTCTTCCACGCCTTCTGGCTCGTACCGGCTTCGCGTCCTCGGTCGTGCGCGAAGGCCTCTCGCGCGGCGCCTATGGGCGCACGGGCCCTTGTCCACTCTCTGAGACCCCGCTGGTCGCGCGCGTACCCGCGCGCGTACCATTTACGAGCGCGTCCCCTGGCCGATTGCGCACGATCCGGCGCGACGGTTTCGATGAACCATCTAAGGTTCGAATCGACATGAACGATCGTATGCCTAGACTCAAAGCAGTTTTACAGCGCGCGCTGAGCGTCGCGCCAGTGGTTTTCATGGGCCTGCTGTGCGCGCAAAGCGACTTCGCGAACGCAGATGGAAGCCCGGCGCTTGCTCCCCCGTCTGATACTTTGACGCACTTCGAATCCTTCATCCTGACCAACTGCAGTCCATGCGTTCGGGAGCTTTATGCCATCGCCACGGTGCCTATTCCCGCGATCAAGGCGCCCACCTTTTCTGGTCTCGCTCGCGTAAACCCGGCCACGACCGGCCGGGCGGGCGAACTGCGCTTCGAGTTGCTTCGCGCCTATCCCGTCGGACTCGAAAGCCGCCAGCACTTGGCCATGCGTGTTGTTCTCTCGGTGTCGACGGGCTCCGAGCTATACCCCCTGGGGGCAGGCTTGCTCGATGAAGACGAAGTACCCGTGTTGGCCGCTGCGCTATCGCAAATGAGCAAACCGACGGCCGCTAGAGCCGACGATTCCTCCATTCGGCTTGTCGACACGGAATTCCATGCCGATTCGGTGCGGATGGGTACTGTGCGCACAGGAAACGAGTTTCTGGCTTATGTGCAGGTTGCGCCCGCCGACCTTCCGCGGTTCGCTCTGAAGCAATTGTGGGAACTGCCTACGACTATGTATCTCCCTGCCAAGGACATTCCAACGCTCGAGCACAGCGTGGTCCAGGTGAGCGCAAAGATTCGGGCGATTCGCGGCCGGTGACACATCTCATCGCTTTCCTGACCGCCG
>DASREB010000168.1:0-4073 GCA_035652275.1 Burkholderiales bacterium
GCACATCGAGAACCCGGAGTGGCAGATGCGTTTCCACTGGCGCGAGCACTCGATCGCGTTCTGGGACAACCGCTGCGCCCAGCACCGCGCCATCTGGGACTACTGGCCCAACGTGCGCTCCGGCGTGCGCGTGCAGATCAAAGGCACCCAGCCGCCGGTTCCTGCCTGACGGCCCACGCGGTCGCAATATTGCTTGGCAGGAAGATATGGATCACGTGGCGCTGCGTCGTCGAGTCGAAGCCAATTTGCGCATCGCAGGGCAGACCGTATTGCAGGCGCAGCGGCTGGTCCATGATGCGCGCAATCTCCGTCAGCGCGTTCTTGGACGGCGCTATTTGAAAAAGCTGCGCGAAAGTCAGCCGGCCGACAGGTCCGCTTAGTCCGATTGGCAGGGCCTCACTTGTGGCGCGGATCGAGCGCGTCGCGCAGCCCGTCGCCGAGCAAGTTGAACGAAAGCACCAGCAGGAAAATCGAGACGCCTGGCCAGATCGCCATCCACGGCGCCTGATCGACGTAGTTGCGCGCGGTGTTGAGCATGCTGCCCCAGCTCGGCGCCGGGGGCTGCTGCCCCAGACCCAAAAACGAGAGGCTCGCTTCGGCGATCACCGCCGCCGCGATGGCGAGCGTCGCCTGCACGATGAGCGGCGGCACGATGTTCGGAAAAATATGGCGTAGCGCAATGCGCCAGTGCGGATTGCCGAGCGCACGCGCGGCTTCGACGTAATCCTCGGCCTTGGCCGATAAAACCTGCGCGCGCGTCAGGCGGATGAAGATCGGCGTCGCCGAGATGCCGATGGCGATCATTGCGTTGCTGAGGCTCGGCCCGAGGAACGCTGCAAGCGCAATGGCGAGGATCAGGAACGGGCAGGCGAGCATCGCATCGGTGATGCGGGAGATGACCGCATCGACCCAGCGGCCGAGATAGCCGGCGAGCATGCCGATCGGCACGCCGAGCGCGAGCGAGATGGAGACCGAGACCACCCCGGCGAGGAGCGATGCGCGCGTGCCCCAGATGACGCGCGAGAGCACATCGCGCCCGAGCTCGTCGGCGCCGAACGGATGCGCAGCCGTGGGCGCGGCGCGCACCGCGCTCCAGCTCGTCGCGAGTGGATCATCGGGCGAGAGCCAGGGAGCGAGCAGCGCAACCGCGATGAAGAACGCGACGACCGTGAGCCCGAACATTGCGCCGCCGCGGCGCATGAGCCGCCGCCAGGCTCGCCGGCGCGGCGTGATTTCGAGCTGCTCGTAGACGACGGCCGCCATCAGTGCCGCATCCGCGGATTGACGAGGTAATACGCGAGATCGGCGAGGAGATTGAGCATGATGTAGACCGTCGCGGTGAAGAGCACGACGCCCTGCACGACCGAATAGTCGCGGTTGAACACCGCGTCGACGATCAGCTTGCCGAAGCCCGGGATGGTGAACACCTGCTCGGTGAGCACGGCGCCGCCGAGGAGCTCGCCGAGCCCAAGGGCGCCGAGCGTGATCACCGGGATGAGCGCATTGCGCAGCGCGTGCTTCAGCACCACGACCCGTTCATCCAGCCCTTTTGCTCGCGCTGTGCGCACATAGTCCGAGGAGAGCACCTGCAGCATCGCGCTGCGCGTATGGCGCATCAGCACCGCGGCGAACGCGTTACCAAGCACAAATGCCGGCATGATCATGGCCGCGAGATTGGCGCGCAGGTCCTCGAACGGGCTGACGTAGCCCGACGCCGGCAGCCAGCCGAGCTGCACGGCGAAAAGCAGGATCAACAGGATGCCGAGCCAGAAGTTGGGCGTGGAAAGGCCCCACAGCGCGAACACGTTGGCAGCGTAGTCCCACCCGGTGTCCTTCTTTACCGCCGAGATCACGCCGGCAGTGATGCCGATGACGAGCGCGATGACGATCGCCATCGCCGCGAGCTGCAGCGTCACCGGCAGCTTCTCGAGGATCAGCTCGGTGACGGGCTTCTGGATGCGCACCGAGTCGCCGAGATCGCCGTGCAGCACGCCGGAGAGCCAGTACCAGTAGCGCATCGGCAGCGGCTCATCCAGATGAAACTTGGCGCGCAGGAAGGCGACGACGTTCGGGTCCCGATCCTCGCCGGCGAGCGCGATCGCCGGGTCCCCGGGGAGGAGCTGCTGCAGCCCGAAGATCAGGATCGAGACGAAGAACAGCGTCGGGACGAGCATCGCCAGCCGCTGCAGCAGGTAGTTCAGCATCTCACTTCATCTGCAAGCCCTGCACGCGCACCATGCCATCGGGCACCGTGCGAAGGCCGGTGAGCTTGGCGGTGTGCGCCCACAGCCAGTTGCGGTGATAGAGGTAGATGATCGGCCGGTCCTTGGCGACGTGGGCAGCGACCACCTCGTAGTACTTCGCGCGCTGTGTCGGATCGAGCGTGGTGCGGGCCTTCTCGATCGCTTCATCCACTTCCGGAACGCAATAGCCGGAGGTGTTGAGCGGTCCCTTGCAGGCGATGAACGTCTGCAGGTTGCCGTCCGGATCCGCGCGCCCGCTCCAGGCGAGCACGTAGGCCTCGAACTGGCCCTTGTCGGCGAGATTGAGCGAGGTGGCGAACTCGGTCGACTGGATTTTGACGTCGAAGCCCGCTTCCTTCGCCATCGCCTGCACCACCTGCGCCACGCGCTGCGCGTCGGAGGTGGTCGGCGTCATCAGCGTAAAGCTCGGGTTGCTGACGCCCGCTTGCTTCAGCAGTTCCCTCGCGCGCGCCACGTTGCGCTTCGGAATCGGGACGTTCTTCGCGTAGTAGCGGTTGCTCGGCGCGACCCACTGGTTGCCGGCCTGCGCCTCGCCTTCCATCGCCACCTTGACGATAGCGTCGCGGTCTAGCGAGAGCTCGAACGCCTCTCTGACGCGAGCGTCGCGCCCCAGCGGGTTTTTCTGCGCCAGCTCGCTCTTGCCAGTGTTGATGGTGATGCCCTGGTAGCCGATTTCGACGATGCGGTCGATCTTGAAGCGGCTGTCGCTCTTGAGCGCCGGCACGTCGGAGGGTGCGAGTCGCTCGATGAAGTCGAGCTGGCCGGAGCGCAGGTTGGCAAGCCGCACGGTCGAATCGACGATCGGCAAATAGACGATGCGCTGGAAGTGGATCGCCGCCTTGTTCCAGTAGTTGTCGTAGCGCTCGAGAGCGATGCGGTCCTGCGCCACGCGCTCGACGAAGCGGAAGGGTCCGGAGCAGACCGGGTGCGAGCCGAACTTCTCGCCCGCGGCCTGCGCCGCCTTCGGCGACACCATCATCCCCGCGCGGTCGGTGAGCACGGCGAGGAGCGGCGCGAACGGCGCCGCGAGATGGATGCGCACCGTCGAGGGGTCGGCAACCTCCACGCTCGACACGGGCGCGAGCTCCCCGCGGCGGTTCGAGCCCTGCATGTTCTTGTGCCGCTCGAGGTTGAACTTCACGGCCGCGGCGTCGAACTTCTCGCCATCGTGGAACGTTACGCCGCTTCGCAATTTAAGCGTCAGCGTCTTGTTGTCGCCCGACCATTCGTAGCTCGTCGCGAGCTGCGGCACGATGTTCAGCTTCTCGTCGAGATCGAGCAGCTTGTCGCAGAGCCCGGCGAACACGATCCGGCCGACGAAGGTGCGCGCAAGCGTCGGGTCGAGGATGTCCGGGTCTTCGGCGAGGCCGATGCGCAAGGTCTGCGCGTGCGCGCTCGCCGCGATGCTGAGCGCGAGGAATATGAGCAGTTTCATGCTGGTCCTCCTCCCGGTTGGAACGCTGCCTGCAGGCGCGCCAGTCTCTCATTGACGCGCGTCAATTGCGAAGTGGCTCTAAAGGGTTCGAGCTCGCGCCAGTAGTGGCACGCAACGCCGCCGCCCAACTTCGGCTCCTCGCGCGCGCAGCGCTCGCGCGCCCAGGGGCAACGCGTGCGGAAGCGGCAGCCGGAGGGCGGGTCGAGCGGACTCGGCACATCGCCCTGCAGGACCAGGCGCCTTTCCTTCGCTGCCGGATCGGGCACCGGAATCGCCGCCAGCAGCGCGCGGGTGTAAGGGTGCCGCGGCTCGGCAAAGAGCGAGCGCTTGTCGGCGATCTCGACGATCTTGCCGAGGTACATCACGGCGACGCG
>DASREB010000169.1:0-3565 GCA_035652275.1 Burkholderiales bacterium
GGTGCGGTTCTCGATGAATTGCGCGGCCATGACGACGGATGCTATCAGTAGTATTAGCATTGTCGGCTCCGAGGAGGCCCGCCCTATGAACACCGACGAAATGCTGAAAGGTCTGGCGCGCGAAGCGGTCAAGCAAAGTGAAAACCTGCGCTCGGCGGTGCGCGAGCTCACGCTTAACGCGCTGCGCAGCCGCGAGCTGACGGTGCGCGAGATCAAGCGCGTGGTGAAGGCGGTGACCGAGGGCGTGAACCTCGGCGCGGCCACTTCGAGGATCGATGCCGATCGCGTGCTCGGCGAGGCGTTCGCCGGCATGGACGAGGCGGTGCTGAAAGCGGTGCAGGCGAATCACCTGGCGCTCCAGCAGCTCGCTGCGCAGGGCCAGAGCCTGCGCGACAAGCACGTCAAGAAAGCGCTCGACGAGCTCGAGCGCCTGGAAGACGAATTCGTCGGCGCGGTGAAGGAGGCGACGAAGAAAGGCAGCCAGCAGCTGCGCGACCAGTGGGCGTCGGTGCTCCAGCGCACGCAGGTGAGCGGCACCGTGACCGCCGCCGAAGTCGAGCGCACGCTGGAAGAGTTTGGCGATCGCATGCGCGACGCCGTGCGCCAGCAGCGCCGCACCGCGCTCAAGGCGGCCGAAATGATGGCGGAGAACTTCACCACGCTCGCGAGCGGCATCCTCATCGGCCTCACCGAGGGCCTGCAGCAAGGCAGGCGCGAGCCGGGCGACAAGGCGTCCGAGCGCTAGTGCTGGAGGCCGCGGGGCTCGATTGCGAGCGCGGCGGCCGCACGCTGTTTCGCGGCGTTTCTTTCAACCTCGCGCCTCGCGAGCTGCTGCGCATCGCCGGGCCGAACGGCAGCGGCAAGACGAGTTTGCTGCGCATCCTCTGCGGCCTGCTCGCGCCGACGCAGGGTGAGGTGCGCTGGCGTGGCACACCAATCCGTAATCTGCGCGAGGAGTACACGCGTGAGCTCGCGTACATCGGCCACGCGTCCGCGCTCAAGGACGACCTCACGCCCTTCGAGAACCTGGACATCAGCTGCCGCCTCGCGGGCCTCGAGGCATCGCGTGAGGCGCTCCTCGGTGCGCTCCGTGCCTTTGCCGTGCCCGATCTGCCGGTGCGCAAGCTCTCGCAGGGACAGCGCCGGCGCGCGGCGCTCGCGCGGCTGCTGGTGTCGGAACGCGTTCCGCTCTGGCTCCTGGACGAGCCCTTCGCCGCGCTCGATGCCGCGGCGGCGAGCTACGCGGACGAGGTCATCGCCCGGCATCTGCAGGCGGGCGGTAGCGTCGTCTATACGACGCACCAGCAGGCCGCGCTCGACGCACGCGCGCGCGTGATCGAGCTGGCAGTCCATTGACGTGCTGAGCGCAGTGCGCACGCTGGTGCGGCGCGATCTGCTGCTCGCCATGCGGCGGCGGAGCGATGCGGCCACGGCGCTCCTTTTCTTCATCATCGTCGCGAGCCTCTTTCCCCTGGGGATCGGCGCGGAGCCCAATCAGCTGCGCGCCATCGGCCCGGGCGTGATCTGGGTGGCGGCGCTCCTCTCGACCATACTGTCGCTCGGCCGGCTCTTCGCCGCCGATTACGCCGACGGCACTCTCGAGCAGCTCGCGCTCGGCGCCGCCCCGCTCGGCATCGTGGTGGCGGCAAAGGCGCTTGCGCACTGGCTGGTGGCTGGCCTGCCGCTGGTGGTAATCGCACCGGTCATCGCGCTTCAGTACGACCTCGAGCGCCCGCTCTATGGCGTGCTGATGCTGTCGCTCCTCCTCGGGACGCCGGTGCTGAGCTTGATTGGCGCGATCGGCGCGGCGCTTACGCTCGGGCTGCGTGGCGGCGGCGTCCTGATCTCGCTCCTCGTGCTGCCGCTCTATGTGCCGGTGCTGATTCTCGGCGCGGGCAGCGTCGCGATGGCGGCGGCGGGCCTCGCGCCCTCCGGTCAGCTGCTGCTGCTCGGCGCGCTGCTCGTCGTCTCGACGGCGTTCGCCCCTTGGGCGGTGGCGGTCGCGGTGCGCATCGGGCTCGAATAGCGGCGCGGCTCGCCGTGGCGGGTGCACCATTTGACGGTCGGCTCGTGGCACGAGCAGGGCCCCGGCGGCAGGCGGTATTCCGACTCCGCGTTGGCGGTCAGGCTGCGCTTCAGCAGGTCCATCAAGAGATCGAAGGTCATTGCTCCTCCCGCATCGATAGGAGCAATGTAGGCCGCGCCCGCCCGCGGCGCGGCGACCGGTGCTACTTGATACCTGTGATCAATTACCCGAGCTGACCCCGTCACCCGAGCTGACCCGGTCGCCCCCGCGAAAGCGGGGGCCCACGGTTTTAGAAGTGGCGATCTCGTCGTCCCGTGGAAAGGGGGGCCCCAGTTTTATCCGGCGTGTTCTGAGAGGTCCTGCCATTCGGGATTTACTTCCTCAATTAGCTGAATCTTCCAGGCGCGATTCCATTTCTTCATACGCTTCTCGCGCTGAATGGCGTCGTACATGTCGGCGTGCAGCTCGAAATAAACCAGTGTCTTTACGCCGTACTTCTCGGTGAAACCATCGACCATGCCCGAGCGATGCGCTTCGATCCGGCTTGCTAGGTTGCTGGTCACGCCTACGTAGAGCGTGCCGTTGCGCTGGCTCGCCAGGATGTAGACCGCAGGCTGCTTCATACGATGGACAACGTGCCAATGCAACGGACGTTGACCGACCTACTTCCTAAACCCTGGGTCCCCGCTTTCGCGGGGACGACAGCAATCGACGTTAGAGCCAGTTGCCGATCAGGAGGAATGCGCTCCAGTAGTTGGGATGCCGGTAGCGCGGGTCCTTGAGCGCCCCGAGCTGCGCCTGCTGCAGCGCCTTTGCCTTGGAGATCGCCGGGTCGCGCAGCGCCCGGTAAAAATCCGACACCACCATGGCGGAGGCCGGGTCGTTCACCGTCCAGAGCGTGGCGAGGGCGCTGCGCGCGCCGGCCTTGATCGCGACGCCCGCAAGGCCGAGCGCGGCGCGGTCGTCGCCGGCCGCGGTTTCGCAGGCTGAGAGCGTCAGCAGTTCGACCGGCTCGGTGCGGAATTTCGATAGCCCGAGGAACTGCTCGAGCTTGGTCATCGACAGCTTGTCTTCGTAGGTGAGGACGAAGGTCTTGTCGACGTCCCCCGCGAATTGGCCGTGCGAGGCGATGTGCACGATCGAGTAGGGCGTCTCGCCGAGATCCTTCTCGATGTTCGGCACGGTGAAGTCGCCGTCGCGCAGCTCGCGGCCGCCGTAGACGCTGTGGATCGCATCCAGTTCCTGGCCGACGTACGGTAGCGGCGCAAAGCCCTGCACGCCCTGAGTGAGGCCGTTCACCAGCACCTTCGCGTTCCCGCGCGGCAGCGGCCGCGGGTCAGTGAGCGTCAGGCCCGGCGTCGTGGCGAGGGCGTAGCGCGCGACGAGGAACTGCTTCCCGTCGTGCAGCGCAGCGAGTGGGATGGTGCGCAGCGCGCCGTCGGGAACGATCACCAGCGTGTCGATGTGCTGGCGCTCGAGCTCCGCGGCGATCGGCTTGATGATCCAGTCGTAAAGCTGGCGTGCATGCGGATAGAACTC
>DASREB010000170.1:0-13298 GCA_035652275.1 Burkholderiales bacterium
CCACGACGAGGCGGGCGCTTACGCCGCCGGCGAAAACTACCTGCCCGAAGGCATGCCGCCGATCGAGTGGTACAGGCCGACCGAGCGCGGGCTGGAAGCAACGCTGCGCGAACGCATCGCCGAGCTGCGGCGCCGCGATCATGCGGACGGGAAGAAGCGATGATCGACATCCAGCTCCTGCGTAAAGATGCCGACGCGGTGGCGCGCCGGCTTGCCACACGCGGTCCCGGCAACTTCGATCCCGAGCAATTCCGCCGCTTCGAGGACGCGCGCAGGAACCTGCAGACCGCGGTCGAGCAGGCGCAGGCCGCGCGCAACCGCATTGCCAGGGACATTGGCCAGGCCAAGGCGCAAGGCAAGGATGTCGGGGACCTGCTGGCGCAAGGCGAAAAGCTGAAGTCGCTTCTCGAGCAATCCGAGCAGCAGCTCGCGAAGCTGCAGGCCGGTTTGCAGGAGTTTCTCGGCCGCATCCCCAACATCCCGCACCAGTCGGTTCCGGTCGGCGAAGGCGCCGAGCACAACCGCGAGGAGCGGCGCGTGGGCGAGCCGCGGCGCTTCGATTTTCCGGTGCGCGACCATGTCGACGTGGGCGAAGGGCTCGGCGGCCTGGACTTTGCCACCGCGGCGAAGATCGCGGGCAGCCGCTTCTACGTGATGTACGGCGCAGTGGCGCGGCTGCACCGCGCCATCGGCCAGTTCATGCTCGACGTGCACACGCGCGAGCATGGCTACACCGAGACCTATGCGCCCTACATGGTGAGCTCGGCATGCGCCGATGGCGTCTCGAGCTTCGCCAAGTTCAAGGACGATCTCTTCAAGATCGACCAGCGCGACCTGTACCTCATTCCCACGGCCGAGTACCCGGTCACGAACTACGTACGCGACGAGATCCTGCCGCTCGAGCGACTGCCGCTCAAGTACTGCTGCCACTCGCCGTGCTTTCGCTCCGAGGCGGGCTCGGCGGGCAAGGACACGCGCGGCATGATCCGCGTGCACCAGTTCGACAAAGTCGAGCTCGTGCAGGTCGTGCACCCGGAGAAGTCGTACGCCGCGCACGACGAGCTGACCTCTCACGCGGAAGCGATCCTGAAGAAGCTCGAGCTGCCCTATCGGGTGGTGACGCTCAGCACCGGCGATATGGGCTTCGCTGCGGCGAAGACCTACGACCTCGAAGTCTGGCTCCCCGGGCAGAACGCCTATCGCGAAATCTCGTCCTGCTCGAATTTCGAGGCGTTCCAGGCGCGGCGCATGCAGGCGCGCTTTCGCAACGAGAAAGGCAAGCCCGAGCTCGTCCATACGCTGAACGGCTCAGGCCTGGCCATCGGCCGCACGCTGGTTGCGATCCTCGAGAACTATCAGCAGCGCGACGGCTCGGTCCTGGTGCCCTCCGCCCTGCGCAGCTACATGGGCGGTCTGGAACGCATCAGCCCCTGATAAAATCGCGCGCTCGTGTCCGACCGCGGAGAGATGGCAGAGTGGTCGATTGCGGCAGACTCGAAATCTGTTGTACCCGTCCGGGTACCGGGGGTTCGAATCCCTCTCTCTCCGCCATCCCTCGTTTCCCCACGCGGCTGATTAAGCGCCGATAAGCTGGCCGGCGCCGCTGAAGCACGTCGCGCGCGGATACATTTGCCCAAATGTATGTCTATCGGAGTACGATATATCTCGGAGCGCCATCGATCATTTTCGCGTTGCAGGAGGATGTATGAGGAGCTTGTGGCTCGCCATCAGCGTCGCGGCGTCGCTCGCCCTTC
Source organism: Burkholderiales bacterium (assembly GCA_035652275.1). Lineage (GTDB taxonomy): Bacteria > Pseudomonadota > Gammaproteobacteria > Burkholderiales > SG8-39 > SCGC-AG-212-J23. The sequence continues at coordinate 1,755 of DASREB010000170.1, forward strand.
CGGGCCTCGCGGCCGCCGAGGACACCATCACCATCGGCATGACGGTGTCGCGGACCGGGCCGCTCAACGTCGACTCGGTCGCGCAGCTGCACGGCTCGGAGTTCTGGCGCGACGAGGTGAACGCCGCAGGCGGCATCAAGGCCGGCAACCAGCGCTACAAGGTGCGCTTCGTCACCTACGACGATCAGTCGGTCGGCGGGCGCGTGCAGCAGCTCTACACGCGGCTCATCGTGCAGGACAAGGCGAACTTCCTGTTCGGGCCGTACTCCTCCGGGCTGACCGCGACTGCGGCGGTGATCAGCGAGCAGTACGGCAAGATCATGCTGGTGGGCGGCGGCGCCGAGCCGAAGACCTACCAGCTTGGCAACAAGCACCTCTTCCAGTGCATCACGCAGGCCGACTACTACCTCGCAGGCGCCGTGCAGGCGCTGAAGGAGAAGAACCCGCACGCCAAGGTGGCCTTCGTCTATTCGGACGACCCGTTCTCGAAGGCGGTAGTCGCCTCCGCGCATAAGCTCGCGCAGCAGGCCGGCTTCACGATCGCGCTGGAAGAATCGTACGCGCCGAGCACGACGGACTTCAGCCCGATCATCAACAAGGTGATCTCTTCGGGCGCCGATGCGTTCCTCGGCGGCGGCCACTATCCCGACGGTGCCACCCTCGCGCGGCAGCTCTATGAGCAGAAAGCCGGCCTCAAGTACATCGCCATCCTGGTCGCGCCCGACAGCCCGAAGTTCGCGACGCTCGGCGATGCCGCCCTCGGCGTCATGGTGCCCTCGCAGTGGGAACCGCAGGTGAAGTACCAGCCCGATTTCGGACCGACACCGGAGCAATTCGCCAAGGCCGCGTACGCCAAAACCAAAGTCGAGGCCGACTACCACACGGCGTCGGGCTACATCACGGGGCTCCTGCTGCAGCACGCGATCGAGCAGGCGGGATCGATCGATCCGAAGAAGGTCGCGGCGGCGCTCGAGAAGACCGACGTGACGACATTCTTCGGCAAAGACAAGTTCGCCATCGATGCCAAGAACCATGGCCTGCAAATCGGCCACCAGATGGTGCTCGCGCAGTGGCAGATGAAGAACGGCAAGCTCGAGAAGGAGATCGTGTGGCCGGAGGCGGCGCGCACCGCGCAGATGCTCTACCCGCTGCCGCAGGCGCACTGAAGCGCTAGGCCGGGCGCGGGCGCATGCTCGGCCTTGCCGCTTCGCTCCTCGACGGCGTGCTGGTCGGCGCGGTCTACGGGCTCGCCGCCATGGGCATCACGTTCATCTGGGGGGTGATGGACGTCGTGAACCTGACGCACGGCGCGATGATCGTCGCCGGCATGTTCGGCGTGTACCTGCTGGTCGCCGCGAGCGGCGCCCCGGCCTACGCGGCGCTCGCGCCGGTGCTGCTCGCCGGATTCCTCGCCGGCGTCGCGCTCTACTGGATCGCGATCCACCGCATGATCGGCAGGCCGCCCCTCATGAGCCTGCTCGCTACCTTCGCCGTGAACCTGGTGCTGATCGGGCTCGGCACGGCGATGTGGGGCACGGCGCTCTTCAACGTCTCGGTGTCGCTGCCCGGCTTGAGCCTCGGTCGCTACACCTTCCCCGGCACGCACATCATGGCCGCCGTGCTCACGGCAGTGCTCGCCGCGGTGCTCTACCTCTTCCTCTATCGCACGCGCGCCGGCAAGGCGGTGCGCGCGGTGGCCGCGAACCGCGAGGCGGCGGAGCTGGTCGGCATTCCCACGACGCGCATCCTCGCGCTCTCGTGCGGGCTCGGCGTCGCGCTCGCCTGCGTCTCCGGCGGGCTCATCGCCACGCTGTTTCCCTTTACCGTTCTCTCAGGCGATGCGTATCAGCTGAAAAGCTTCGTCGTCACGGTGCTCGGCGGCATGGGCAACCCGACCGGGGCGCTGGTCGCCGGCATCGCGCTCGGCCTCTTGGAAGGCCTGATCACGCCATTCATGCCGGTGAGCTGGACGCTGGTGATCGAATTCGTGCTCTTCGTCATCGTGCTGATCGCTTTTCCCGGAGGACTCCTCTCGCTCGGACGGCGGCGCGCCGTGCGCTGATGCTGCGGCGGCCTTTCTTCTGGATCATCGCCGTGGCGATCGCAGTGTTCGCGATAGCGCCGCACGGCGAGGATGTCGAGCTGCGGGAAAGCCTGCTGCTCGCCGCCGTCTACATCACGCTCGCCAGCAATCTGAACATCATGCTTGGATACGCCGGCTACGTGAACTTCGGCAGCATCGTGTTCTTCGGGCTCGGCGGCTACTTCTGCGTGTATTTCATGGGCGCGCTCGGCTGGGGCCTCGCGCCATCGCTGCTGGTCGCCGGCGTTGCGGTGAGCGTCGCCGCGCTCGTCTTCGGCCTGGGCATCCTGCGATTGCGCGGCGTGCACTTCGCGCTTGCGACCATCGGCGTCAACGAGGCGGTGATGGCGTTCGTCACCAACTTCGAGCCCTGGGGCGGCTCCACCGGCATCTATCTATCGCCCGAGCTTTTCCAGCCGCTCGGCGGGCCGGCGCAGGCGCTGTGGATCATCTATTACCTGCTCGTCGCCATCATGGGCGTTTCCCTGTACCTGAGCTATTTCGTCAAGCGCTCGAAGTTCGGCCTCGGGCTCCTGTCCATCGGCCAGAACGAAGACGCCGCCGCGGTGCTCGGCGTGCCGACCCCGCGCTACAAGGCGCTTGCCTACAGCGCCTCTGCTTTTTTGCCGGCGATCGCCGGCGGCCTCTATTTCTTCAAGGGCGCGTTCGTGCAGCCGGCCGACGCTTTCGACCTCACGCTCTCCACCGAGGCGATCGTCATCACCATGCTCGGCGGGCAGGGCACGATCGTCGGCCCGGCGCTCGGCGCGTACCTCTACGAGGAGCTGCGCGGCTGGCTGCTCACGTCCGAAACGTTCGCCAGTTTCCAGCTGGTGGTCGCCGGCGTGCTCCTCCTGCTCATCGTGCAATTCGCGCCCGAGGGCCTGATGGGCTTCTTCTACCGCCGCTGGCCGCGCCTGCGGCGTGTACTGGAATGAGCGCGCTCCTCGAGGTGCGCGAGCTCAACAAGCGCTTCGGCGGCCTGCAGGCGGTGGCTGCGCTTACCTTTGCGCTCGCCGAGGGAGAGATCCTCGGCCTCATCGGGCCGAACGGCGCCGGCAAATCGACCGTCTTCAACCTGATCAACGGTGTCTACGCACCCAACAGCGGCCGCGTCGCCTTTCGTGGCGCCGACATTACCGGCGCGGCGCCCTACCGCGTGGCGCGCCTCGGCCTTGCGCGCACGCACCAGATCGTGCAGCCCTTCGCCGGCATGACGGTGCTCGAGAATTGCACGGTGGGCGCCTGCTTTGGCAGGGAGGACCTGCCGCTCGCGCGCGCCCGCGAAGCGGCGCGCGAAGCGATTGCGCTGGTCGGACTGGAGAACCGGCTGGAGGCGCCGGCGCTCGAGCTGACCATCGCCGGCAAGAAGCGTCTCGAGCTCGCACGCGCGCTCGCCGCGCGGCCGGCGCTCCTGATGCTCGACGAGGTGCTCGCCGGCTTGAATCCCACGGAGGTGGCGCGCATGGTGGAAATCCTGCGCGCGATCCGCGCGCGCGGCGTCTCGATCCTCATGATCGAACACCTGATGCAGGCGATCATGAGCCTCTCCGATCGCATCGTGGTGCTGAACTCCGGGCGCAAGCTCGCCGAAGGCGCGCCGGCACAGGTGGCGCACGATCCGGCCGTGGTCGAGGCCTATCTCGGTGATCCGGGAATGGTGCAACGCCGGGCATCATGACCGAACCGCTGCTGCGCGTCGAGGCGCTCGAAGCCGGCTATGGCGAGGTGCAGGTGCTGTGGGGCATCACGCTCGCCGCCGAGCGCGGCAAGCTCACCACCATTGTCGGCGCCAATGGCGTCGGCAAGACCACTACGCTTCGCGCCATCGCCGGCAGCATTCGCCCGTGGCGCGGACGGGTGCTGTTCAACGGCGAGGACGTCACCCGCCTTGCGCCGCACGACAAGGCGGCGCGCGGGCTGGTGCTCGTCCCGGAGGGCCGCCAGCTCTTCAACACCATGACGGTTGAGGAGAACCTGCAGATGGGCGCCTATACCCGCCGGGCGATGCATGGCTATCGCGCGCGGCTAGAGCACGTCTATGCGCTCTTTCCGCGCCTGAAGGAGCGGCGCTTGCAGCGCGCAGGCACGTTCTCCGGCGGCGAGCAGCAGATGCTCGCCATCGCGCGCGGGCTGATGTCAGAGCCCGAGCTCGTGATCATCGACGAGCTCTCGCTCGGTCTCGCGCCGCTCATCGTGCACGAGCTCTTCGCCAAGCTCGAGGCGCTCAGACGCGAGGGCCTGACCATCGTGCTTGTCGAGCAGAACGTGCACCTCGCGTTCTCGCTCAGCGACTACGCCTACGTCATTGCCGAGGGCCGGCTCTTTACCGAGGGAGCGCCACGGCTGCTCGAGTCGCGGCCGGAAATCCGGCGCGCCTACCTCGGACTCTAGATCAGTCCGACTTCGCCGACGGCGCTTGCGCTTCGGCGCGGCATGGATATCTTTCCTGCAAACCGCGCAGCAGCGCCAACGCCAATACGTTCAGCGGGAAATCATGCAGGCCCGCGTATTCGCCTTTCCTGCGCTGATATTCCTCCAGCGCGATCTTTGCGTAGCCGCGCCCATCGAGCTTCATCTCTTGCGGCGGGCAATACACCGACGCTGAACCTTCGATGTCGCTTTTGACGCCGATCCAGCGGTACGCGGCTGCGGCGCCGGTGAGATAGGTGAGGAACTCGCCTTTGCCGGCGCGTGATTGCTGGTCGAGCATGTGCGCGGCCTTCTCCAGGTTGCCCTGCGCCCAGCCGGCATTTGCAACGAGCAACGCAACTACGCTGCCAATGATTCTTTTCATGTGCCTCCCGGTTCGCGGCTTCACCGAACTATGGAGCAGAGCCGCGTAAACCGCGAAGTGAATTTGCGACTTCCCGCCTGATCTTCGCGGAATGGCCGTCGCTTCAGCCCGACATGAGGACAACGAACAACAAGTTGGCGCACTGATGCGAATCCTCGCCAAGGGAGGTCCGCGCACGCTCTAGCGGCGCAGAAACCACAGGATCAGCGTCAGCGCCACGGAGATGATGAGACAGGTGACGATTGGGAAATAGAACCCGCCGCTCTCGGTCTCGATGCGGATGTCGCCTGGCAGGCGACCCAACCCGAGCCTGCTCAGCCACGGCCAGGCGAGCCCGAGCACGATGAGCAGGGCGCCGATGACGATCAGCGCGCGTTGCATTCAGCTCGCGACCAAGCCGAGCATCAGCGAGTTCGAGCGCTTCACGTACCCCGCCGGATCGTCGAGCTGCCCGCCTTCCGCGAGCAGCGCCTGCTCGTAGAGGAGCGCCGCCCAGTCGGCCAGGCGCGCGTCATCCGGCTTGAGGCGCGTGACGATGGTATGCGTCGGATTGAGCTCGAGGATCGGCGCCGCTCGCGGCACTTTCTGTCCGGCCGAGCGCAGGATGCGCGCGAGATTGCCGCCGATGTCGTGCTCATCGGCCACCAGGCATGATGGCGATTCGGTCAGCCGGCGGCTGAGCCGCACGTCCTTCACCTTGTCGCCGAGCGCGCTCTTCAGCGCCTTCAAGAGCTCCTTGTGCTCGCCGACCTGCCAATCGGGCTCTTTCTCCGTGTCGGCGATCGCCGATAGATCGACATCGCCGCGCGCGACGGAGGCGAGGCGCTTGCCCTCGTATTCTGCGAGGTTCGCGACCAGCCATTCGTCGACGCGATCGTGGAGCAGCAGCACTTCTACGCCGCGCTTCCTGAAGACCTCGAGATGCGGGCTGTTGCGCGCCGCGAGATAGGTCTCCGCGGTGACGTAGTAGATCTTGTCCTGTCCCGGCTTCATGCGCCCGACGTAGTCGGCGAGCGAGACGCCCTGCGCCTCGCTGTCCTCATGCGTCGACGAGAAGCGCAGCAGCTTCGCCAGGCGCTCGCGGTTCGCGCCGTCCTCGCCGACACCTTCCTTGAGCACGCGGCCGAACTCCTGCCAGAAGGTCGCGTATTTCTCCTGCTGGTTCGCCGCCAGGTCATCGAGCAGATCAAGCACGCGCTTGGTGCAGCCGGCGCGGATCGCGTCGACGTCGCGGCTCTGCTGCAGGAGCTCGCGCGAGATATTGAGCGGCAGGTCGCTCGAATCGACCACGCCGCGCACGAAGCGCAGGTACGGCGGCAGCAGCTGCTGCGCATCGTCCATGATGAACACGCGGCGCACATAGAGCTTGAGCCCGTGGCGCTGCTGCCGATCCCAGATATCGAACGGTGCATGCGCCGGGATATAGAGAAGCTGGATGTACTCCTGGCGGCCCTCGACGCGGTTGTGGGTCCACGCTAGCGGCGCCTCAAAGTCGTGTCCGCTGTGCTTGTAGAACTCGATGTATTGCTCTTCGGTGATCTCCTGCTTCGGCCGCGCCCACAGCGCGCTCGCCTGGTTGACCGCTACCTCATTCGCCCCTTCGGCCATCATGATCGGGATGGCGATGTGGTCCGAGTACTTGCGGATGATGCTTTTCAGCCGGAACTCGTCCAGCAGCTCATCCTCACCCTCGCGCAAGTGCAGGATGACGTCGGTGCCGCGGCCCGCCTTGTCGATAAGCTCGAGGCTGTACTCGCCGGCGGCCTTGTCGATATCGCACTCCCACCGTACGCCTTGGCTCGCCGCCAGGCCGGCACGTCGGGTAATCAATGTCACCCGATCGGCGACGATGAACGCCGAGTAGAAGCCGACCCCGAACTGGCCAATCAGGCGCGCGTCCTTCGCCTGATCGCCGGTGAGCGTTTGAAAGAATTCCCGCGTCCCGGACCGCGCGATGGTGCCGATGTTCTGCACCACCTCTTCGCGCGACATGCCAATGCCGTTGTCGGAGAGGGTGATGGTGCGGGCCGCTTTGTCCACCGCGATGCGCACCCTGAGATCGGGATCGGACTCGTACAGCGCGTTGTTGGCAAGCGCCTCGAAGCGCAGCTTGTCGGCGGCGTCCGAGGCGTTGGAGATCAGCTCGCGCAGGAAGATCTCCTTGTTCGAGTACAACGAGTGGATCATCAGGTCGAGCAGCTGCTTGACCTCGGCCTGGAAGCCGAGCGTCTCGCGTGTCGTGGTCTCCGGCATGCGCATTGCCTCCGTGGATTGCATCTGAAATTTGGGCGCTAAGGCGACGCTTTTCAAGCGCCCCGCGTGCCTAGAATTGCGGCCCCATGAGCTCGGTTCCCCTGCAAGTGCAGTTCGATCCCGCCGCGGCGCGCTTCGGCGCCTCGCGCTCGCAGAAGCGGCTTGAGGACGAGCGGCTCCTGGCCGGCAAGGGTCGCTATAGCGACGACCTCGAGCTCGCGAACCAGTGCTGGCTGGTGCTGCTGCGCTCGCCGCACGCGCATGCGCGGATCGGGGCCATCGAGCTCACGGATGCCAAACGGGCAGCGGGTGTGATCGCCGTCTGGTCGATGGCGGAGCTGCGTGCCGACGGCGTGGGGCACATCCCGTTCCCGCCGCTCTTCAAGCGGGCGGACGGCTCGCCGATGGCCGCGCCGCCGCGCACCCCGCTCGCCGAGGCAGAGGTGCGCTATGTCGGGCAGCCGGTCGTGGCTATCGTCGCCCAGACGCGAGCGCAGGCGCAGGATGCCGCCGAGCTTGCCAGCATCGAATACGAGGACCTGCCGTGCGTGGTGGACGCAAAAGCCGCCATTGCGCCGGGCGCGCCGCGGGTGTGGCCCGCAGCCCCGGACAACGTCGCGGCGGAAACGCGCTTCGGCGATGCGGCGGCGGTGCAGGCGGCGATGCGCAATGCCGCGCATATCACGGAAATCGAGCTTCACAACCAGCGCGTGATCGCCATGGCCCTCGAGCCGCGCGCCTGCATCGCCGTGCACGAGAACGGGCGCACTACGCTCTATACGCAGAACCAGACGCCGACGGGCGCTCGCGAGTTATTGGGGGCGGTGTTCCGCGCGAAGCCGGAAGAGTTCCGGATTATCGTCGGCGATATCGGCGGCGGGTTCGGCATGAAGACCGGCCTCACGCCCGAGGACGCGCTCGTCTGCTACGCGGCGCGCAAGCTCGGCCGGCCGGTGAAGTGGCGCGCCGATCGCGCGGAGGACTTCCTCGCCGCGCACATGGGGCGCGATCAGCACCACAAGGCGCGGCTCGCGCTCGATCGCGACGGCCGCATCCTCGCGCTGGAAGTCGACACGCTCGGCAATATCGGCGCGCTGCCAGTGGGCTCATCCGCGATCATCCCGCTGCAGCTCGGGCCGAAGGTGCAGACCACCGTGTACCACGTGCCGCACGTGCACTACCGCGTACGGGCGGTGCTGACCCACACGATGGCGACCGGCGCGTATCGAGGCGCGGGACGGCCGGAAGCGAATTTCCTGATGGAGCGCCTGATCGAGAAGGCGGCGCGCGAAATGAGGCTCGATCCGGTGGAGGTGCGACGGCGCAATTTCATTCGGCCGGAGCAGTTCCCGTATCGCACGCATGTCGGCGATACCTACGACGTCGGCAATTTCGGTGCCGTGCTCGACAAGCTGCTGGCGCATGCCGACTGGGCGGGCTTCGCGGCCCGGCGCGAGGCGTCAGCGCGTGCCGGGAAGCTGCGTGGGCGTGGCCTGTCGGCGTATCTCGAGTGGACCGGCGCGCTGCCGACCGAGACGGTGGATATCGAAGTCAACGCGAACGGGGAGATCACCGTTCTCTCGGGTACCCAGGCGATGGGGCAGGGCCTCGAGACCTCGTACACGCAGCTCGTGACCGAAGTGCTCGGCGTCGCGCCCGACAAGGTGCGCATCGTCCAGGGAGACACCGACCGCGCCAACGGTGTCGGCAGCGTCGGCTCGCGCTCCGCTTTCGTCGGCGGCTCGGCCGTCGTCGCAGCCGGCCGGCGCGTGATCAGCGAGGGCAGAACGCTTGCGGCCGATGCGCTGGAAGCGGCGGCGGCGGACATCGAATTTCGCGACGGCCGCTTCCGCATCGCCGGCACCGATCGCGCCCTGACGTTGGGCGAGCTTGCCGCGCGGCAGCCGCGCAAGCTGTTTCGGGTGTCGGCGACCGAGACACCTTCGACACCGTCGTGGCCGAACGGCGTGCAGGCTTGCGAAGTCGAGATCGATCGCGAGACCGGTGAAGTGAAACTGGTTGCCATCGCGAGCTGCGACGACATCGGACGCATCATCAACCACATGATCGTCGAAGGGCAGGTGCACGGCGGCGTGGCGCAGGGCGCCGGACAGGCGCTCTATGAGCAGGCGATCTACGACCCGGAGAGTGGACAGTTGCTCACCGGGTCGCTGATGGACTATTGCGTGCCGCGCGCGAGCGACCTGGCGCCGATGCGCGCGATCTTTGATGAGAGCATGCCGTGCAAAACCAATCTCCTCGGCGTCAAAGGCTGTGGCGAGCTCGGCACCATCGGTGCGGTGCCCGCGGTAGTGCATGCCGTGCTGGATGCGCTAGGCGTCCTCGACATGGAGATGCCGCTCAGCGCCCCGAAAATCTGGCGGGTACTCAGTCGCTCGGGGGATCGAGCCGGCGCGCGCCGCTGAAGCGCGCACGCCAGTACGGATTGTCGAGGCTCTCGACCCGCACGCGCTGGCCGCGGCGCGGCGCATGGACGAAGTCGCCGTCGCCGAGATAGATGCCGACGTGCGAGAACGGCCGGTTGCGCGTGTTGTAGAACACGAGATCGCCCGGCTTGAGCTCGGTGCGCTTGACCGGCTGGCCGAGACGGCGCTGCTCGGCCGTGCTGCGCGGCAGCTCGACACCCCAGGCTCGCTCGTAGACGTGCATCACCAGCCCGCTGCAGTCGAACCCTGTATCAGGAGAACTACCGCCGTAGTGGTAGCGCGTTCCTACAGTGACGAGCGCTTCAACCGCAGCGGCGAGGCCGTAGTCGCTTGTTGCCTGCGCGGCAACGGCGCCCGCCGGCGCGAGCAGCGCGAGAAACGTCCAGGTAAAGGCTAACCGGTATCTCATAATGAACGGCGCGTAGACCAAGCGGAGCTTCGCGCGTTCAGGAAGATAGATGAATCGTGCCGCCTTGATCCGATGTGCTGGGCTGTGGCTCGTGGCGAGCGCCGCGGTGGCCCAGAACGCGTTGGAAATCATTACGCTACGTCATCGCACAGCGGAGCAGGTGCTGCCGGGCCTGCGCCCGCTGCTCGAGCCCGGTGCGACGCTCAGCGGACAGGGGAACCAGCTCCTGGTGCGCGCGAGCCCGGCAAATCTGACCGACCTGCGCCTTGCGCTCGACGTGCTCGACGCGCCGCAGCGGCGACTGCTCATCTCGGTGCGCTTCGACGAGGCGCTCGACATCGCCACGCGTGAGCTCGGCGCGAGCGGCCGCATTGGCGGGCGCGACTCACAGGTGGAAATCCGGGCGCAGGATACCCGTTCGCGCGGCGCGGAACGGGTGGACCAGCGCGTGCAGGCGCTCGATGGCGCGCGGGCGACGATCTTGAATGGCGTCTCGCGGCCGCTGCGCCAGCGGCAGTACATCCAGACGCCGGCCGGCGTCGTGTCGCAGGAAGTCACCGTGGTCCAGGAGCTGACCAGCGGGTTTGACGTCATCCCGCGCGTGAGCGGCGACCGCGTACAAGTCGAGGTGGCGCAGCAGCGCGAGACGCCGGCCTCTTACCAGCGGGCCGCGACCACGGCGAGCGGCCGGCTTGGCGAATGGTTCGAGCTTGGCTCCGTGGCGATGGCGAGCGGCGGCGAGACACGCCGCGTCTGGATTCGGGTCGATGAGCTCCCTTGACGAGGTGTTCGCCCCGGGCGGCGCGCTCGCGAGCGCCATCCCGGGGTACCGGCGCCGCGGCGACCAGGTCGAGATGGCGCAGGCGATCGGCGCGGCAATCGAATCGACGAGCGTGCTCGTCGCCGAGGCCGGCACCGGGACCGGCAAGACGTTCGCGTACCTGGTGCCGGCGTTGCTCGCCGGCGGCAAGGTGATCGTCTCCACCGGCACCAAGACCCTGCAGGACCAGCTCTACGACCGCGACCTTCCCGCGGTGCGGGCAGCGCTTGCCTGCGGCGCGAGCGCCGCGCTCCTCAAAGGCCGCGCCAACTACGTCTGCCTTTATCGCCTGCGCCGCGCTGTGACGGAGGGTCGCGGCGCCACACCGGAGGAAGCGGCACAGCTGCGGCGCATCGAGCGCTTCGCTGCCACTACGGTCAGCGGCGATCGTGCCGACCTTGCCGACGTGCCGGAAGATGCGCCGGTCTGGACGCAGGCGACTTCCACGCGCGACAACTGCCTCGGCCAGGGCTGCCCCGACTACGCCGATTGTTTCGTGATGCGCGCGCGGCGCAACGCGCTCGCCGCGGATGTCGTGGTGATCAACCACCACCTCTTCTTCGCCGACGTCGTGCTGCGCGACGAAGGCGTGGCCGAGCTGCTGCCCGCGTGCAATACGCTGATCTTCGACGAGGCGCACCAGCTGCCGGAGACCGCGCGGCTCTTTTTCGGCGACAGCCTGTCGACCAGCCAGCTGCTGGAACTCTCGCGCGATGCCCGCGCCGAGCTGCGCTC
>DASREB010000171.1:0-4391 GCA_035652275.1 Burkholderiales bacterium
TCGTATTGCTCCAGCGTCGGGATAGTCCACTCACGATCGGTGAACGTCTCCACTTTCGGCTTTACGGCTGATATCAGCCGGTAATAGCGACGCAGACTCACCGGCTTGCTGACTGCGCGCTCGAGGGTCGTGTCGAGCTTCCAGCGCGAATCGGCGTGGCCGCGATATAGGTAGGGGGATATGGTGATGCCTGGCTGTGCGTCGCGCCGGCCTTCGCGCTCTGCCTCGAGCCTTCGCAACTGTTCCTCGAATTCGGCCCAGCTCTGAAGGTCGATTTCTCTCATCATCGATGTGCCTACACCAGCGCCTACACGATCAAAGTACGGATCGCCTTATCATGTAAGCCATTGAAAGTTTGGTAGGTCGTGGCGGATTCGAACCGCCGACCAACGGATTAAAAGTCCGCTGCTCTACCAGCTGAGCTAACGACCCGTCTCTGGAGTGGTAAGGCGCTGAAGGGGCAGAATTTTATCAGTCCTGGCACGCCCGTCGCCACCCCGCGCCGTAACTCATCGGTAAGGCACGGGTAAGCCAAATGCGTGAGCCGGCGCCGAAAAATGGCCGGCATGAGCGCGATCGACTACCTCATTCATTTCATCCTCAGCGTCATCCTGATCGTCGGCGGCTACCAGTTTTACTTCTGGTGCCAGCGGAACGGTCCCGTCGCGCCGCGCGAACTCAGCTCGGCGCTCGACGAGCGGCTGCCGTACTGGCCAAGCTGGGTCTGGATCTACAGCTTTCTCTACTACCCGCTGATCGTCTGCGTGATCCTGGTCGCACGCTCGCCGCGCGAGTTCACCCACGTGGCGATGAGCTACCTCGTGCTCCTCAGCCTGCAGATGCTCTTCTTCCTCGCCTTCCCGGTAGCGACGCCGGCCCACTGGCGCGGCTACAACCAGCGGCGTACGCTCGCCGAGCGTTTCCTCGCGCTCGTGCAGAAGTTCGATGCGCGCTCGAACAGCTTCCCGAGCATGCACGTGTCGGTGGCGATGCTGACCGCGCTGCACCTCGCGCCGCACACCGGCCCGATGGCATTCGCCTTCCCGGTGCTGATCGCGTTCTCATGCATCTTCACCAAGCAGCACTACGTCATCGACCTGCCCGCCGGCGCGCTGCTCGGTTGGGGGACCTACCGTGCGTGCGTTAGGTTTCTGCTCGCGTGAGCCGCCAGTACTGCCACTTCATCGTGGCGGCGGAGCCGGCGACGATGGCGACGAAGGTCAGCATCGAGCCAAGCGCAAGGGTCGAGAAGCCCGAAATGCCCTGGCCGATGGTGCATCCCAGCGCCGTGATGCCGCCGAAACCCATCAGCATGCCGCCGACGACATGGTTCGCGGTGTCGGCGGCGTCACGAAAGCCCTCCCAGCGAAACGTGCGCGTAGCGAGCGCATACGCCGCGGAGCCGGCGATGACGCCCATGCCCGAGGCGATGCCATAGGTGATGACCTTCGACTTGTCGGTCCACAGCATCAGATAGTCGAGCGTGTAGGCCATCGGCGAGACGAAGGAAAACGATTCCATGCGCCCGGTGTTCGTGGCGACGAACGCTTCCTGCAGCGTGTTCGGATCCTCGGCCACATGGCCCAGCACCCCGCTCACGTACCAGCCGCCGACCACCACCAGCCCGGTGACGACGCCGCCCAGCGTGTAGTTGTAGTCGGCACGAAAGTCGCGGCTGGCATAGACAAATACGAGCAAGGCGCCGGCGATCAGGGCGGCGAGCACTGCGCCCAGAGTGGCCTTGCTTGCGCCCGTGGTTACAGCGAGTAACGACGGCAAATCCTGGCCCGCCGGCAGCGAGATCACTGCCTTTTCCAGCACGCCGACGCGGAACGCGCCGAGGATGCCGCGCAGCGTCATGTAGGCGGCGATGCCGAGGAACACGTAGACGATGAGCGATTTCAGATTGCCGGCGCCGACCCGGATCAGCGTCTTCGAGCCGCAGCCCGAGCCGAGCGTCATGCCGACGCCGAAGAGAAAACCACCGACGATGTACGAAAGCCAGGTGAAATTGGCCGACGTGTAGATCGACTTGGAGTAGTCCACCAGTCCGCCGAGCTGCAGCGCCGCGGCGCCCAAGATCGCCACCGCGATCGCGAGGAGCCACATGCGCAGGCGCGAAGTCTCGCCCATGTTCACCCAGTCGGACACCGCGCCCATGGTGCAGAAGCGGGTCTTGTTGCCCACCGCGCCGAAAATGAAAGCAAGGATGAAGGCCCCGCCGGTCACGAACGGCACCAGCGCGGCCGGGTTGGTGTCGTTCAAGGCAAGGAGCCGTCGTTCTCACGCAAGCGGGAACCCAGGATGAGAAAAGAAGCGGGGCCCCCGCTTTCGCGGGGGCGACAATCAAAGGAATTCAACGTTTGGAAAAAGCGGCGAGGCGCTGCTTGGCGCTCGCGGCGGCGTTGCTCTTCGGGTACTTCGTGATCAGGTCTTCGAGCGTCTTCTGCGCGTTCTTGCGCTCGCCCATGGTCTCCTGCGAGCTGGCGATGGAGAGCATCGCGTCCGGCGCCTTGTCGCTCTCCGGCCAGGCGGCGAGGAGCTTGCGCTGCGCGGAAATGGCCTGCTTGTAGTCGCGCTGGCCGGAGTACGCCATGCCGACCCAGTACTGGGCATTGGCCGCGAGCTTGCTATTGGGATAGGTCACCAGGAACCCCTGCATCGCCGAGACAGCAAGCGAATAGTTGCCGAGCTTGAACTGGTCGAGCGCCGCCTGATAGGCACGCATCTCGGCGGGCGAGGCCTCGGACTCGGGCGAGGCCGTGGGCGCCGCCGGCGCGGCGGCCGCCTGCTCGCGCGATTGCTCAAGCTTGCGCAGCCGCGTGTCGATGTCGAGGTACAGGTCCTTCTGGCGCCGCTCGGCCGTCTCCGACTGGTTGGTGAGCGTCTCGATCTGACCGCGCATGCGCGCGAGCTCGTTATTCAGCGTCTCGACCTGCGTGGCGATCTGCAGGAGCGCGTCGCGATTGCTGGCGGTCGAGAGCACCGCGTCGAGCTTCTTCAGCTGCTCGGCGACCTGGCGCTGGTTCTCGGTGACTTCCTGGCGCAGCACCTCGATGCGCCGTCGCGCCTCCTCGTCATCGAATAGCGCAAACGCCGGCTTGGATACCAGCGTGGCAAGGAGGAAAAGCGCAGCGGCGGCGCGGCGCATCAGTACTCCCCGCTGTAGAGCATGTCGTCGCGACGGTTCTTCGCCCAGCACTCTTCGCTGTGCTCGCTGCACGCGGGCTTTTCCTCACCGAGGCTCACCGCCTCGATCTGGTCCTCGCGCGCGCCGAGGAGCGTCAGCATCTTCTTCACCGCGTCGGAGCGGCGCTGGCCGAGGCCGACGTTGTACTCGCGGCTGCCGCGCTCGTCGGCGTTACCCTGGATCAGCATCTTGGCGCTCGGATTGTCGCGCAGGAACTTGGCATGCGCTTCCACCAGCGGCCGATACTCGGCCTTGACCTCGAACTTGTCGAAGTCGAAGTAGACCGAGCGCTTCGACAGGATGCTCTTCGGGTCCTTCAGCGCCGCGAACGGCGACGCCGCGCCGGCCTTCGGCGTCTCCACCGGCTTCACCGGCTGCGTCTGCACCGGCTGAGGCGCGCCAGGCTTGCCCTCGACCGGGGCCTGCCCCGCCGGCTTCTGCTCTTCGGTGGCGCAGGACGCGAGCACGAGGGTCGCCGCGCTCAGCACACACAACATCGCACGCATGGCATCGCTCCTTTTCATTCGATGAACGGCCCCCACGCCGGCTCGCGCACATCGCCCGCCGCGGTGGAGAGGCGCTGTTTGACGCGGCCGTCGGCGGACACTGCCGAGAGCACGCCCCGTTCGCCGATCACGGTGGCGAGCAGGATCATGCGGCCGTTGGGGGAGAAGCTGGGAGATTCGTCGCGGTCACTGTCGGTGAGAATTTGCACCTGACGGGTCGACAGATCGAGCAGTGCGACTTGGAACTTTCCGTCGTTGCGCGTGATGTACGCAAGCGTCTTGCCGTCCGGGCTTATTCTCGGCGAAACATTATAGCTGCCCTCGAAGGTGACGCGCTGCGGCTCGCCGCCGTTTGCCGGCATGCGATAGATCTGCGGCGTGCCGCCGCGGTCCGAGGTGAAGTAGATGGACTGGCCGTCGGGCGAGAAGCGCGGCTCGGTGTCGATCGCGGTGGAGCTCGCAAGGCGCCGCACCCCGCTGCCGTCGGCGTTGATCATGAAGAGCTGCGAGCCGCCTTCGCGCGACAGCACCACCGCGAGGCGATTGCCGTCGGGCGCCCAGGCCGGCGCCGAGTTGGAGCCCTTGAAGTTCGCCACCACGTGGCGGCGGCCATCGGCGAGCGAGTGGATGTAGACCACCGGCTTCTTGTTCTCGAAGGAGACATACGCGAGCCGCTTGCCGTCCGGCGACCAGAC
>DASREB010000172.1:0-9688 GCA_035652275.1 Burkholderiales bacterium
GATGACCGCCACCACCCCGAGCGGCTCGCGCGCCGTGTAGACCAGCATGTCGGCGTCGTCCTGCGGGAAGCTCTCGCCGCCGTAGGACTGGCCCTCGATTGCGTAGAAGCGCAGCGTCTGCGCCGAGCGCAGGAACTCGTCCTTGGCGAGCGCGATCGATTTGCCTTCTTCGCGCGTCATTTCCTCGGCGAAGCGCGCCGCGTTGGTCTCAATGTAGTCCGCAGCGCTGAGCAGCACCTTGGCGCGCTTGGAGACCGGCGTCTCGCGCCAGCCATCGAACGCCGCCGCAGCTGCCGCGACCGCCGCGCGCGCATCGGCGGCGGTCGATGCCTGGAAGCGCCCCACGATATCGCGCGTGTCCGCAGGGTTGATGTCCTCGAACGTCTTGCCGGCGGAGCTCGCGATAGGCTCGCCGCCGATCAGGTTACGAAATTCCGTCATGCCTGCAGCAGCGCGCGCTCAGCCGGCGCGACGCCGGCTTCTGCCATGTCGAGCTCGGAGAGCGGCAGATCCTTGGCGACGTAGTCCCAGTACAGCGCGGTCGTGTAGAGCAGCCGCATCTGTGCGCCGACCTCGCAGATTTTCAGGCAGCGGCGCTGCAGCTCCGGCGTCGTCGCGTGCTCGAGCACGATCTGGTAGCCGCGCTCGCCGTGGATCTCGTCCGACACGATGTGCAGATCGAAGAACTCGACTTCCTGGTCGGTGAACTTGTACTTCTCGCGCAGCGTCGGCGTCTGCTTGCGATAGATCGAGGGCACCTGCGACTCCAGGCCGACGACCAGGCCGGCCACCGCGACGATCGGGTCCTCGCGCATTGCGGTCGCGTAGCACCAGCTCTGCAGCCCGCGTGTCGTGGCGGACATGTGGTCCGGATTGGTCACGCGCTCGCGCGTCGTGCCGCAGGCCTCGGCGAAGCGGATCAGGAGATCGGTGTGGCGGTCGCCGCCGATCTCTTCCTCGTACATGTTGTGCAGCAGGAAGTCCTTGGCGTCCTGGAACTCGTCCGGCATGCGCGCATAGATGTAGGCGAGGTAATCGGCGAACGGCCCGACGTAGTGATAGTGGTTCTCCGCCCAGCGCGCGAGGTGCTCGCGGCTGAGCTTGCCGCTCGCCCAGGCGACGCTGAAAGGCGCCTTGGTGGCGGCGCGGCCTTTGATGGCGTTCTCGAGCGCGGTACGGAAGTCGTCGGGGTTGAGCAGTGCGGCCATGCGGGGCTCCTCTCGGGTGGCTTGCCTTATTGTATACAATATACTAGGATTTGCGCCAGGTCAACACGCATGTACCTAGAGCGTGCTAGAGCCGACTGAGCCAGATCGTATACATCGTATACAAATGCCCCGAATTTCGGTCCATAAGGACGGCCAGGTGTACCAGGGCGAGGTGAAGGAGAACACCAACCTCGTGGTGCGTGCCGGCATCAAGCAGTTCCCCTATCCGCACCTGAAATACAAATGCGGCATGGGTCAGTGCGGCACCTGCACGAGCCGCATCATCGCCGGCGCCGAGCACCTGCCGGCGCCGAACTGGAAGGAGCAGAAGATCCTCGGCGAGCGGCTGAAGCTCGGCTATCGGCTTTGTTGCCAGCTCTGGATCAAGCAGGACCTCGAGCTCACGCAGGAGAATCTGGTGCCGGCCACACCGCCATGTACGTCATCCTGACGAGTAAGCCCGGCCAGTTCCGCACGGAGCTCGTTGCCGGCCTGCAGGCGATCGAGTCGTACGATTATCTCTTCTGCGGGCGCAAACGGGCGCATTTCGTCATCGCCGAGCTCGAGCGCGAAGTGCGCATCCGTATCGTCGAGGAGGGCGCGCGGCCGGTGGTGAATGATGTGCCGTCGAAATTCCTGCCGCGTTTCGCCACGCTCGAGCAGGCGCGTGCCGAGCTGCGGCAGCTCGCCGGCAACGGTGCGCTCGACGCCGCGCTGGTGAGGCTCTGATGCCGTTCACCATCACGTTCGTCACGAACGAAAACAAGGTCGTGACGCTCGCCGAAAAAGCGAATCTGCTGCGCACCTCGATCCGCGAGAAAGGCGGCATTCCGTTCAAGTGCGGCGCCGGCATCTGCGGCACCTGCAAGTGCAAGATCGAGAAGGGCCTCGAGAACACCGACGCCATCAAGGACCGCGAGCGCAATCACCTCAGCGCCGAGGATTTCGCCGCGGGGCACCGCATGGCCTGCCAGACGTTCGTGCACGGCGACGTCGCCGTGTCGTGGGTGCCGCTCGCGCTCAGGCCGCCCAAGCCGCCCAAGCCGCAGCCGCCGACCCCGGGCGCGCCGGCCTAGACACCGAAAGGCCTTGCTGGCGCCGCGCGCTCGTGCGATCGGCTTTTAGCGCCTATTTACAAACTCGAGGCAAACAGGGCACCCTAAACGCGAGGAGGAGGACTTGCATGTTCGCGGCAAGGTGCCACCGCCGGTGGTTCGCGGCGGGCGGGGCGTTTCGCCTGCTCTAAGGCGATGTACCTCGCGGAGCTGCTCACCGGCGGGCTGGCGATCGGCTGTGTCTACAGCCTGGTCGCGCTCGGCTTCGCCATGATCATCCGGGCGACGGGCATCATCCACTTCGCCCAGGGCGAGCTGCTGATGCTCGGCTCGATGAGCGGACTCTCGACCCTCTGGTTGCTGCCGAAATTGCCGGCGGTAGCCGTGCTTGTCTGCGGCATGGTCGCCTCGGGCGTCCTCGCGGTGGCGATGGAGTTCCTGGTCTACCGGCCGCTGCGCCTGCGGCGCGTCGCGCTCATGAACGTCATCACGGCGACGGTCGGCATGTCGATCCTGTGCATCAATGCGTCACGCATTCTCTGGGGCTCGGAGCCGCTGCGCTATCCCGAGCTTTTCTCCACCTCGGCCTATCGCTTTGCGGGCGTGCCGATATCGCCGCAGCTCGTGTGGATCATGGTCTTCGGCGTAGCGCTGATGGGGCTCCTGCAAGCGTTCCTCAAATACACGCGCACGGGGCTCGTGATGCAGGCCGTGGCGCAGGACGCCGAGGTCGCGCAGCTCATGGGGGCCAACCTGACGCGCATGATGCTCTACACCTTCGCCATCGCCGGCATGATGGCGGGCGCCGCCGGCGTCATGTTCGGCTCGCTCTTCTTCTCGTTCTTCGAGATGGGCTTCCTCCTCGGCATCAAGGGCTTCGTTGCGGCGACGCTCGGCGGCCTGGGCAGCCTCGCGGGCGCGATGCTCGGCGGCATCCTCTTCGGCCTGATCGAGACCTTCAGCGCCGTCTACGTCTCCTCCGCCTACAAGGACGCGATCGGCATGGTGCTGCTCATCGCCATCCTGCTTTTTCTGCCGTCCGGGCTCGTCGGCCTATGGAAAGCACGCGGCTGAAACGCATCGTGACGGGCCTCGTGCTCGTTGCGCTCGCCGCGCTGCCGATTTTCGAGCCGCATCAGTTCGTGCTGCACATGCTCTCGCTCGTCGCGATCAGCGCCACGGCGGCGCTCGGGCTGCAGCTCCTGCTCGGTTTCTCCGGACAGCTCTCGATCGGGCAGGCCGCGTTCTACGGCATCGGCGCGTACGCCTCGGGCCTGCTGAGCGTGAAGCTCGGGCTTCCCTTCATCGCCGCGTTCGTCGCCGCCGGCGTGATCGCCGCGGCGGTAAGCCTCGTCATGGTGCCGATCACGCGCCTCACCGGCGCTTCGCTTGCCGTGGCGACACTCGGCTTCAGCATCCTCGTCTATCTCGTGATCAAGAACGAGGAGTGGCTCACCGGCGGCTCGTTCGGACTCATGGGCATCCCGCGCGCCTCGCTCTTCGGCTATGTGCTGAGGAGCCCCGCGTCCGCCTATCTTCTGTGCGTCGCGGTCGCCGCCACGGTGTACTTCTCGCTCCTGCGCCTGCAGCGCTCGCGCTTTGGCCGCGCGATCAATGCCATCCGCCAGAACGAGGACGCGGCGCGCGCCTGCGGCGTCAAGGTGACGCTGCTCAAGAGCCAGTGCTTCGTCATCGCGGCATTCGTCGCCGGGCTCGCGGGCTCCCTCTATGCGCACCAGGTGCGTTACCTCGCGCCGACCGACTTCACCTTCTGGAAGTCGGTCGAGATCCTGATCATGGTGGTCATTGGCGGCATGGGGAGCCTCTTCGGCGCGGTGCTCGGCGCCGCGGTGGTGGTGCTGCTGCCAGAAGTGCTGCGCGAGGTCGGCGACTATCGCATGCTCGCGTTCGGCGCGATTCTCATGCTGGTCATGCTCTTCGGAGAGGGCGGCATCGCCGGCTTTCTCGAGCAATGCCTGAAGCCCTTCTTGAAGCCGCGGGCCTGAGCCGGCGCTTCGGCGGCCTCGCCGCGGTCGATGCGGTGGACCTGCGCGTCGAGCGCGGCGCGATCCACGGCCTGATCGGCCCGAACGGCGCAGGCAAGACCACGCTCCTGAATCTCGTCGCCGGCGCGCTCGGCGTCACGCGCGGCACGGTGCGCTTTCGCGGCGCGGATATCACGCGCTGGGACGCGGCGCGGCGCGCGCAGGCGGGGATCCGGCGCACATTCCAGAACCTGAAGCTCTTCGCGCAGATGAGCGCCGTGGAGAACGTGAGCCTCGGGCTGCACGCCGGCACGCGGGCCGGCATCTTTGCGGCGCTGGCGCGTACCCCGGGCCAGCGGCGCGAGGAGCAGCAGATCTTCGCCGCCGCGCAGCGCGCGCTCGAATTCGTCGGTCTGGGCAGCCAGGCCGGCGTCGCGGCGGGCAAGCTGCCGTACGGACACCGGCGGCTACTCGAGATCGCCCGCGCTTTCGTCGCGGAGCCCGCGCTGCTGCTGCTGGACGAGCCGGCCGCCGGCCTCAACCAGACGGAGGCGGCCAATCTTTCGCGCCTGATCGGACGCATGCGCGAGGCCGGCTGCACGGTGGTGCTGGTAGAACACCACATGGACGTGGTGATGAGCGTCTGCGACGTGATCACGGTGCTCAACTACGGCCGCAAGCTCGCTGAGGGCCGCCCGGCCGAGATCCAGCGCGATGCCCAGGTGATCGAGGCCTATCTCGGGCGCGGCGACGCAGCGCCCGCGGGAAACGCGCGTGTTATCGCTTGAGGCGATTGACGCCGGCTACGACGACGCGCTCACGCTGCGCGGCGTGTCGCTCGAGGTGCAGCGCGGCGAGATCGTGGCGATGATCGGCGCGAACGGCGCCGGCAAAAGCACCACGCTGCGCACGATCAGCGGATTCCTGCGGCCGCGCAAGGGCACGATCGAGTTCGACGGGCGCACCATCGCGGGCCTCACGCCGGACCGCATCACCGCCCTCGGTTTGGTGCATGTCCCGGAAGGGCGGCGCGTTTTCCCGGAGCTGAGCGTGGAGGAGAACCTGCTCGCCGCGGCCTATCTGGTTCCCGAGCGACGCGAAGTAAAGCGGCGCCTTGCCGAGGCGATGGGCCGCTTCCCGGTGCTCGAGCGCCGGCGGCGCCAGGCCGCCGGCACGCTGTCGGGCGGCGAGCAGCAGATGCTGGCCTTCGGCCGCGCCCTGATGACCGGTCCGAAGCTCCTGCTCCTGGATGAGCCCTCGCTCGGCCTCGCGCCGCTCCTGGTCGCGGAAGTGATGCGCTCGGTGCGCGGCTTTCGCGACGCCGGCGTGACCGTGCTGCTCGTCGAGCAAAACGCGAATCTTGCGCTGCAGCTTGCCGATCGCGGATACGTCATGGAGACTGGCAACGTCCGCATGCACGGCTCGGGCGCCGAACTGCTGGCGAATGCGCACGTGCGCGCGAGCTATCTTGGACACACGAGAGGAGGAGGCGATGTCGTTTGACCGCAGGAAATTCATCCAGGTCGGTGCTGCCGCGGGCGCCGGCGCGCTGCTGCCGCTGCTAGGGCGCGCGCAAGGCTCGGGGCCGATCAAGATCGGCGCCTTCGGGCCGATGAGCGGCAACGCCGCGGCGCAGGGGCAGAGCCTGCGCCAGGGCGCGGAGATGGCGGCGAAAGCGAAGAACGCGGCAGGCGGGCTGCTCGGCCGGCCGATCGAGCTCATCATCGGCGACGATGCCGGCAAGCCCGAGGAGGGTGCGGTGATCGCGCGGCGCCTGGCGACACGCGACAACGTCTGCATTGCGCTCGGCTCGGTCTCGAGCCCGGTGAGCCTTGCCGCGGCGCAAGTGTTCCGCGAAGAGCAGGTGCCGCAGATCGTGGTGAGCGGCACGGCGCAGCGCATTACCACGCAAGGCAACGAATGGGTGTTCCGCTGCACTATCCCCGACCGCAAGTTCGTCGCCGATCTGGTCGACTTCATCCACGAGAAGTTTCCGAAGCTGCAGCGCTTCGGCTTCATCTACGTGAACGACGACTTCGGCAAGGGCGGCTTCGATTCGTTCGTCGAGGCGGCCAAGAAGTACGGCATGAGCGTCGCTGCCGGCGAGAGCTATACGCGCGGCGATGTCGACTTCACCGCGCAGCTCACCAAGATCCGTGCGGCCAATGTCGAGGGCATCGTCGACTGGTCGCGCTATACCGAGGGCGCGCTCATCCAGCGGCAGCTGCGCCAGCACAGCATGTCGGACTTGCCGCGCTTTGGCTCCGATGGCATCGCGCCGCCGGCGTTTCTCGAGCTGGCGGGCGAGGCGGCGAACGGCGTCATGTACGCAACGCATTTCAGCCCGGCGACCGCGGCCGACAACCCCGTGGCGGTGAAGTGGATCGAAGCCTTCCGCAAGGAGTACGGCAAGCTCCCCGACTACGTGCATGCGCAGGCCTACGATGCGATGAACATCACGATCCAGGCGATCGAGCGGGCGAAGAGTATCGACCGCACGGCGATCCGCGACGCGCTGCGCAAGACCGACTACCAGAGCGTGCGCGGGCCTTTGAAGTTCGACGCCAAGGGGGATCCGACGCTCGTCTCGCACGTCGTGCGCATCGTCAACCTGAAAGAAACCAACGCGCGGCTGATGAACCCTTGAACCCGCACGACAGAGGAGAGACTAGATGAGCATCAAGCTGGAAAGGATCGGCCAGGCGCCTTTCGCGCCGGCGCCGAAGGCGGTGCGTGCCGGCGACTACCTCTATACGTCGTCGATCTACCCGATAGATGACGCCGGTCACGCGGTGGCGGTCGACGAGCGACTCGGCCTCGCCGGGCCCTCGCTCATGGAGGCACAGGCGCGCCGCTGCCTCGAGCAGCTGAAAGCGGTGCTACGCGAAGCCGGCAGCTCGCTCGAGCGCGTGCTCAAGGCCGATGTGCATCTCGCCGACGCTGCCGACTTCCTCGAGTTCAAGCGCGTGTGGAAGGAGTACTTCCCCGCCAATCCGCCCGCCCGGACGACCGTCGAGGTCGGCGACACGCTGCCCTTCCCGGGCGCGCGCCTGAATCTTGATGTAGTCGCGCTGGCCGGCGACTCGCGCCTGCAGCGCCAGGTGCTGGCCGATCCCGAGGGCTCCGACCCGATGCCCACCGACTGGGCGCCGCATGCCGTGCGCGCGGGCCCCTTCGTCTTCTGCTCCGCCTTACCGGCGAGCGACTTCAAGACCGGTCTCGCGGTCGGCAAGCCAGCGGGCTTTCCGAACTACGGCAGCGACGCGGAGATGCAGGCGGACTACATCTTCAGCCGCATGAACCGTGTGCTCGCCACCGCCGGCACCTCGCTCGAGCAGGCGATCGAGTCGCAGCTCTACGAGCCCGACCTCCTCAACTTCCACGATGTCGACGGCATCTGGGCGCGCTACATGCCGGTGCCGCCGCCGCGGAGCTCCATGGGCGTGAAGGGCCTGCTGCTGCCGGGAGCGCTCTGCGCGCCGAACCTGACGATCCTCGTGCCCGAGAAGGACCTGCGCAAAGAGGAGTCGCACAAGGGCCTGCGCTGGCATCCGGTGAAGGTGCGCAAGGTCAACTTCTCGCCGACGATGAAGGTGGGCGACTGGCGCTTCTTCGCCGGCCAGGTGCCGAGCAACGACTTCAAGTCGGCGCACACGGCGCCGCGCGGCCTGCAAACCTATATCTCGGACATCGAGGAGCAGACGCGCTTCACCATGCAGATCCTGACCGAACAGCTGGAGGCGAATGAGACGGACTGGGCGCACTGCCATCACGTGCGGATCTACCTCACGGAGCCCAAGCGCGATTACCGCGCCTTCGCGCGCGTATGGCGCGATTACTTCCCGGATCCGGCGAAGGCGCCCGCGCTCGCCTACGTGCCTTCCACGGGAATCATGTTCCACGGGCCGGTGATCGAGATCGACCCGAGCGGGGTCGCACGCTAGAAGCTAAATGGGGTCAGATGAACTTTTCCGGACCGGCCGATAAAGTTGGCCGAGTGTCCTGAAATGTGGATCTGACCCCCTTTTTCTTTTTTTAGCGAGTGTCGCGCGACAGGCTGTAATAGGTGCCGACGAAGATCACCGCTGCGCCGACCAGCACCATGAAATCGAACGGCTCGTTGTAGAACAGCGCGCCGACCACGGCGATCAGCGGCAGGCGGACGAAGTCGATCGGCACGACCACCGTGGCCGGCGCGAGCTTCATCGCATGCGTGATGGAGTAGTGCGCGGCGAACGAGCCGAGGCCGATCACCACGATCCACGGCAGCT
This sequence comes from Burkholderiales bacterium, assembly GCA_035652275.1. Classification (GTDB taxonomy): domain Bacteria; phylum Pseudomonadota; class Gammaproteobacteria; order Burkholderiales; family SG8-39; genus SCGC-AG-212-J23. Next base: position 8,520 of record DASREB010000172.1, read on the forward strand.
CGCCGAGGAGCGGCGTGACCCACGAGCTCCAGGCGGCGATCAATGTGACGGGCAGCTGGACCACCGACATCCAGAAGGTCACGGCGAGCGGCGACTCGGTGGAAGACAGGCGCTTCGTGAAAATCATGTTGCCGGCGTAAAAGAGCGAGCCGAGCAGCATCACCAGCGCGGCCGGATGGAAGACCCCCGCACCCGGCCGCAGGATGATGAGCGTGCCGGCGAGCCCGAGCACGAGCTGCACGATGCGGCCGCGGTTCAGCCGCTCGTGCAGGAACGCCGCCGCGAGCAGCGCGACCCAGATCGGCATGGTGAATTCGATGGCGAACACCGTGGCGAGGGTAAGCGCGCCGATCGCGAACGCCCAGCAGTACTGGCCGGCGAGATGGACCAGCGCGCGCGCCGCGTGCAGCGGCAGCCGCCGCGTGGCGATCGTCGCGCGGCCGTTGGCCATGGCGAGCAGGCCCACGACCGCGAGCGTGACGCCGGTGCGCAGCGCGAGAATTTCCGCAATCGCCATGTGCCGGATGAGCTGGCGCACCGACACCGCCATCGCAGCGAAGGACAGCACCGCGCCCAGCATCCACAGGACGCCCCGCAGCGAGTGGGAAGACAGCGGCACGAGGGCCGCTATTATCGCGGTAGCATCACGCGGTGCTCGAGCCCGACGCGCTATTTCGCCGGCAGATGGCCGCGCTGTACGAACGCTCGGCGTTCTACCGCGCGAAGCTCAACACCGCCGGCTTTGCGTCCGCCGCCGCGGCAGGCGGTTTGGCGGACATCGGGCGCTTGCCCTTCACCGAAAAGGACGAGCTGCGCGCGAGCCAGGCGGCGCAGCCGCCGCTCGGCGCGCATGCCGCGATCGACATCCGGCAAGCCGCGCGCATCTACTCAACGAGCGGTACCAGCGGTACGCCGCTCTATATCCCGTTATCGAAAAACGATGTGGAGCAGTGGCGCGAGATCGGCCGCAAGACCTATTCGTGCAACGGGCTCAAGGCGCGCGAGCGCGTGGTCACGACCTATGGCGCCGGTCCGTTCGTCGCCGGCGCCTCGCTCGCCGCGTTCGAGGCGATCGGCTGCGTGCACATCCCGGTGGGCGTCGGCAACACCGAGCGCCTGCTCACGGCGATCGAGAAGCTCGCGCCCGAGGCGCTCGCCTGTACGCCGTC
>DASREB010000173.1:0-3224 GCA_035652275.1 Burkholderiales bacterium
GACACCTCGCACTCCAAACTGATCATTGACGCGTGCAAGCCGTTTGGCTGGCGCGAGCGTTATCCCCGCACGTCGGCGCTCAGCGCGGCGGATGCCCGCGCCATTCGTGAGAAGTGGTTTCGCTGAAAAGTCTCGCGCGGCGCACGCGCCGCGAACCGTGAAGGGCGCTTAGCCGGACTTTTTCGCGCTATCGGGCGAAAAGGCGACGACGTTTTCCGTGAGCCCGACGGCAATGCGCAAAACCGCGTCTTTCGCCGCGGGCTTGGTGAGGTGCGCCGCGAAGCCGCCAGCCTGCGTTTCTTCGATGTCGGCTTTCTGGCCCATGCCGGTTAGCGCTACCAGCACGAGTGGCCGCGCGCCGGCCTGCGTGCGCAGTTTACGGCCGAGCTCGACGCCGTTCATGCCCGGCATGCTCAGGTCGAGAAACGCGAGGTCTGGCTTGAAGTCCGCCGCGACCTCGAGCGCCTGCTCGGCGTCATAGCACGCGCGAGCCTCCATGTCGTGCAGGCGCAGCAGCGTGGCGAGCGACTCCGCCGCGTCCGCATTGTCGTCGACGACCAGGATTCGGCGCCGCACCTTAGAGTGATGGCCGGACGTTTGCGCCGTTACGGCGGCCGTCCCGGCTGCGGCGGCGAGCGGCAGGCGAACCGTGAACTGCGCGCCGCGCCCGATGCCCTCGCTCGTCGCCTGAATGCGCCCGCCGTGCATCTCCACGAAGGAGCGCGCGAGCGTGAGTCCCAATCCCAGGCCGACCGTCATCTGGCCGCGACCGGGGTCGAGTTGCACGAACATTTCGAAGACCCGCTCGGCGTCGCTCGGCTCGAAGCCGATGCCGCTATCGGTGACGCGCACGATTGCTTCGCCCGCGTCGCTTGCGCTCGTCAATTCGATCAATCCGCCGCTCGGCGTGAACTTCGACGCGTTGTGCAGAATGTTGGACAGCACCTGGCTCAGGCGGACGCTGTCGCCGTCGACGAAGAGCGGCTCCGCCGCGTAGCGCACTACCAGTCGCTGCGATTTCGCGTCCATCGAGGGCTTCACCGTCTCGATGGCGCTTGCCATTACGACGTGGATCGCGATGCGCTCGCGACGCAGGTCGAGCTTGCCGCGGTCGATGCGGCTCACGTCCAGAAGATCGTCGATCAAGCGGCGCAGATGCGCCATCTGGCGATTCATCATGGCGCGCGTATGCGCGGCCGCGTCGCCTTGCTGGCGCTCGAGCAGGGCGAGCCCGTTGGCGATCGGCGCGAGTGGATTGCGCAGCTCGTGCGACAACGTGGCCAGAAACTGCGTCTTGTGCACGTCGGCGCGTTGCAGCTCGGCGGCGCGCTGGTGCAGCTCCTGGTCCCGCGCGCGAATCGCTTCAGAAGCCTGCTTCAGCGCGCGGGCCAGCGCATCGAGCTCGCGGATGGCGCTGCGGATCGGGGCGAGCGGCGTGCCGCTCCCCATATCGGGCGCTTGTGCGGCGAGCTGCGACATGGGGCGCGTGATGCGCCGGCCGAGCAACAGGGCGCCGGTGAGCGCGATCGCCAGGCAAATTGCCGCGCCGAGCGCCATGGTCCACGCCGCGTGCCGTGCGCTCGCCAGCACCAGGTTGGCCGGTATCGCATAGCCGACGGTCCAGTCTGAGACGTGTGATGCGGTATGGGCGGTATACGTATCCAGCCCTTCGACCGTGCGGCCGCGATACCAGCCTTCGGGCGATTGACGCACATGTGCCCGATATTCGTCGCCCGCCATGCTGCCGACCGGCCGCGCTGGCACGCGGGCGATGAATCGGCCGTTGCCGTCGACCAGGCCGCTCACCCACCCGGCGGGCAGTTGCTGCTTCGTCAGCACGCTCTGGAAGGATTCCGGACGGACGAGGGCCGTCAGGATGTAGACCACACGCCCGCTGCGCACGAGCGGCATGCGCACCGGAATACTCGGCGGCTGGCCGAATGGTGCACCCTCAATGATGTTGCCGATGGCCGGCGCTTGTGTCTTCAGCGCGAGCTCGAAGGACCTCGGCTCGTAGGGCCGCTCGGGCAACGCGCTGCCCCAGGCCACCGCCAGGTTCATGAGCTGGCGGCCGTCGGCGGCATGCAGCGTGATGTTCGTCCACGACGCTTGCGTTTCGAGCACGTTGCGCGCGGCCTCGTAGAAATCCCGGATGTCATCGCCCGCCAGGGCGCGAGAACCGGCCAGGGCTCGCAGCGTTTGCACATGACCGTTCAGCTCCGCATCGACCGCGCTCATGAATGCGCGGTTGCGGTCCCGGATCGCCGCCTCGTATGCGCTTTGTTCGCGATCGACCACGCTCGCTGCCGAAAGCAGGCCGAAAGCGGCGATCGGCAGGCCGGTCGCCAGCACCAGAAGTAGCAGCAGCGTTCTTAACGACACGTTCTCAGCGCGCGCCCAAGACGAGCTTGCCGCGCAGGTGCCGTGCTTCGCTCACCCGGTGCGCCTCCGCCGCTTTCGCGAGCGGGTACTGCCGGATCTCGGGCAGCGGCACCGCGCCGCTCTGCACGAGCTCGGCGACGCGATCGAGCCGTCGCCGGTCGCGATCGACTTTGGGCCGCAGCGATTTGACGTCGGCTCGCGGCGAGGCGGGCGCTGTGCCGCCTACCGCGATGCTGGCGAGCCGGCCGCCCGGCTTTAGTACGCTGAAGCTCCGCGTCGTGACATCGCCGCCGACCGTGTCGAACACCGCGTCGACGTCTTTCACCAGCCTGGTGAAATCGTCCGCCCGATAGTCGATCACCTCGTCAGCCCCGAGCTTGCGCACATAGTCGTGGTTCTGCGCGCTGGCGGTGGTGATAACGCGCGCGCCAAGATGCTTCGCAAGCCCGATGGCGAATCCGGCGACGCCGCCCGCCCCGCCCTGGATCAGGATGGTCTCGCCGCGTTTGAGCTGCAGCGTCTCCTCCAGCGATATGGCTGCTGTCAGCCCGGCAAGCGCAATGGCGGCGGTCTGCACATGACTGAGCCGTTCCGGCTTGCGCGCGATGATCGCCTCGCGGATCGCGATGCGCTCGGCATAGGCGCCTTCGCGCGGCACTTCACAGACGCCGAACACCGCGTCGCCCGGCTTGAAAACTGCGCCGCCGCTTAGCATGACGCCGGAGAAATCGCGGCCCGGCACGTGCGGAAAGCTGACCGCGGCGCCGTACTGGCCGGCACGCATCTTCCAGTCGGCGGCGTTGACGCTCGCCGCATGGATCTCAATCAGCACTTCGCCGGCG
>DASREB010000174.1:0-25053 GCA_035652275.1 Burkholderiales bacterium
GTCGGTCATGCGCGCGAGGTGCTGCACCTGGCGGCCGATCACCGCGCGCGCGTGGGCCCGCGTCTGCTCATCGCTTGCGCCGAGGAGCTGCGCCGCGTTGGCGATCGCGCCGAGCGGATTGCGCAGCTCGTGGCCGAGCATGGCAAGGAACTCGTCCTTCGAGCGGTTCGCAGCCTCCGCGATGCCGCGCGCCTGCTGCTCGCGCTCGAGCAGCTGCTCGCGCTCGGCCTCGCCGCGGGCGCGCTCGTCGGCCGCCACCGTGAGCGAATCGGCGACCTGCCGGATCTCGGCGATCGGCGTGTGCGGCAGCGCGAGGCGCTCGCGGCGGCCAAGCGCGAGCGCCGCGGCGCTGAGCTCGGCCATCGGCCGCGCGATGCCTCGGCCGACGATCAGTGCAGCCAGAATTGCGAGCGCGATGGAGATGAGCAGCCCGCCGCCATAAACGATGAGCGAGCGCAGCGCCGCCACGTCAAAGTAGGGCCGCGGGATGCCGATCACTACGGTCCAGCCGGTCTCGCGCGAGCGGCTGTAGGTGGTGTAGACGGTCTCGCCTTCCAGCACCTGCGTGAGGCCGCCGGCCTCGTCACCGCCTTTGCGCATTAGCGCCTCAAGGGTTGGCGTCGGCCCGCTGCCCAGATATTCGCGCTGCTGCCGCGAGCGCGCGACGCGAATGCGATTGGCGTCGAAAACCGAGACCACCCAGTCACCCGGCACACGCTGGCGGTTGATGATGTCGAGGAAGTCGTCCGGCTTTACCGCTGCCGTCAGCACATAGCGCAGCTCGCCCGCCCGGATAACCGGTACGCGCACCGGCACGGCGAGTTGCGTGCCGGTACCGCGGGCCAGGTTGCCGATCCCCGGCTCGCCGGTCTTCAGCACGCGCTCGAAGCTCTCGCGCTCCACGATCGGCGGTAGCACTTCGCCATAGCGAAAGCGCGCGTTCGCGAGCTGCCGGCCGTGCGGGTCGGCGAGGATGATGGTGAGCCAGCTCGGATTGCTCTGCAGCACGCGGCGCGTGAGCTCGTAGAAGCGTTCGATTTCGCGCTGATCGAGCGTCGTTGCATTGGCGAGGCCTTGCAACACCGAGATCGAGCGCTGCAGCTCCGCGTCGACCGCGGTAGCGAGCGCGCGCGCGAGCTCGATGCCGGCGCGCTCGGCTTGCTGGCGCTGCTGGTGCAGCAGCGCGAAAAGGCTCACGCCCGACACCAACGCCACCGGCAGGAAGGCGGCGGCGGCGAGATAGAGCAGGCGCGTGCGCAGCGCGACCGGCGGCAGCCTCATGGGCGCGCGTGCTTCGCGAGAAAGGCGTTGATCTCTTCGACTCGCAGCTGGGGCTCGCCCGGGACCGCTTTCGTGCCAACCACGCGGTTCATCCACGCCATGTTCTCCTGCATGCGCGCGACGACCGCACGCCATTCCGCCGCAGTGTGGCGCTGCGGATCAGGCAGCACATGACACTGGTTGCATGCCAGCCGGAACGCTTCGCCTTCGGGCCGGTAGACGTCCGGATAGCGCCGCGGGTCGAGCGGCCGCTGCGCGTGGCGGCGCAAATAGGTGACCAGCGTGCGGCTCTGTTCTTCGGTGGGTGCGCTCACGTCCGCCATCATCTCGCTCATCAGCGTCCCGAGGTTGCCGCGGCCCTGCATCCGCTGGACCATGCGCTCGACGATTGCGGGCCATTTGGCGGCGTTGTGCATCGCCGGATTCGGCAGGTTATGACACTGCACGCAATAGCGCCGCATGAGCGCCGCACCCGCGGAGCCCGGCTCGGGCAGCTCGCGCGCTTCAAAGGTCGGCGGCAGGATGCGCTCGAGCATTGGCCCGTGTGGACTCTCGGCCCAGCGCCGTTTGGCCTGGTCCATCTCATCGGCGGCCGCCGCCAGTGTCACTGCGGCCGCGACGAGGGCGCTAAAGGCTCGCACGGCGGTCGCCATTGCTGAAACCGCAGAGCGGCGGGCAATCCGCTGTACCCACGGCGAGCACCTTGAAAAGCTCGCCCATCTCCGCCGGTGAGAGCAAGCGCTGCGCCTCGGCGGCGAGCGGCGCATAGTGCAGCGCGTTCTCGACATTCGCCTGCCCGAGCACGTCGGTGATGCCGCAGTTCACCAGGAACTGTGCCTGCGTCGTGTAGCCGAGCACTTGCGCTCCGGCTTCGGCCGCGGCGAGAGCGAGGGCGCTGAAATCGACATGCGCGGTGATGTCTTCTTCGCCGGGACGCGCGAACGGATCGGCATGCGCGCGGTGCTGGTAATGGCACATGAGCGTGCCGCTCGCGCGCTGGGGATGGTAGTACTCGCGAGCCGGGAAACCGTAGTCGATGACGAAGATGGCGCCCTGCTCGAGCGATTGCGCGAGAGTGCGCATCCAGGCGCGCGCCGCCAGGCCGATCTCGCTCACATAGGGCGCTCGCACGGTTATGCGCTGGGCACTCGCCAGCACCGCGCCGATTGCCGGACGGTCTGACCAGCTGAACTGCGCGCTCACGCCGCGCTCCATGATGCCCGCCTCGGTCCAGTGCACCATGTGTACCGGCATGGCGTCGACCACCTCGTTCGCGATGACTGCGCCGCGAAAGTGCTCCGGCACCCGCTCGAGATGCCGCACGCGATCGCCGAGGCGCTCGCGCTGGCGCTGGCGAAGCTCGGCGCTCGTCTCGAGCACCAAATACTCGCAGTGCAGCTCGCGCGTCAGCACATCGGCGAGCGCGCCGCTGCCGGCACCGAGCTCGAGGATGCGCTCGAACCGGGCAAGCTCGCGCGCGAGCGTGCGGCCGTAGAGGCTGCCGAGCTCGGGCGCGGTGACGAAGTCGCCTCGCGCCCCGAATTTGCGTGCGCCGCTTGCGTAGTAGCCGATGCCTGGCTCGTGCAGCGCGAGCTGCATGTAGCGCTCGAACGAGAGCCAGCCGCCGGCAGCGGCGATCTCGGCGGCAATGCGGCTGCGGGGTGACATGCAGAAAATCTACCCTAGAATTCGACGCCATCATGGAGTCGCTGACGGGAAAGAGCGCGCTCATCACCGGCGGCGCGCGCCGTGTGGGCGCCGCGATCGCGCGACGGCTGCACGCGGCCGGCGCGGCGGTGCTGATCCATTATCGCGACTCGGAAGCGGATGCGGACAAGCTGGTGGCTGAGCTCAATGCGGCGCGCGCAAAGAGCGCCGCCAAAGTGAAGGCCGAGCTCCTCGCGCCGATCGCGCCGCGCGCGCTGGTCGCAGCCGCGCTCGAGAGCTTCGGGCGCCTTGACCTCCTGGTGAACAATGCATCGAGCTTCTTCCCGGTCGCGCTCGGCGACATCGAGGCATCGCACTGGGAGGAGCTGATCGGCTCGAACTTGCGCGCGCCGCTCTTCATCTGCCAGCAGGCGGCGCCGGAGCTGCGCAAGACCGGCGGCGCGATCGTCAACATCGTCGACATCCACGCCTATCGGCCGCTCAAGGGCTACCCGGTGTACAGCATCGCCAAGGCCGGGCTCGCCGCAATGACCCGCTCCCTCGCACTGGAGCTCGCCCCGGCCGTTCGGGTGAACGCGGTAGCGCCCGGCGCGATCGCCTGGCCGGAAGATGGCCAGTTCGAAGATGCCGAGCGAAGCCGCATCCTGGCGACCACGCCGCTCGCGCGCATGGGCAGTCCTGAGGACATCGCGCAGGCGGTACACTTCCTCGCCTGCGCGGCTTACGTTACCGGCGAGATCGTCGCGGTGGACGGCGGGCGCTCAATCTTTATCTAAACCAACCAACCGATGTCCGTTCACGCCGTCCGCATCGACCCGCGCAAGCGCGAATACGAAGCCGGCAAGCTGGCGAAGCGCATTCGCCGGCAGGTCGGCGAGGCGATCGCCGATTTCGCCATGATCGCGGCCGGCGACCGCGTCATGGTGTGCCTCTCGGGCGGCAAGGACAGCCATGCGCTGCTCGACGTGCTACTCGCGCTGCAGCCCAAGGCGCCCGTCGCGTTCGAGCTCATCGCCGTCAACCTCGACCAGAAGCAGCCGGGCTTCCCGGCAGACGTGCTGCCACGCTACCTCGAGGGGCGCGGCGTGCCCTACCGCATCGTCGAGCAGGACACCTATTCGGTGGTGAAGCGCGTCATCCCGGAAGGCAAGACCATGTGCTCGCTGTGCTCGCGCCTGCGGCGCGGCGCGCTTTATCGGGCGGCGAGCGAGCTCGGCGCGACCAAAATTGCCCTGGGTCATCATCGCGACGACATCCTGGCGACCTTCTTCCTGAACCTGTTCCACGGCGGCCAGCTCAAGGCGATGCCGGCGAAGCTGCGTTCCGACGACGGCAAGCACGTCGTGATCCGGCCGCTCGCTTATGTCGCCGAGGCTGACCTTGCCGCCTACGCGGAAGAGAAGCGCTTCCCCATCATTCCCTGCAACCTGTGCGGGTCGCAGGAGAACCTCGAGCGCCGGCTCATCGGCGAAATGCTGGCGCAATGGGAAAAACGTCACCCGGGGCGCATCGAGTCGATCGTGCGGGCGCTCGCCGAAGTGCGCCCGTCCCACCTGCTCGACCGGAATCTTTACGACTTTGCGAAGCTGGCGTGAAACCCTCGGACCATTTCCGGGCGGTGGCTGTCGGGTTGTCGCGTCACAGAGCGTCCCTACAATGCCTCGCATGAGGGTGCGTCGTGCAGTTGGCTACCTGAGGACTGCGATGTTCGTGGTCCTGACGGCGGGTGCGAGCGGGGCGTTCGCTGGGCTCGCGCCCGACCCGGGGACGACCCACGAGGCGGTAGTGCAGGTCTACGGGGCGCGCACCATGGGGGTGAAGGGCATCTTCGGTGTCCACACCTGGGTGGCGGTCAAAGCGACCGACGCGCCGGCCTGGACGGTCTACGAGATCATCGGCTGGCGGCTACGCTGGTCCGACACCGCGCTCGTCGTTCGGAACCGGCAGCCCGATGCGCCGTGGTTCGGCTCGCCGGTCGAGCTCTATGCCGACAAGCGCGGGCCCGGCGTTGAGGAGCTCATCAAGCGCATAGAAAAGGCCGCGCACGACTATCCGTACGCCAATACGTACACGCTGTGGCCGGGTCCCAATTCAAACACTTTCACCGCCTGGATCGCGCGCGCGGTGCCCGAGCTGCAAGTCGATCTGCCGGCGACTGCCATCGGCAAGGATTACATCGGCAGCAACTTTGTCTCGAGCGCACCGAGCGGCAGTGGCTTCCAGTTCTCGGTGGCCGGCATCCTCGGCGTCGCTGCCGGACCGGTCGACGGCTTCGAGCTGAACCTGCTCGGCCTCAACTTCGGCGCGAGCGGCTCCGGCCTGAAGCTGCCGTTCGTGGGGCGGGTCGGCTTCCCGCACTTCATCGACTCCGCGAAGCGCTGAAACCGAGCCGCGCGAGCGAGCCCTTGCCCGGCTAGCTGGTTTTCACATAGCCGGCCTCGATCTGCACATTCACGAGCGCCTGGCGTTTTTCGTCCTTGACCACCTTCAACGCTCGCTCGAGTGCCGGCATCAGCTGCTTGGGTTGCGTGACCCGCTCGCCGTGCCCGCCGGAAGCCTGGATGACATGCTCGAAGCGCGGTGACGGCTCGAGCGTCGCGAAGGGCGGCTGCGGGGTTGCTGCGGCGTGGCCCTTTGGATACGTCGCGAGCGTCGAGCGGTGCACCGCCGCCCAGCGCGCGTTGTTGGCGATGACGAAAAGCACCGGCAGATGCATCGCCTCCGAGACGTAATGACCGGCCGTCGGATTGCCGAACATGTAGGCACCGTCGCCGAGCGCGCAAATCACCGTCTTCTCCGGCGTGGCGAGCTTTGCGCCGAGCGCCGCGCCGAGTCCCCAGCCGAGCCCGCCGGCTGACGAGTTGCCGTAGTAGCGGCCGGGCTCGGTGATCACCATCTCCTCGAGCACGGTCGGATACTCATTGATGAGGACGGTGCGCTCATCCATCAGTTTGTTGACGCAGGCGGAGAGCCACTTGCCGGTAATGACGTTCGGCGTCGGCTCGACGCCGCCGCGCGCCTTCTTGCGGATGGCGTCGCTCAGCTCGGTGATGCTCCTGCGGCGGTTCTCGATTGCCCTGACCGACGGCGCTTCCTTCTGCGCGGCGCGCCACAGCGCTTCGAGCGTCGGCGCCACCGCGCCGGTGAGCGCGAGGTCGGTGCGAAAGCCGCGCAACGGATAGCGCGCGAAGAGCGGATCGGCCCCGATGTGCATCACCTTTGCCTCAGGCCGCGGTCCGCCTTCCTTCGGGATCCACGGCACGTCGCAATCGACCACCAGCACGACGTCCGCTTCCTTGAGGAGCGCATGCGGGTCCCAGCCGCAGTGCATCGGATGCTCGGTGGAGAGCGCGAGGTAGCGCGGCCGATAGTGAATCACCGCGACGGCGAGCGCATGGGCCAGGTGCTCGATGGCGCGCGCCGATTCGAGCGTGCGGCCGCCGTTGGCGGTGATCAGCAGCGGATGCTGCGCGGTGGCGAGCATCTTGGCCGCGCGCGCGAGCGCCTCCGCATCGGCGGCGGGCGCAGTGGCGGCGACCTGCTGGGCGCGCGAATTCACCGTCGTTGAGAACGGCGAGGCGAGCACCTCGCGCGGCAGCGTGACGTAAACCGGCCCCTGGGGCTCGCTCGTCGAGATGGCGAGCGCACGGTCGATCACGGTCTCGACCTGCTCGGCATGGCGCAGCTCGTAGTCCCACTTCATGAACTCGCGCAGCATGCCGCCCTGGTCGAAGTGCTCCTGCGCCCAGTGGATGTAGTTGTTGCGCGCCGCCGGCAGCGACCCCGATTCAGTGAGCGGCGTGCGCCCGGCGGTGAAGAGGAGCGGGATGTTCTGGCGCGAGGCGTTGATCAAGCCATTGAGCGCATTCGCCGTGCCGACGCCGACGTGCACCATCATCGCTTGCGGCCGCCCGGTCACCATCGTGTAGCCGTGCGCCATGGCGATGCCCATGTTCTCGTGCGGCACGATGACGACCTGGGGCAGTTTCCAGCCGAGCTTCTGTCCCTTGGCATACGCCTCAACTACCGGGGCGAAGTCAGTACCGCCGTTCGCGAAGAGATATTCGATGCCGCGCATCGCAAGAAGGCCAAGCCAGGCCTCGGCTGCCGTTTCGGGCTTGAAGGCGCCAGGTTCGGGTTTCGGCGCCGCCTGTGCGAGCCACGGCTCGATCCGCGGGTCCATCGTCGTATCGATTTTCGGCGCGCTCGGCTGCGGTGCCGGCTGGGATCTCGGTTGCGGCGCTTCTGCTTTGGGCGGTGTGCCAGCCGGCGGGGTCAGCGTCTGAGATTTCGGCTGAGGCGACTCCGCCTTGGGCGGCGGCGCGGGCGGCACTGGCTTCGAAGTTTCCGCCTTGGCGGCGGGCTTCGTGTCGGTGAGCGGCCGGATCGGAATCGTGGGCTCGTCCATGCGGCGCAATGGTACGCCTGGAGGTGGTTTTGAAGCCGCCATTGTCAAGCGCAGTTTGACACGATAGACTGGGACCATGAATTGCGCCGAGCGCCTGGTGGAGATCTTCGGCAGCCAGGCGGACGTCGCGCGCGCTTTCCAGCTCGACCGGGCGGTGGTGCACAACTGGGTGAAGACCGGCTACGTGCCGGCACGCTGGGCCGGCGAGGTCGAGCGCGTCACGCAAGGCCGCATCAGCGCGCTCGACGTGATCCACGAAGCCAGCGCGAAGAACCCGGTGCGCGTGAAGTCGCGCCCCGAGCATGCCCCCTTTGGTCTTTACGAGAGCGAACCCATGAGCCAATACGCGCCAGCCAAACGCATCCAATCGTTCCATCCGCCGCAGCGCACGCTCATGGGCCCCGGGCCGACGGAGATCCATCCGCGCGTGCTCACGACGATGAGCCAGCCGGCGATCGGTTACCTCGATCCGATCTTCGTCGAGATGATGGAGGAGCTGAAATCGCTGCTGCGCTACGTGTATCAGACCAAGAATGCGCTGACCTTTCCGCTCTCCGGTCCCGGGTCGGTCGGCATGGAGTACTGCTTCGTCAACATGGTGGCGCCCGGCGACAAGGTGATCGTCTGCCAGAACGGCGTCTTCGGCGGGCGGATGCTCGAGAACGCGATTCGCTGCGGCGGCACGCCCGTGGTGGTCGAAGACAAATGGGGCGACCCGGTCGATCCGCAGAAGGTCGAAGACGCGCTGAAGAAAAACAAGGACGCTAGCATCGTCGCGTTCGTCCATGGTGAAACGTCCACCGGTTGCCAGTCGGATGCCAAGCTGTTGACGCAGCTCGCGCACAAGCACGGCGCGATGGTGATCGTCGACGCCGTGACCACGCTCGGCGGCACGCCGGTGAAGGTGGACGAGTGGGACATCGACGCGATCTACTCCGCCAGCCAGAAATGCCTCTCGTGCACGCCCGGCCTCTCGCCGGTGTCGTTCAACGACCGCGTGGTTCAGCATGTGAAGAAGCGCAAGGACAAGATACATAGCTGGTTCATGGACATGAACCTGCTCTTCAACTACTGGAACGCGGGCACGCGCACCTACCACCACACCGCGCCGACCAACAGCCTGTTCGCGCTGCACGAGGCGCTGCTTCTGATCCGAGAAGAAGGCCTCGAGAACGCGTGGGCGCGCGCCATGCGCCATCACCTCGCGCTGAAGGCGGGCCTCGAGGCGATGGGCATCAAGTTCCTGGTGAAGGAGCAGTACCAGCTGCCGCAGATGAACGCAGTGCTCTGCCCGCAGGGCGTCGACGAGGCGCAGGTGCGCCGCACGCTGCTGAACGAGTTCGGCATCGAGATCGGCGCGGGCCTCGGGCCGCTCGCGGGCAAGGTGTGGCGCATCGGGCTGATGGGCTACAGCTGCCGGCCGGACAACGTCATGCTGTGCCTGTCCGCGCTCGGCTCGGTGCTCTCCGACATGGGCCTGCCGGTGCACGTCGGCGACGCCGAAGCCGCGGCGCACGGCGCCTACGCGCAGATGCACGTCAAGGACGCGCAGCGCAAAAAGCGCGCTGCCTGAGATCGGGGTCAGGCACCGATTTCTCCGTTAATGGGTGCCTGACCCCGGTTTCGTCTGGACACGCTGACGCACGCATTGTCGGGCGCCTTGCTGACGCGCGCGATGGCGCCAGCGAATGCGCCGCGCGCGATTCCGCGCTTAGTCGCTGCGGGTTTCTTCGCCTGCGCTGCGCCCGATCTCGACTTCGTCGCCAGCTTCGCCGGGCCGGTCGAGTACATCCTGCACCATCGCGGCGTCACGCATTCGCTTCTGCTGCTGCCGCTCTGGGCGGTAGGAGTCGCATGGGTGCTGGCGAAACTGCTGCGCGAGCCGGGTGGCTGGCGCGCGTTCTACGCCGTCAGCGCGGTGGCGATCGGCCTGCACATCGTTTGCGATGTCATCACGAGCTTCGGCACGATGGTCTTGGCGCCGTTTTCCGACTGGCGCGCGGCGATCGGCACGACCTTCATCATCGATCTGTGGTTCAGCGGCATCATCGTCGCCGGGCTCATCGCGTCGGCGATCGCCTGGCGCTCGCGCTTACCGGCGATTGCGGCGCTCGCCCTGCTCGCGGGCTACGTCGGCTTGCAGTTCGTGCAACGCCAGCACGCGCTGGAATTCGCGCGCCAGTACGCCGATGAGCACGGCCTGACTACCGCGCGTGTCGATGCGCAGCCGCGCCCGGTGTGGCCGTTCAACTGGACCGTGTTCGTGAGCGATGATGAGCGCCATCGCTTCGCGCACATCAACCTCGTGCGGCGCGAGGCGCGCCGTTATCACCCGGGCGATGGCTTCATCGCGCGGATCGATGCGCCGTACCTGCCGCTCGAGCAGGCGATCTGGGTGGAGCGCAGCCGCTATGGCGAGCTGAACCAGCAGCCGATCCGCGACGCCTGGGAATCGCCGGCGCTCGGCTTTTTCCGCTGGTTCGCGGCCGAGCCGGCGTTCGACGGCACCACCGAAGGCGGCAACTGCGTGTGGTTCGTTGACCTGCGCTTCGCCACGCCCGGGCGCGACGTCATGCCTTTCCACTACGGCGCCTGCCGCGACTCGCCGCGTGAGCCGTGGCGCGCGTACCAGCGCGCGGGGCCGACGGCGAAGACGCCCCTGCGCTGAGGTACCGCCCGATGAACTCGAGCACCGCGCGATACCAGACGACGATATTGCGCGGCTTGAGGATCCAGTGGTTCTCGTCGGGGAAGACCAGCAGCTCGCTTGGCACGCCGTGGTACTGCAGCGCCTCGAAGAGGATCAGCCCTTCGCTCACCGGGCAGCGGTAATCGCGCTCGCCGTGGATGATGAGCGTCGGCGTGCGCCAACCCTCGATGTGCCGTAGCGGCGCATAGCGGTCGAAGCGCTCGGGATCGGCGTACGGATTCTCGCCGCCCATCTCGAGATACCACCACGCCGGATGATCGGTGACGCCGGTGAACATCGCCATCGTCGCAATGCTGGCGTGCGTGATGAGGCAGGCGTAGCGGTCGGTCTGGCTGCCGATCCAGTTCGTCATGTAGCCGCCGAACGAGCCGCCCATCGCCATGGTGCGCGCGGCGTCGATGTCGTCGCGCGCCGCCAGCGCGTCGGTCACCGCCATCAGGTCGCGGTAGCACTGCTCGCCCCAGACGTTGCCCCATATCCCCTGCACGAATTCCTGACCGAAGCCGGTCGAGCCGCGCGGATTGGGCAGCGCGACGGCATAACCCTGCGCGACCAGCAGCAGCGGATTCCAGCGCCAGTGCCAGCCGTCGCCATGCATTCCGATCGGGCCGCCGTGGATCCAGAAGGCGAGCGGCAACGGTCCGTCCGCATTCTTCGGCGTCACCAGAAAGCACTGGATCGGCGTGCCGTCGGTGGATCTGGCGCTGAAGTTCCGCACCTGCGCCCAGGCCGACGCCTCGCTGAAGCCTGACAGCCGCGCGAGCGGCACGAGATTCGCGCCTTGCAGGACGTAGCACTCGGGCGCATCGAGCAGCGTCGAACGAATCACGGCGATGCGGCCGTCCGCCAGCACCGTCGGATGATCATGCGCGCCTCCCGCGCTGTTCAGGCGCTCGAGCGCCCCGGAGCGTGCGTCGATGGCGAATATCGGCTTGTGCCCGTTGTCATCCGCGGTGACAAAAAGGCGCGCGCCATCGGCGCTCCACTCACCGAGCAGCGGCCAGCGGTCCCATTGCTCAGCGAGGGAGCGCGATTCGCCGCTCGCGGCGTCGAACAGCGTGAGGAGCGGCCGCACCGCGCGCTTCGGATCGCGCACCGCTCGGGTGGTGGCGATGAGCTTGCCGTCCGGCGAGAACGCGATGCCGTCGTAAAGCACGGCGTCGGCCACGCCCAGCACGCGCTCGGCGCCGCTGTTGAGATCAAGCAGCAAGATGGCGTCATCCAGCTCGCGGTCCCTGCCCGGCGTGCGGCGCACCGCCGCGGCGTGGCGTCCGTCATCGGAGACGTCGAACGCCGGCTCGATGGCGAACTCGCGCCGCGCCTGCGGTGTGAGGTCGATGCGATTCGCGCCCGCGCCGTCGCACGCGATGAGATGCGTGCAGGGCAGCTCGTCGTTCTCGTGCAGCCACGCGTCCCAATGCCGTACCGGCTGTGTCGTGAAGCGCTGCGCGCTCGGGCCGTGCTTCGCGCGCTCGCCGGCTGTTTGGCGTTGCTTGTCGTGCGGCACGCCGGCGAGCACCGGGGCGAAGTAGACGAGGCGATCGGCGCGCCGCGCGAAGCGGAAGGCCTCGACACCGAGCGGCTCGTCGGTGAGCTGGCGCGGCTCACCGCCCTCCGCGGGAAGGAGCCACACCTGCATGCGCTTCTCGCTGTCCTCGTCGGGCTTGACTTCGTTCGGCTGCCGATTGGAGAGGAAGCCGAGCGCGCCATCGTGGCGAAAGCAGGGCGCCTTGTCCTTGGTGTCGCCGCGCGTGAGCTGCACCGCCGGCCCGCCGTCGGTGGGCAGCTT
This sequence comes from Burkholderiales bacterium, assembly GCA_035652275.1. GTDB lineage: Bacteria > Pseudomonadota > Gammaproteobacteria > Burkholderiales > SG8-39 > SCGC-AG-212-J23. The sequence goes on from DASREB010000174.1 coordinate 11,857, forward strand.
CCACAGATCGCTTACGTACTTCGCGCCGTCGCGGTCCAGGCGATCGACACTGACGGCGAGCCATTGGCCGTCGGGCGACGCGGCGATCGCGCTGACGCGCTTCAGGGCGATGTGCTGTTCGACGGTGTAGGTCATCTATTTGCGTGACCGCAGCGCCGCGGCGAGCGCCTCGCGTGCCCAGGTGAGCGCAGCTTCGGGCGACTCGAGCGCTTCGGCCGGCGCCCGATAGTAATTCAGCGAAGCGCGCTTTCCCTGCCGTGCGTAGACGAAGGGCTCGAGCCCCGCGGCCTTGAAGTGGGGCCGGCTCTGTGCGTCCGCTTTCAGATAAAGCACGTCGTCGAGCACGATGGCGAAGAAGGCACCGTCGCAATAAAGACCATGACCGCCGAACATCGGCTTCGCCTCGAGGCGGCCAAGGCCGCGCAGCAGCCCCTCGATATGGGCAATGAAGCTCGCGCGCATCCGGCGCTGCTAGCGAGCCGTCTTGGTCTCCGAGGCGAAGCGCTCGCGCAGCTGCGGCTGGCTCGAATAGCTGTCGAGCACCGGCTGCATCTTTGCAGCGAGCGTATCCAGACGCTCGCCGGGTGCCGGATGCGTCTTGAACATGAGCGCCACCGCCGAGTCCTTGGCGTTCATGCCTTGCAGCGTCTGCAGCACGGCCGGCAGCCCATAGGTGTCATAGCCGCCGCGCGCGGCGATCACCACGCCGAGGCGATCGGCCTCGAACTCGTCGCCCTTGTCGAGGCCGCGGGAGTACATCTCGGTGCCGAAGGAGACGAGCTTATTGCGCGCCTCCGAATTGACGCTGCTCAGCGCCGCTCCGGCCGCATCGGCCGAGAGGTGCGCGAGCGCGCCCTTCTGGATGGCCTTGAGATGGTGCTTGCGCACGACGTGCACGATCTCGTGCGACAGCACGCCGGCGAGCTCGGCTTCGCTGTGCATCTTCTCGAGCAGCCCGCGGGTGATGAAGATCGTGCCGCCCGGCACGGCGAAGGCGTTGAGCTGCGGCGCGTCCATGACGCCGAAGCGCCAGGGCAGGTCCGGGCGCTCGGACTGCGAGGCGAGCCAGCGGCCGACGCTGTTGACGTAGCGCTGAACGCGCAAATCGTTCATCAGCGGCGCCGCGCCCAGCAGGCGCGCCGCGACGTCGCGCCCGATGGCGATCTCCTCGTTCTCGTCGATCTCACGCGTCGCCTTGACCACGTCCTTCGCCGTGTCGACCAGCTTGTTGATGTTGAGATCCGGCAGCTTGAACTGCGCCTGCACCGGAGCGGCAACGAGCAGCGCCAGGAGGAGAGCGGTGCGCGTCACTTGGGATAATCCACCGGGTGCGCCGCGAGCTTGCCCTTCGCCGCGAAGCTGGCGGCGGCGGGACGCTCTACGGCGTACTTCTCCAGCTTCTCGAGCTCGCCGGGATTGGGCTGCGCGTTGGCGAGCTTCTCTTCATCGAGCCCGCGCACCCCGGTGGTCACCTGCGTGCCGCTCGAGCCGGTGCGTGCCACGTTGAATACCTGCGCGATGCCGCTGTCGCCCTTCTTGGCGCTGCCCGGGCCGCCATAGCGCAGCGCAAGCAGCTTCACCCAGCCTTCGCCCGAGGCAGCCTTGACGCGCGTCCAGCCGCCCTGGCGATCGAGCGCTTCCACCGCCGTGTTCTCCGGCAGTTGCGCCACGGTTTGCGCATCGGTCGCGGGCGATTGCTTCAGCTCGGTGGCGCGAATGACCGTCGCCGGCTCGGTCTGGCCGAGCAGCGGGAACAGCAAAGCGGCGAGGAAAAAGAGTCTCACGTCTTGCGGCGCGGTTCGAAGAGCTCCACCTCCTGGGCCCGACCCTTCACCTTATAGGAACCTGCGGGGACAAAGTCAAACGCTTCCCGACAGGCAAGCATCGTGTCCCGCGAGACCAGGATGCGGCGCTTCGCGTCCTTGGTGAGGCCTTCGATACGGCTTGCCAGGTTGACCGTGTCGCCGATCGCCGTGTACTCGCGGCGCCGATCCGAGCCGATCAGGCCGACCACCGCCGGCCCGCTGTGGATGCCGATGCCGACGTCGAAGCTTGCGTCGGCCGCGCCGAGCTCACGCTTGAAGGCCTGCAGCGTATCGGCCATATCAAGTGCGCAAGCCACCGCGCGGCGCGCGTGCTCGGCATCGTCGAGCGGCGCGCCCCACAACGCCATGATGCAGTCGCCGATGAACTTGTCTAATGAGCCGCCGTGGCGGAACACCACGTCGACCTGGCGCGAAAAATAGTTGTTGAGGAGCGCCACCACTTCCGCCGGCGCCTTCTCCTCCGACAGCGTGGTGAAACCGCGAATGTCGGAGAAGAGCACCGATACCTCACGCGTCTGGCCGGCACCTTCCAGCCCGCCGCGCTCGAGGAGCTGCTTCACGACATGCGGATTGACGAAGCGCGAGAACTGGGCGATCGCCTGGCGGCGTGCGTTGCGCTCGCGCAGATAATCCGCGAGGGCGGCCGCGGCGTAGAAGCTCCAGGCGGCGACCAGCGGGGTAAGGACGGGCAGCAGAACCAGACGGCCGGCCGCGGTGTACGACGCAAAAAGGAGCCCCGTCGAGGCAAGCGCGAGCGCCCCGCCGAGCCAGCGCGCGTCGAGCTCCGCGCGAAAGCCGGCGAACAGCAACACGATCAGGAGCGCGGCGATCGCTGTGCGCCACCACGGCGAGGCGCGCTCCATATGGCGGCGGTTCTTGAGATTCTCGATCGCCGTGCCGAGAATCTCGGGTCCGGGATGAAGGCTGGTGATCGGCGTGACGCGCAGGTCATGCAGCGCCGTCGCATCAGCGCCGACGATGACGATCTTGCCGGTGAACTCGTCCGTGCGGCGCGTTCGTTTCAGCCGGTTGAAGTCCTGATACACATCGCTGAACGAAACTCGCGGGAACGCTCCCGGCCTGCCGCGCCAGGCGAGCACCATGTCGTCGCTCGCGGGCAGCGCATAGCCGAGGTCCGCGGCCACGCGCGCCGGCAGCGACGGAATCTGCCAGCCGCCGATCACCTTGCGCAGCAGGTAGCGGCGGCCGACCCCGTCGCTGTCACCGATGAATTCGATCAGCCCGGCGCGCCACTCTTGCGGCGGGAAAATGAGCGGCGGAATGAGCGCGGCGCGCGCCTGCGGGTCGGCCTTTGCAGGCCGGGCGAGCCCGAGGTGCGCCGCCAGGCTCGCGATCGGAATGCGATCGGATTCCTTCGGCACCGGCAGCTCGAGCAGCGGGAAGTAGGTGTTGCGATGCTTTGCCACGGCTTCGGCAAAGGCGGCATCATCCTGGCGGCGCAGCGCGTCGCGTTCGGCGAAGACGATGTCGAAAACGATGGCGCGCGGCCTTTGTGCAGCGAGGCCCTCGACCAGCTGCGCGTAGACCGCGCGCGACCACGGCCAGCGCCCCGCGTCCTCCTCGATCTCCATCTTCGCCAGGCTCTTCTCATCGATCGCCACCAGCACGATGTCCGGATCCGGCGCGAGCTTCGCCGCCTGCGCCAGTACGAAGCTGTCGAGCAGTCGATTTTCGAGCCCGCGCAGCGCGTGCACCCCCAGGAGCTCGAGCGCAGCCGCGAGCAGCACGGCGCTCGCGAGCAGCGGCAGCGTGCGCTTCATCGGCCGCTCATCACTTCGCGCAGCGCGTGGAACAGATCGATGCTGGCGTCGATCTCGTCGCGGTTGATCGAGACGCTTTCGACGTTGATGCCGAGCGGAATGTCGGCGGCGTACGGCTGGTCGAGGATGCGACGCAGGTTGTCGCGGCAGATCTCGATCGATTTCGCGAGCGGATCGCTGGCGCCGAAAATGGCCCGCTCGGTCTCGGGCGCGACATTCACGCCGAGCCAGCGGAGGAAGGAAAGCGTTTTCTCGCGCCCGCAGGGCGCAAAGGTAAGAACCATGCGGCGCGGCGTGAGCGCAGCGCCGCGGCAGTCGCGCAGATAGTCGCGCAGCAGGCGCTGGGTCGGCGCGGCGTGGTACACGGTCTGGGAGATGAAGTAGGCGCAGCCTTCCACCGCCTTGGCGAGGAGGCGTGCCGACTCGCTGCGCTCGTCCGTATGGCGCTCGGCGATCGCGACGCCGCCCACCGTGAAGCGCGCGGGGTGCTCGGCGGCAAGGCGCACGGCACGCGACAGCGCGAGTGGATAGCGCACGCCGGAGGTCGGGCGGCCGACGACCGAGACGACGCGCAAATCGCCCTGCGCCGATTCGACCAGCCACGCCTGCCAGGCGGCTTCCGGCATCGGCCCGAGCGCCTTGTAGGTAATCGGCGTGAGGCCGGTGTGCTCGCGCAAAAGCGCGGCATAGCGTCGCGGATCGACGGTGGCGATGAACGGGAACGGGCGCGGCTGGCTGGTGCGACCGGACTCATCCTGGATGTCGTAGACGACGAGGCCGTCGAGCGCGAGCGGCCGCATGCGCGCCGCGAGCTTGTCCGCTGCCTCGTTCACTTGCGCGGCTGTCGCGCCTGCGCGCGGCGGGGTGGTGCCGTAGAGAAAGACCGGCTCGCGCCGGTCAGCGAGCCGCGCCCGCAGGTCCATGCAGGAAGGGCTTGAGCGCGGCGTAGAGCGTGCGGTTCACCGGCGCCTCGAGCCCGCTCTGCGCGCTCATGCGCGCGACCGCGCCGCAAAGCCATGGCGCTTCGAGCGGCTTGCCGGCTTCGAGGTCGTGCTGCATCGAGGTGCGCATCTCGGCCGGCAAGCCTTCCACGAACTTCATGCGATCGGCGACGAAATTGTCGGCGAGCTGCACGCCGCGCTTGCGCCCCAGGCGCCATGCCTCGGACATCGCCGCTTCGAAGGTCGCGCGGAGCTCCGCATCCGCGCGGCACACGCCGACCGGCGCCCGCGCGACACTTGTTACACCGGAGAGCGCAGCGAGGAACACGAACTTCTCCCAGCGCGCGCGCTCGATGTCCTGCACCTCTTCGATATTGATCCCGGCTTCCTTGCACGCGGCGACGAAGCGTTCGGCGCCCGGCCCGACCTGCAGGCGTTCCATCGTGCCCGTATGGCGCACCACACCGGGCGCGCTGATGGCGGTGGCGATGTACGCGACGCCGGGCCGCGCATGCTGTGCGCCGATGGCGCGCGCGACGAGCTCGGCCGCTTCGACGCCGTTCTGGAAACAGAGCACTTGCGTGCGCTCTGCAAGGAGCGGCCGCAGGCGCTGAGCGGCGCTTTCCACATCGGCGAGCTTGACCGCGAACAGCACGTAATCGACCGGTCCGATATCGTCGGGCTGCTCGTGTGCGCGCGCGTTGATCTGCAGGTTGCCGCGCGCGCTTTCCACGCGCAAGCCGTGGCTGCGCATCGCGGCAAGGTGCGCACCGCGGGCGATGAACTGCACTTCGTTGCCGGCCGCCGCGAGCCGCGCGCCGAAATAGCCGCCGACGCCGCCCGAGCCGAAGATCGCGATCTTCATGAAATGAGGGTCAGATCAACATTTCGCGCAGAAATGTGAACCTGCCCCCGATTTTGCCGCGCTTTCAGTAGCGATAGTGGTCGGACTTGTACGGACCCTGCTTCGGCGTGCCGATGTAGCGCGCCTGCTCGTCGGTGAGCTCGGTCAGCATCGCCCCGAGCTTGGTGAGCTGCAGGCGCGCAACCTTCTCGTCGAGCTGCTTCGGCAGGATGTAGACGCCGATCGGGTAGTTCTTGTTGTTGGTAAAGAGCTCGATCTGCGCGAGCACCTGGTTGGCGAAGGACGAGCTCATCACGTAGGAGGGATGCCCGGTGGCGCAGCCGAGGTTCACGAGGCGCCCCTCGGCGAGCAGGATGATGCGTTTGCCATCCGGGAAGATGATGTGGTCCACCTGCGGCTTGATGTTCTCCCACTTGTAAGCTTTCAGCGCCGCGACCTCGATCTCGTTGTCGAAGTGGCCGATGTTGCACACGATGGCGTTGTTCTTCATGCGCTTCATGTGCTCGTGGGTGATGACGTTGAAGTTGCCCGTCGCGCTGACGAAGATGTCCGCCTTGTCCGCGGCGTAGTCCATCGTCACGACCTTGTAGCCTTCCATCGCCGCCTGCAGCGCGCAGATCGGGTCGATCTCGGTCACCCAGACCTGCGCCTGCAGCCCGCGCAGCGCCTGCGCCGAGCCTTTGCCGACTTCGCCGTAGCCCGCAATGACCGCCACCTTGCCGGCGATCATCACGTCGGTCGCGCGCTTGATGCCGTCTACCAGCGACTCGCGGCAGCCGTAGATGTTGTCGAACTTCGACTTGGTCACCGAATCGTTGACGTTGATCGCGGGGAAGAGAAGCCGCTTGTCTTTGGCCATCGCATAGAGGCGGTGCACGCCGGTGGTGGTCTCTTCGGTGACGCCGCGAATCTCCTTGCCGATGCGCGAATACCAGCCGGGCCGCTCGGCGAGGCGCTTCTTGATCGCGCCAAAGAGGTACTGCTCCTCTTCGCTTTTTGGCTGCGAGATCACCGAGGCGTCCTGCTCCGCGCGCTTGCCCAGATGCACGAGCAGCGTGGCGTCGCCGCCGTCGTCGAGGATCATGTTGGGTCCCTGCTCGCCGAACTCGAAGATGCGGTGCGTAAATTCCCAGTACTCGGCGAGCGACTCGCCTTTGTAGGCGAACACCGGCGTGCCCCCGGCAGCAATGGCCGAGGCGGCGTGATCCTGCGTCGAGAAGATGTTGCACGAGGCCCAGCGCACGTCGGCGCCGAGCGCCTTGAGCGTCTCGATGAGGACCGCGGTCTGGATCGTCATGTGCAGCGACCCGGCGATACGCGCGCCGCGCAGCGGCTGTCTTGCGGCGTACTCGGCACGGATCGCCATCAGCGCCGGCATCTCGGACTCGGCGATAAGGATTTCCTTGCGTCCCCAGTCAGCCAGCGACAGATCGGCGACGCGGAAATCGGAGAATTTCGAATCAGCAGCTTTCATTTACGGCCTCCAGAAAGACAAAGCGCCCGCACCGTTTCCGATGCGAGCGCCGTTGAATTTAGCTGAGCCTGACCCCCCTTGATGTAGGGACGCAACGCTCCTCAGCGGGCGGCATTTTAACCGGTTCTAGTTCCTTTTCAAGGCGCCGATGACCCTGCATCCTTGCGCCGGTGAGCGCATCCCTGGTTGGCAGCGTCGTTTTCCTGAAGATTGCCGAGTTCGCCCGCCGCACGGCGAGCGAGCAGGCGCGCCTGCGGGCGCAGCTCGAGGCGGTCACTGCGGTCGTTACAGCCGAAATCGACCCGGAAAGCCGCGTCGTACTGGAGGCGGCCGACGGCGCGGCGATCGTGCTGATCGACGATCCGCGCGCGGCGCTGCGCCTTGCGCAACGCGCGCTCACCTCGGGGGCGGCCGGGCTGCCGCTCACCGCTGGAATCAACCATGGCGCGTTACAACTCTCGGGGCGCAAGGGGGCCGAGGGCCTCACCGGCGATGGCATTGCCGTCGCCGCGAACCTCGCCGAGTTTGCGTCGTCGTCGCGATTACTCGCCTCGCGTGCCTTTCGCGAGGCGCTCGCCGATGCCGCGCCTGGACGCGAGGCCATGCTGGTCTCGGCCGGCAACTTCACCGATGCGGGACTGCGCGTGCACGAAGTCTTCAGCCCGAATAACGGCGGCCTCGCGCGCCGCCGGCGTCGCTACTCGGCCGCGAGCGTCGCCCTGATCGCCGCGTTTGTCGGCGCCGGCTTTGCGTGGCGCGCGACGCACGAGGCGCGCGCGCCGTTCTTGAGCACCATCATCGCCAAGTACCCGTACGTCGGCGCGCTGGTGCAGCGCGTGCGCTACTGATGGCGAAGAAAACCACCAAGATCGCGCGCTACCGCATCATCGACGAGCTCGGGCGGGGCGCGATGGGCATCGTCTACAAGGCCGAGGATCCGAACCTCGACCGCCTGGTCGCGCTGAAGACCATCATCCTGCCCGAGGATGCCGAAGAGCACGGCGAGTATCGCAAGCGCTTTTTCCTCGAGGCGAAGGCGGCGGGCAAGCTCAACCACCCGCACATCGTCACCACGTTCGACTGCGGCGAGCACGAGGGCATGGCGTATATGGCCATGGAGCTCCTCGAGGGCATCGATTTGCGCACGCGCATGACCAAGCAGGGTGTCACCGCGCTCGAGGCGGTCGAGATCGGCCGCCAGGTGGCCGAAGGCCTGGGCTACGCGCATGAGCGCGGCGTCGTGCATCGCGATATCAAGCCCGGCAACATCATGCTGAACGGCGGCGGCAAGGCGAAGATCATGGACTTCGGCCTCGCGCGCATGCGCATGGCCGACCACAAGACCAGCACCGGCATGGTGCTCGGCACGCCGCGCTACATGTCGCCCGAGCAGATCTCCGGCCAGCCGGTCGACCAGCGCTCCGACATCTTCTCGCTCGGCATCGTGCTCTACGAGATGCTCACCGGCACGCGGCTTTACTCCGGCGAGAACATCGAGCAGGTCCAGCACAGCATCACGCAGACCGAGCATGTGCCGCCGACGCGCGTCGTGCCGGGGCTGCCGGCAATGATCGATTTCGTCGTGGCGCGCGCGCTGAAGAAGGATCCCGCGGTGCGCTACCAGAATGCGTACGAGCTCGCCGCCGACCTCGAGACCTGCCTCGCGGAGCTGCGCGGCCAGGCCGCGGCCAGCGAGCCTTCCGGCGACAAGAGCCGCACCATGAAGATGGATGCGGGCAGCCCGCGGGCCAACGACGCGCCACCGGCGCGCGCCATCGCCATCGATACGCGGCTGCCGGTGTCGCGGCTCTTCGATTCGACGGCGGCGGTCAAACGCATCAAGAATGCTTCCCAGGACGAGCTCACCCGCCTGCCGCGGCGCGTTGGCCTGCTACGCCGCGTAGTCCGCGACGCCGCCGTGCGGCGGCTCTTCGTCGTGGCGCTCTTTGCCGGCTTCGCCGGCCTCTACATCGCGCTCGTCTGAGCGCTCAGTCGCTGCGCTTGGCGAGCCGCCGGCCGAGCTGCTCGCGCCGCGCGTGCTCGAATTCCGCGACCGAGATGCGGCCGTCGCCGTCCGTGTCGAGGCGCGCGAATTCCTTCGCCAGGAACGGAAAGCGCCGCATCTCATCGACGGACAGATAGCCGTCGCCGTTGGTGTCGGCCGTGTGGAACTGTTCCAGCACCTGAGCGCGGAAGCGCACTTCGTCGTGCGGCGCGGCGTCCGCGGGCCGCATGGAATGCTTCATGGCCAGTGCGACCGCGCAAAGTACCAGCACCACGCCGAGCGCCGAGGCGAGCGGCAGCCAGGGGCGCCTGGTGGGGGCCGGCGCGAGCCGTACCGCCGGACGTTCTACGCGCAGCGTGCGTTCAGCCGTGACAGCCGCCGTTGTCGCCGCCGGCACTGCGGGGCCCGAGGCCGCAGCGAGCAGCACGGTGCGCCAGGCATCGACGCTTTGCGGGCGCTTCTTTTCGTCGAGCGTCAGCGCCCAGCCGATGGCACGCAGGAACGGCGCGCTGTACGCGCTGGCCGCCTTGGCGAGGCCGTCGGCGAGCGTGTCGCCGCGCATGCGGGCAACGGCGTCCGGGGGCTGCACGCCGGTGACACAGCGGTAGAACACGCCGCCGAGCGCATAGAGATCGGTCCACGGCCCCTGCCGGCCGTCGGCCGAATACTGCTCGAGCGGCGCATATCCCGGGGTGAGAATCGCGGTCAGCGCGCGCGTCTCGCCGCCGAGCGCGTTCCTCGCCGAGCCGAAATCGATCAGCACGGGCGTGCCGTCGGTGCGCACGAAAATGTTGTCGGGCTTGATATCGCGATGCAGGAACCCGGCCGCGTGCACCGCGCGCAGGCCGTCGAGCAGCGGCCCCGCCAGACGACGCAACTGTGCTTCCGGCAGCCGCGCATTGACGACCAGCAGATTCCTGAGCGGCTCGCCGCGCTCGTAATCCATCACCATGTAGGCGGTGCCGTTCGCCTCGAAGTAGCGGATCACCCGCACGATATTCGGGTGGCTGAATCGGGCGAGCGTGCGCGCTTCCTGGAGGAAGCGATCGAGGCCCCACTTGTAGTCCGCCTCGCGGTCCGTGGTCGCCGGCTGCACCGTGCCCTCGGTCGCGCGCATCGCGATATCGGACGGAAAGTACTCCTTGATCGCGACCTGCTTGTCGAGATGCGTGTCGCGCGCGAGGTACGTGGTGCCGAAGCCGCCGGCACCGAGCACCTGCTCGACGCGGTACTCGTGCAGCACGGTTTGCGGTTGCAGCGCGTTGCGGTATTGCGGCAGCGTCATGGCTGCCGCAGTGTAGGCCAACTAGCCCTCGAACGTGATGAGACCCATCCCGGTCGTCATGGGTGCGTAATAGTTCCGGTGCACGCGCCGCGCCCGCGGCGAGACGGCGCCGCGCATCGTCAGCCACATGATCAGCTCGACCGCCTCGGCGCCCGCTTGCTCCATGATTTCCTGGTGCGTAATGCGAGCGAGCGCCTCGGGATCGCTTTCCAGCTGGTCGAGGAACCACTGGTCGAATTTCTCATTCATGTAGCCGAAGCGCTTGCCCTGCAGCTGGTGCGACATGCCGCCGGTGCCCATTACGACAATCTTTAAATCTTCCGGATACGTTTCGACGGCTGCGCGCAATGCCTGGCCGAGGCGGTAGCAGCGCCGCGCCGTCGGCAGCGGGTGCTGGATCACGTTCACCTGCAGCGGGATGGCGCGCACCGGCCAACCGCTCGGGCCATGCGCAAAGCAGAGGTTCATCGGCACGAGGAAGCCATGCTCCACCGCGATCTTCTGGCAGAGCGTCAGGTCGAACTCGTGCTCATAGATGAGCGCCTGGGCGAGATGCGTCGAGAGCTCGGCATCGCCAGTGACTTCCGGCAGTGCCCGCGTGCCGAAGCCTTCATCACCGATGAGGTAGCGCTCGGCAACCCCGAGTGCGAACGTCGGGTACTTGTCGAAGGTGAAATCGGCCGCGTGGTCGTTGTAGACGACGATCGCCACATCCGGCTTCATTTTGGCGAGCCACTCGCGGACGGGGACATAAGCGTCGAATAGCGGTTTCCATGCCGGCTCCTGGGTGCGGCCGCGATCGACCACCGGCCCGATCGACGGTACATGCGAAAGCCCGAGACCGCCAACGATGCGAGCCATCAGACCGCGCCGCGGATCTTGCGCGTGGCGAGGAACGCCTCATAGCTCTCGCCGCGCATCTGCGCGCCCATCCTGTAGAGGCCGTTGCCGGTCGCAGAGCCGATTTTGAGCAGGAAATAGATATTGCAGCCGGCCTCGATCAGCCCCTGGAAGTCGCGCTTCAGGATCAGGTCCTTTTCTTCTGCAGTGAGGTCAAAGCGCGCCATGAAGGCTTGTTCGTCGCGCTTGAACGCCTCGCGCTCCTCAGGCGAGCAAAGCGCGGCGCAGAGTTGGTTCAGGCGGTAACCGCGGCGCGAAAGCCGCAGATCGAAAATGGTGGTGTCGGGGATCGGTCGCAGCATTGCAAAAGCATAGCCTACAGCGCCACATCGCCGAGAAAGATGCGCTTCACTTCCGCCGAGCGCAAGAGCTCGGCCGACGGACCGCTTAAGACGGTACGGCCGGACTCGAGCACCACGCCGCGATCGGCAAGGCGCAGCGACAGCTCCACGTTCTGCTCGATGAAAAGCACGCTGATGCCCTGCTCGTCGCGGATGCGCCGCACGAGCGCGCCGATCTCCTGCACCATGCGCGGCGAAAGGCCGAGGAACGGCTCGTCGATCATCAGGAGCTTCGGCCGCGCCATGAGCCCACGGGCGATCGCCACCATCTGCTGCTCGCCGCCAGAGAGCGTATGTGCGAGCTGCGTACGCCGCGTCTTCAGGAGCGGCAGCAGCGCTTCCAGGCGTGCCAGCGTCGCCTCGCGATGCGGCCGGGCGCGCGGGTTGTGCGCACCGAGGAGCACGTTGTCCTGCACCGTGAGGAACGGAAAGAGGCGCCGGCGCTCGAGCACGTGCGCGATGCCTTCTCCCGCGGCCCGGTACGCGGGCATGCCGTCGATGCGCTCGCCCTCGAACGTGATGGTGCCTGAGCGCGGGCGGAGCAAGCCGGAGATGGTGTTCACCAACGTCGATTTGCCGGCGCCGTTCGGTCCGAGCACGGCGACGATTTCACCCGCCTGCATCGCGAGCTCGGCGTTCCACAGCACCTGGAAGTCGCCATAGGCGACGTCGAGCGCTTCGACGGCGAGCTGGGTCATGCGACGTACGCCTGCCCGAGATACGCCTCGACCACTTTTGGATCGCGCGACACGGCGCCGGGCGCGCCATCGGCGATGACCTCGCCCATGTGCAGCGCGATGATGCGCTGCGCGACCGCGGTGACGACGCGCATGTTGTGCTCGATCACGAGCAGCGTGAGGCCACCCGCATGCAGCTCGCGCACGAGCTCCACCAGGCCGGGGATCGAGCGCTGATCGACGCCGCCCGTCACCTCATCGAGCAATAGGAGGCGGGGCTGCGTCGCCAACGCCCGCGCTAGCTCCAGCCGCTTGCGCTGGCCGGTCGACAGCGTGCGCGCATGCGCGTTCGCCTTCTCCGCGAGGCCGACGCGACGCAGCCATTCGTGCGCCTGCTCGCGCGCGTGTCTGACATCGTGGATGCGCGTGAGCGCGCCGACCATGACGTTCTCGACCACCGTGAGGCCCCGGAAGGGCCGCAGCTTCTGGAACGTGCGCGCCACGCCCAGCCGGCACACGCGGTCGGGCGACATTCGCGTGAGCCGCGTGCCGTCGAGCTCGACCGATCCCTCGTCGGGCGAATAAAAGCCGCTAATGCATTCGAAGAGCGTCGACTTGCCGGCGCCGTTCGGGCCGATGATGCCCACCAGTTCGCCGGCGGCGACGTCGAAGGTGATGCCGCGGTTGGCGGTGATGCCGCCGAAGCGCTTCGTCACGCCGCGTACGCGAAGCAGGCTCATCTGTGCCGCAGCCAGCCGACGATTCCCTGCGGCGCGAAGCGCACCATGACGATGAGCGCGATGCCGTAGAGGATGAGATACAGGCCGATGAGATGCGAGCCGAGGCCGCCGAACTGGGCGCGCAGCCATGTCTCCACCGTCGTGACGAGCACCGAACCGAGGAACGGCCCGAGCGCGGTGCCGAGGCCGCCGATGATGGCCGCGAGCGCGAACCGGACGGAAAGGTCGACCGAGAAGACGTAAAGCGGATCGACGAAACCGACGTACTGCGCCCACAGCGCGCCGCACACGGCAGTGAAGGCGGCACTGACCGCGATCGCCACGACCTTGAGCCGCCGCGCCGCGACGCCGAGCGAGAGCGC